>CAKKSE010000190.1 GCA_919903025.1 Nitrospiria bacterium | reverse complement strand
AGTGCGGCGATTATCTGCTGGAAGACCCCATCATGGCGCGGGTGGAGGAGATGCTCCAAGGCGTTGATGCTTCGATCGAATTGGAAGTCCTGCGGTATGCGGCGTGAACAGCGGCGGATAACCGGGAGGCCTCTCCCGAACACCTTGAATCTTCAGGGCAATCCGCTGGACTGACGGCCGTTCTCTGACCCAGCCAGGGAGGCCCTATTCGGAGAGACGACCTGCCCGTGGACCCCCTCCACGCGAAGCGCTCGACACAATCCTCTTGCGGGGGTTCCCGATCCCCGTCACGCACCCGTTTCCATAAGTCCTCGTACTCGATTCTTCAAACCGGAACCGCCGTCAATCTTTTCCGCCCCCGTGACCCCATCTGTCACAACTGCGTGGTAGAAGCCGGGCTGGATGCCGGTCCCAAATCCGTGAAAGGCGGGGCGGCGGAAAGAGAAGCCGACATCCGACCGTCGCCCGGACCCCGGAGAGGAGCGCGCAGTCATGGACTCGTACATTCGCGTCTTGAACCATCTTGCGTACGTCCTGGAGAGCCTCATTCTGGACTACACGGGAGAAGCGAAGGGGGAAGCGAGATATCTTGCGGACCTTCTGGAGTCCGACCCTCTCTACGCCATCTAGAATCGCGAGGCGATCGCCGCAGAGATCCGCAAAGCGGCAGATCAATACGTATGCGAGAGGGACCGGGATCCCCGGCTCGGGGCGAGCATTTTCTCCCGCGTGAGCCGAAAGACCTGGGAGGCCTATATGGACCTCCTGTCGAAAGACGGAGAGGCTCCGAGCGCCGAGGATGAGGCGTGACCCCGGATGTCACGCGGGCGTGGCATGGGGAGGGCGGCGATGGGCGTGTCCTGCGTCATGATGGCCGATCTTATTGCCGAGACGGCGAAGCTGGCGTACCAGATCAAGGCTGTCGTCAGCGACCGGGGGATCGTCCTGGGGCCGGTCAGGATGGAGCACAAGACGCTCCGGGCTCCGGGCGTGGCCTACGAGAGCGATGAACAGGGGAGCGCCGTGGCGGGGGTCGTGTACAAAGGGAAGATCGAGATCCGCCGGCACCGGGCCTTCGGCGAGGACCGGGTGCTGGGGATGCTGAGGCGCCTCGAAAGTCTTGCCGAGCTCTCGCCTCTCCGCGGATTCGCGATCGTCTACGGCGGGAAGCCACTGGGCGTATTCGGGCAATCGCCCGCGACCCCGGATGCCGCGGGGCGTGGTATGTCTTGAGCGATCTGACGGTGAAGCGCGTCCCGGAGAGAGGCTGAGGGGCAGGGGCGATCGGAAGAATTGAAAGAGCGTGACAACCTTACGGTTTCCGGGGAAGAGAGTCCGAATGGAAGCGCTTGTTCCGGCGGAAATCATCGATAGAAAGATCTATTGGATTCGAGGCCACAAGGTCATGCTCGACCGTGATCTTGCAGACCTGTATGGTGTAAAGACGTACAATCTGAACAAGGCAGTGAAGCGAAACATCGATCGCTTTCCGCAGGATTTCATGTTCCAGTTGACGAAAGAAGAAGCGGGGTCTTTGAGATTCCAAATTGGAATGTCAAAAGTAGGTGGTCGGGGCGGTCGGCGCTACCTGCCCTACGCCTTCACCGAACAAGGCGTGGCCATGCTTTCTAGCGTGCTGAACAGCGAAAGAGCAGTGAAAGTCAACATTGAGATCATGCGCGCATTCGTGCGCCTCCGGCAGATGCTCGCCTCGAACGCGGATCTGGCCAGAAAGCTCGACGCCTTGGAGAAAAAGTACGACGCCCAGTTCAGGGTAGTCTTCGACGCCATCCGCGAACTGATGAAGCCGCCCGCGCCCCCGCGCCGGAAGATCGGGTTTCGGGTGAAGGAGCGGCGGGTAACGTATGGGCGATAAAGCCGTTGAGGAACAGGAAGGGTGATGCCTCCCTCACCCCTTGCGGAAGAGGCCCTCTTTTTTTCCCCTCTCCCCTACGAGGGAGAGGGCCAGGGTGAGGGGGATCGACTGGCCGTGCGTGACCCCATTTGTCACGGGGGCGTGGTAGAAGAACGGGCGGGGTGTCTGAGAAGGAGTCGCCTCGATCCGCGCGCGGCGGGCGGCAGGGATGATTGCCGTTCAGGGAGGAGCTCATGGCTGAAACGTTGATTCAACACGATCCGGACGAGATTCGCGGACGGATTCTCTCCGTTCGAGGGTGCAGGATCATCCTGGACGCCGATCTGGCGCGGATCTACGGTGTGCCGACGAAGCGTCTGAATGAGCAGGTCAAACGGAACGCGGACCGGTTCCCATCGGATTTCGCTTTTCAACTTACAAAGCAGGAGGTTGCAGATTCGAAGTTGCAAGTTGCGACTTCGAAGGGGTCGGATAACCGGTCGCAATTTGCGACCGGTTCGCAGAAGCATCGCGACCCAAGGTTTTTGCCTTACGCCTTCACGGAGCACGGCGCGATCATGGCGGCCAATGTGCTGAACAGCCCCCGGGCGGTCAAGATGAGCGTCTTCGTGGTCCGAGCCTTCGTCGGGCTCCGGCAGATGCTCGCCTCCAATGCAGAGATGGCCCGCAAGCTGGACGCGCTGGAGCGGAAGTACGATTCGCAGTTCAAAGTCGTCTTCGACGCCATCCGCGAACTGATGAAGCCGCCCGCGCCCCAGCGCCGGAAGATCGGGTTTCGGGTGAAGGAAAAACGGGTGAAGTATGGGCTGTGAGAGGCGGGAGTGGGGATCGGGAAACTGTATGACGTGGCAACGCCCCGGACGGGCCGCGTGAACGCAATGTAGATCGGTTTCACGGTGGATTTCGCGTTTAGGCATCTGACGGCGTAGAATTGGCAGGACAACCAGGAGCCGGGGCATGACCAATCGCAAGGTAGTTGTTCCCATTGAGGGGGTTGAACGGGCGATCCTGGTGGTTCGAGGGCAGAAGGTCATCCTGGATGCGGACCTGGCGGGGCTGTACGGCGTGTCCACGAAACGCCTGAAGGAGCAAGTAAGAAGAAACAAGGAACGCTTTCCGGCTGACTTCATGTTTCTCCTTGATCCACAAGAGGTTAGGAACTTGAGGTCGCAATTTGCGACCTCAAGTGCAGCCTGGGGAGGCACGCGTTACACACCCATGGCTTTTACCGAGCATGGCGCGATCATGGCGGCGAGCGTTCTCAACACACCGCGTGCCGTCGAAGCGAGTGTCTACGTGGTGCGAGCATTTGTAAAGATTCGGGAAATGTTGTCCACTCACAAAGAGCTCGCTCAAAAACTGGCGGAGTTAGAGCGCAAAGTGGTCAGCCACGACGAGCACATTCGAAGCTTGTTTGCGGCCATCCGCCAACTCATGGCGCCGCCAGAACCCAAACGCCGCAAGATCGGCTTTCAGGTCAAGGAACGGCGGGTTAAGTATGGGCGGTGAGGGGCAGGGGGAGGATCGGAAAAGATGAATGACTTGGCAACATCACGGTCTCCGTCCGGTCTCCCTCCGGCACTGAAGGGCGATGCAAATAACCTAGCTAAACTAGCAACGTCCCGGATGGCCCGGACGACGGACCGTCCGTATCCGAGCTGCCTCATTCTGCATTTGGAACCGGAGCCGGTGCACGTGGTGGCCGCCGCTGATCCCGTCGCACGGATATGCCATGTCATCACCGCGTACCGGCCGGACCTTGAACACTTCGAACCGGATTTCCGGACCAGGAGGAAAGAATCATGAGCGAGAACTTCGGACTCTGTCCGCTTTGCGGCGGCGAAAAACAGCCAGGCACCACGACTTTT
>CAKKSE010000189.1 GCA_919903025.1 Nitrospiria bacterium | reverse complement strand
GCTTAAAGCTGACGGCTGAAGGCTGATCGCTGAAAGCTGTGAATGGGTGAATCGGTGAATCAGAAAACAGAAGAGACGAAGATCGACCATCCGCACTATCAGGGCGCCGTTTTCGCTTACTGCCCGAGGTGCGGGGCGGGGCTTGCGACGCGGAGGCTCCGGGACCACGAGCCGGAGCGGCTGGTGTGCGACGCCTGCCGGTTCATCTTCTTTCAGAACCCGAAGGTGGCGGCCTGCGCGATCCCGCGCGTGGACGGAAAGATCGTCCTCCTGCGCCGGGGGATCGAGCCCGCGTACGGAAAGTGGGTCTACCCCGGCGGGTTCGCCGACGTGGGCGAGCGGATGGAAGACGCCGCGCGCCGGGAGACGCGGGAAGAGGTGAACCTCGACGTGACGATCACGGGCCTCGTGGGCGTCTATTCGTATCCCGGGTATCCCGTCGTGATCATTGTCTATGAGGCCGAGGGAAACGGCGCGCGGCCTTCGGTTGGGGACGAGACGCTGGAAGTCGGTCTGTTCGGGCGGGACGAGATTCCGTGGGACGATCTCGCGTTCCCTTCGACCGCCCAGGCGCTCAAGGACTACTTTTCCGGGAGGGGAGACGGATGAAGCCGATTCGGAGGATCGGGATTTCGACGGGGGGGGGCGACTGCCCGGGACTCAACGCCGTCATCCGGGCGGTCGTGAAAACGGCCGTCAATACGCACGGATGGGAGGTCGTGGGGATCTTCGACGGGTTCGACGGCCTCATCGACACGGCCAAGTCGAAGGTCCTGACGCCGCTCGCGATCCGGGGGATCCTTCCGCAGGGGGGGACGATCCTGGGGACGACGAACCGGGGGAACCCGTTCAAGTATCAGGCCGAGGTCAGGGGAAAGGTCGTGACGCGCGACCTCTCTCCGCTCGTCCTTCGGAACGCGCGGAAACTCGGGCTCGACGCCGTGGTGACGATCGGCGGAGACGGGACGATGGGGATTGCGTACGATCTCCACCGGAAGGGGCTCCCGATGGTCGGCGTTCCGAAGACGATCGACAACGACCTTGCGTCGACGGACATCACGTTCGGGTTCAACACGGCGGTCACGACGGCCACGGAGGCCCTCGACAAGCTCCACACGACGGCGGAGAGCCACCACCGGGTCATCGTTCTGGAAGTCATGGGACGGTACGCCGGCTGGATCGCGCTCGAGAGCGGGATCGCGGGCGGGGCGGACGTGATCCTGATCCCCGAGATCCCGTTCGACTACGAGGCAATGTGCGAGAAGATCATGACCCGGCGGCGCCGGGGATCCAAATTCTCCCTCATCGTCGCGGCCGAGGGGGCGAAGCCCAGGGGAGGGTCGGTCTCGCTGGCGGAGAAGGCCGCGGGAGGCCGGGCGGAGCGTCTGGGCGGGATCGGGCAGAAGGTCGGGGCCGAGATCACCCTGCGGACGGGGATCGATACGCGCGTGACCGTCCTGGGGCATCTTCAGAGGGGCGGGAGTCCCACGCCGTTCGACCGGATTCTGGCGACGCGCCTGGGCGTCGCGGCCGTCGATCTGGTCCGCCGCCGCCGGTTCGGACGGCTGGTCTGCGTCCGGGGAGGGGAGATCTCTTCGGCGTCTCTCGCGAGCGCCGCCGGAAAAATGAGGGGCGTCCCGCCGAGGGGCGAGCTGGTCCGTGTGGCCGAGGCGCTGAGGATTTCGTTCGGAAGATAACAAGGACCGGTGAATCGGTCAATCGGTCAATCGGTGAATAGGTGAATCGGTGAATCGGAAAATCCCTCCTCCCCTTTGTAAGGGGAGGCTGGGTGGGGTAGAGGAGGATTGATGCGTTCTGATGCGATCAAGAAAGGAATCGAGCGGGCGCCGCACCGGGGGCTTCTCAAGGCCTGCGGCGTGACCGACGCCGACATGGAGAAGCCGTTCATCGGCGTGGCCAACTCCTATATCGACATCGTTCCGGGCCACGTCCATCTTCAAGAATTCGGCCGGATCGTCAAGGAGGAGATTCGGGCCGCCGGGGGGATGCCGTTCGAGTTCAACACGATCGGCGTGGACGACGGGATCGCCATGGGTCACGCCGGGATGCACTATTCTCTTCCCTCGCGGGAGCTGATCGCGGACTCCGTCGAGACCGTGGCGAACGCCCACGCGCTGGACGGACTCATCTTCATCACCAACTGCGACAAGATCGTGCCGGGGATGCTCATGGCGGCCATGCGCGTGAACGTCCCGTCGATCCTCGTGTCCGGGGGGGCGATGGCGGCGGGGCATCTCGCAAACGGCCGCGCGGTCGACCTCATCACGATCTTCGAGGGAGTGGGAGCGCGGACGGCCGGGAAGATCAGCGACGCCGAGCTCAAGGAGCTGGAGGACAAGGGGTGCCCCACCTGCGGTTCCTGCTCCGGTCTCTTCACGGCGAACTCGATGAACTGCCTGATGGAAGCCCTGGGAATCGCGCTCCCGGGGAACGGAACGATCCTGGCGGTCGATCCGAGGAGGAAGGACCTGGTCCGGCGCGCCGCGCGGCGGATCGTCGATCTTGTCCGTGACGGCGTCCGGCCGCGCGACATCGTCACGCGCGAGGCGATCGACAACGCGTTCGCCCTCGACATCGCCATGGGGGGATCGACGAATACGGTCCTCCACACGATCGCCGTTGCCCACGAGGCCGGGATCGAGTATCCCCTCCGGCGGATCAACGAGCTGGCGGAGAAGGTCCCCCATCTGTGCAAGGTCGCGCCCGCATCCTCCTGGCACATGGAGGACGTGGACCGGGCCGGGGGCGTGTCGGCGATCCTCAAGGAGATCTCGCGGAAGGACGGCGTCCTCCGTCTCGACCAGCCGACCGTGACCGGGAAGACGCTGGGCGAAAACATCGCGGACGCCGGAATCCTCGATCCCGAGGTCATCCGCCCGATCGAAAGAGCCCACTCCGCAAGAGGGGGACTCGCGATCCTGTTCGGCAATCTCGCCCCCGAGGGAGCGGTCGTCAAGACGGCCGCCGTCACCCCGGGGATGATGAAGTTCGAGGGGACGGCGGTGATCTTCGAATCCCAGGAGGAGGCGAACGCGGGAATCCTCGCCGGGAAGGTGAAGGCCGGAGACGTGGTTGTCATCCGCTACGAGGGGCCCAAGGGAGGCCCGGGCATGGTCGAGATGCTGGCTCCCACGGCGAATATCGTCGGGATGGGGCTGGGCGAGTCGGTTGCCCTTGTCACGGACGGCCGGTTCTCCGGCGGCACGCGCGGCGCCTGCATCGGCCACGTTTCGCCCGAGGCGGCCGAGGGAGGGCCGATTGCCCTGCTCCGGAACGGCGACACGATCCGGATCGACCTGGAGCGCCGGACTCTCGACGTGGACGTGAGCGAGGACGAAATGAACGCCCGTCGGGAGTACTGGAAGCCCCCCGCTCCGCGCGTCGTTTCGGGGTGGCTCGCGCGCTATGCCAAGATGGTCACGTCAGGCTCGACGGGGGCGGTGTTGAAAGCGTAGTCGCCGCCTTATGGTTGTCGCTCTTGTGGGATGCCGGGGCTTTTATTAAGCTTCTTGGAATAGCATAGACACGTTCTTGCAGAATCTCCCCTGCCCCCTCTTTTCCAAAGAGGGGTAAT
>CAKKSE010000188.1 GCA_919903025.1 Nitrospiria bacterium | reverse complement strand
TGTCGAAGTCGAAGTGGATGTCCTTGAGGGCGGCCGATTCCTCGACGGACTTCGGGACGTCTCCCAGTCCGGCTTCCCCCACGCCGGCGCCGGCGCCCTTGCCGGCTTCGGCTCCAGGGGCCATGCCCGCTTCGCCCGCCTTCGGTTTTTCGGCGCAACCCGCGGCTAACAGGAACGCAGAAGCGAAAACCACCATGATCATTTGAATCGCTTTCGACATCTTGGCACCTCCTTGAAGGTTATGAGAGATCTGTTGAAGACCCCCGCCCAAGAAAGCGGGTTCTTCGGCATCCAGGGCGCGCTTCATCATTCAATCTAGGGCCGCCTGGGGGACCAGGCTGGCGTGAGATCCATTCCTTTCGACGTGACGGCCAGCGGAGCGATTCCCTGCTGAGCCGGCATGATGTTGATCTGATGACGGCCGTTCCGCCGCGAGCTGAAGACGAGGTACCGTCCGTCGGGAGACCACGTGGGATCCTCGTGGGACGCTCCGTTGTTCGTCAGGACCTTCATGTCCGTGCCGTCCGGATTCACGACGGCGATCTGGAATGCGCCGCCCCGCCGAGAGGTAAAAGCGATCTTGTCGCCCCGCGGCGACCAGGCGGGGGACGTGTTGTAGTTTCCTTCGAACGTGACCCGGCGGACGTTCTCGCCGCTCGCGTCCATGACGTAGATCTGGGGGGAGCCGGACCGGTCCGAGACGAAGGCGATCCGGGAGCCGTCGGGGGACCAGGCGGGGGAGACGTCGATGGCCGAGTGCTGCGTCAGGCGGGAGAGGCCCCCCGTGCGCGGATCGAGCGCGTAGATCTCGGAGTTTCCGTCGCGCGAGAGCGTCAGGGCGATCGTATCTCCCTTCGGAGACCATGCGCCTCCCAGGTTCAGCCCCGCGTATCCCGACAGGAGCTTTTCCCGGCCCGACGCGATCTCGACCTCGTACATGTCCGGGTTCCGGCGCTTGTAGGAGGTGTAGGCCAAGCGCTTTCCGTCCGGGTGCCAGCGGGGCTTCAGGTTGATCGCCTTCCCGGACAGGACGGGGGCGGCGCCGGCCCCGTCGTAGTCGGCGATGAAGATCTGGCTGTGGTCCTTCTCGCGGCGCACGAAGGCGATCTGCGTCTCGAAGATTCCGTCCTCTCCCGTGAAGGCCTTGAACACCTCGTTCGAGAAGCGGTGGGCGATCCGGCGGGCGTCCTTGATCTCGCCGGTGTACTTCTTGCCCACGATCATCCGCCCCTGGACGGCGTCGAAGAGCCGGATCTCGATCTCCATCCGGGGGCCGGCCATGCGGATGCCGCCCTTGACGAGCGCCTCGGCGCCGATTGCCGTCCAGTCCGGGAAGTGGATCTCCTCGCGGGTGAGCGCCTTCTTCCGGGGGTCCTCGATGAACTTCTCGGCCGGGACCGGTTCGAAGAAGCCGGAGAACTTGAGGTCCCCCGCGATGACCGCCGCCATCTCGGACGCGGCGCCCGCGGGATCGGCTCCCTCCAGAACGATGAAGGACGGGACGGCGATGGGAAGGCGCCGTCCGCCCGGGTTGTTGATGTCCAGGTAGACTTTGGCCGAGGCCTCCGAGGCGAGGATCGCCACGGCTCCGAAGAACACAAGCGGAGCAATCGTCTTCCGGCATAGTCCGGCGCAGGCTTTCATCCTTTGATTTACAATTTTCAATTTACAATTTCCAATTTGCATTCGGGTTTTCTATCCTCCCTCCGGCGTGAAGCGAAGGCCCACCTCGAAGTACTCGCCCGTAAAGTCCGAGGGGAGCGGGGGCAGGGGATTTGCCTTGGCGACGGCCCGCAGGGTGGACTGGTCGTAGGCCCGGTCCCCCGATTCCTTCTCCACCCAGGTCTTCACGATCTGGCCATTCCGCTGGATGCGGATCGCGACGATCGTCTCAAGCTTCCGGTTCTGCCTCGAGATCGCCTCCGGGAGGATCCACGCCGACTGGACCCTTTCCCAGATCAGGCCGTAGTAGACCTTGAACTTGAGGTCGAGCTGGTCGCGGGTGACGACGCCGGAGCGGACGGGCGGGCCTGGGACTCCCCGCGAAGCGGCGGCCTGGGGCGCCTTGCGGTGCGCGACCCTGTCGCGGATCTGCTTCAGCGCGTCCTGGCGCATCCTCTTCTCCTTGAGCTTTTGAACCGCCTCCTTGACCGTGTCCTTCTCCTTGGCGGGGAGCGTCATTCGTTCCCGGGGCTCCGCGGGCTTCCGGATCGCCGGAAGCGGGGCCGGCGAGACCTCCCCGGAAGTCCGGGGCAACGGGGCGGGCGCCTCCTCCGAGACCAGGCTGACCGTGTAGACGGGCGGAACGTAGAATCGATTGGCCGTGAAGAGACGCGGAAGGACGACCGTGCCCGCGAGGAGCACGGCGTGGACCACGAGAGACAGGCCGATGAGCCATCCCAGCCGGGTCATCGACGGCGGAGGGATGAACGCGGTGTAGGGGATCCCGCTCATCATGAGGGCTCCACGAGAGGCTCGGTGACCATGCCCAGTTTCTCGATGCCGGCCTTCTTGATCTCGGCCATGACCTGGACGACGAATCCGTAGGAGACGTCCCGGTCGGCCTTGAGAAATATCTCCTTCCGCGTCCGGTCGGCGTAGATCGCCTGGAGCTTGGGGCGCAGGTCGTTCACGGCGAACTTCGTCTTATTCAGATAGACCTCTTGCTTCTTGGTGATCGTCACGATCATCTTTTCTTCTTCGGCGGGAAGGGCCTTCGCCGAGGCCTTCGGCAGGTTCACGTCCAGCCCCTGCTGCATCATGGGGGCCGTGACCATGAAGATAATGAGGAGGACCAGGACGACGTCGACCAGGGGAGTGACGTTGATCTCCGCCATCACTCCTTTTCTTCTAGGAGCGGCCATCGCGGCGCCTAGATCCGGTTTTCCGTGGAAGCCGTCACCCGCTCCGCGGCGTTTCGCCCGACGATGTTAAGGACTTCGGCCGACAGGGCTTCCATCTCGGTGGTGAAGAGACCAACCCGATGCGTGAAGAGGTTGTAGAAGATGACGGCCGGGATGGCCGCGGCGAGACCGGCCGCCGTGGCCACGAGCGCCTCTGAGATTCCGGGGGCTACGATGGCGAGAGAGGCCGCCCCGCCCGAGGCGCCGATGTTCCGGAAGGAGTCCATGATCCCCCAGACCGTTCCAAACAGGCCGATGAACGGCGTCGTGCTCCCTGTTGTCGCCAGGAAGGACAGGGCCCATTCGAGGCGCGCCGTCTCCGTCAAGGCGGCCCGCTTGAGGGCGCGGTCCACGTTGTCCAGGACGGGCAGAGTCGTCGGGAACCCCTTCTCGGGCCCCCAGTCTCCCCCCTCATCCCTCTTTGACTGCGTCATCTCGGCGAACGCGGCGCGAAAAACGCGGCAGGCCGGGGACTCCGTCATGCCGCTCGACGCCGTGTAAATGAAATCGAGCCGCGATCCCTTGCGGAAGAGGGGGATGAACGCCTTGGTCGCCTGCTTCGCCTTGTGATAGACCCAGAGCTTGTAGAAGATGATCGCCCAGGAGACGACGGAGAAGAGCAGGAGGAGGAGGAGGACGCTTTTGACGACGAGCCCGGCGCTGAGAACGAGACTGGCGATGCCGGTGTCGAACGCCGGGCCCTGGGCCAGGATGACGGGAACGGGAAACACGCGCGGAGCAACTCCTTTCAGGCCGAAGAATTGTGCTAAGATAACAAACGCGGAAGGGTCAGTCAACCCACCGGACGAAAAAAAACAGCGGCCGGACAGGGCGGCAAATGGGTGAGTCGGCGGATGGACAAGCCCCGAAATGGGACAGCCGGTAGAGCGGGAATACAGCCAAAGGCGGCCCGCCGGCGTTTTTCAAGGGACGTGAGTGAAAAAGGAAGCCCCTGACAGGCTCGTGGCGGCGACGAACAGGCAGGCCCGCTACCTCTACGAGATCGCGGACGTGTTCGAGGGAGGGCTCGTCCTGACCGGTTCGGAGGTCAAGTCGCTCCGGGCCGGGCAAGCCAACATGAGAGACGCCTACGTCCGCGTCGCGAACGGCGAGGCTTTCCTCATCAACTGTCACATCCCGCCCTACGAGCGCGGGGGGTACGCGAACCACGAGCCGCTCAGGTCGCGGAAGGTCCTCCTTCACAAGGATCAAATCGTCCGGCTTGCCGGCCAGACGGCCCAGAAGGGGATGACGCTCGTCCCGCTCTCGATCTACTTCAAGAAGGGGCGGGCGAAGATCGAGATGGGCCTCGCCAAGGGGAAGAAGATCCACGACAAGCGGGAGGCGATCCGGGAGCGAACGGCGAAGCGCGAGGTCGAGCAGGCGGTCAAGGCCGCGGTGAGACGGTAGGGCCAGGAAGACCTTGTCGGTCATTGCCGATTCACCCATTCACCGACTCGCCGTTTCTTACAACAGTTGACACGGAGCGCTGGGTTGAGCGTAAAATAAGGCAGACGTCGATTCGACTTTGTCCTTTGGGGGCGACCGGCTTCGACGGGGATCAGGAGGTGCAGGGGCGCGTGCCGAGGTCCAGAACCCTCGCAAAACATCTGGGCAAAACACAACTGCCGACCACGAGTTGGCACTTGCGGCTTAACTAGCCGCACGCGCTGTCTTCCGCCGCCCGCGCGGGGGACAGGGCGTCAGAGCTGCGGGCTGGGTTTCCCGGTGTCTGGAGACGGGAGGCCGAGACCAACTTCCAGATAGTCTTCTTTCCCGCGCGTCAGCGGGGTGGGGAGGAAGGCGAACAGACCCAAACCCGCAGACTACGCACGTAGGGGCCCTGTGCTGAGGATCTTCGGACGCGGGTTCGATTCCCGCCGCCTCCACCAATATTATCGTCCGCCCTATCCTCCCGCTTGGCCTGCCGCCCGGCGGGCGGGAAGGGGCGGGCTGTTCGGTCTCTGGCTGTCCTTCCTCCTGGCTGGCGCAGCAGCAGTCCCTCCTTCCGCCTTCGGGCAGGAGGCGGAGACAGCCGTTCCCCGCCTCACTGTTCACGTAAAGAGCTTCCCCCAGATCACGCGCGTGACGTTCGAGTCGGACCAGGCTGTTCCGTTCTTCACGCTTCTCGTCGCGGGTCCGGGGGAGGAGCGGTCGAGCCGTCTTGTCGTCCGCCCCGAAGGGCGCGTCGTCATCGAGGGCAAGGACTGGCCGAAGAGCGTCGGAGACGGCGTCATCCGCCAGATCCGGTTAAGTTCGGGGGACGTGACGACCTTCACGGTCGACCTCGGGGAGTCTTTCCTCGACTACCGCACGTTCTCCCTGGACCAGCCCGCCGGGGCGGACAAGCCGAGGCGTTTCGTCGTCGATCTCAGGCGGGGCAAGTCGGCCAAGGCCGCGGAGAAGGCGGCGCCGGGCGCGGTCGGGGACGAGCCGCCGCGGCGGCCGGTCCCGAAGGAGACGTCGGGGGAGTTCGTTCTCGTCGTTGATCCCGCGCACGGCGGCGAGCGGGCGGGGAGCGTCGGCGCCGCGGGGATCAGGGAGAAGGACTGGGTCCTCTCGCTGGCGAGGGCCATCCAGAAGGCGGGATCGTCGCTTTCTCCCCGCGTGGAGGTCGTGCTTACGCGCGAGGCCGATTACACGCTTCCGGTCCGTGAGCGGGCGGCCGTCGCCGGACGGGGCCGGGCGTCCGCGTACCTCTCGCTCCACGCGGCCCGGATGGGGCGGGAAGGAAAGCGGGCCGTGAACGTCTACACTCAGTCGTACGCCGGGATGATCGGCGGGACGGCGGGCAAGACGGTCTCGGCCCTCGATTTCCCTCTCGTGGGCGGTGTCCGGAAGACGACGCTCTGGGACTTTCAGCAGTTTTCCGCCATCCAGGAGAGCGCGCGTCTCGGCGAAGTTCTCAAGAAGAGCCTCTCCGCGGCACGGGAGGTCCATGAGTCGGCCCTCCGCCAGGCTCCCTTGGCGGAGCTTGCAGGCCTGACGGTGCCCGCCGCGGCCGTCGAATTCGAGTTCCTGGGAGACGCGGCGGCCGAAGGGGTCCTCAAGGACCCGGCCTTCCAGTCGCGGATGGCGAAGCTCCTTATGGAGTCGATTCGGAAAGCTGTTCGTCCGCCTTCTTCTCCGGAGGAGCGCGCGGTCCCATCTTCCTCGGCCGGAAAGAAACCGCAGGGACCGGAGAATCCGTGAACGGGACGACCGGACGGCAGAGAATCAAGAAAGACCGCTGGGGGCGGATCATCCTGCTGTTGGGCGCCCTTTTTCTCGCGGCGGCCGTCGCGGCGGCGGTTAAGTGGAAGCCGGGCGAGAAGCCGCCCCTGCGTCCGGCCGCGGCGGTCGCGGGCAGTCCGTCCAGCGAAGTCGGGGTCGAGCCGGGTTCCGGCGAAGAGCGGATCAAGGTGACGCTCTTTTTCGAATCGGCCGACGCCCTTCTGGCGCCGGAGGTTCGCGAGGTGCCGCGGGTGAGTTTCGATACGGTCGCCCAGGCGCGGGGGATCCTGGACGCTCTCTTTGCCGGACCGCGCGACCCTTCGCTCAAGATCCTCTGGCCCCCGGGGACGCATGCGGGGCCGCTGTTCCTGCTCGGGAAGAACGAGCTGGTCGTGAGCGTTGAATGGGGGCGCGGGGAAGGGAGCGGGGCGCGCGCGGAGACGATCTGGGGAGAATACCTGGCCCTGGGATCGATTGTCGACACGCTCCTCGTCAATCTCCCCGAGTTGAGCCAGGTCCGTGTGCTCGTGGCCGGCGTGGAACAGGAGACGCTCGCGGGCCACGTCGACATCAGGCGTCCCTACGGCCGGATCGAAGACCTGATCGAGCGCCTGCCCGTCGGCGAGAACGCTCCGCCCGCGCCCGCGGGCGAAGCCAAAATGTAGCTTACGCCCCGAATCTTCGGGAAGAGGAGAAACGTGCGACCGGACGGACGGAAACCAAATCAGTTGAGGCCGATCAAGATCACGCGCGGGTACATCAAGCACGCGGAGGGCTCGGCTCTCATCGAAGTGGGAGACACGCGGGTCATCTGCACAGCCACGGTGGAAGACGGCGTCCCCGCGTTCCTCCGCGACAAGGGGCGGGGATGGGTTACGGCCGAGTACGCCATGCTTCCGCGCTCGGCCCGGAGCCGGATTGCCCGCGAGTCGTCGAAGGGGAAGGTCGGCGGGCGGACGCACGAGATCCAGCGTCTCATCGGCCGGTCTCTCCGGGCCGTCGTGGACCTCGCGGCCGTCGGCCAGAGAACGGTCTGGATAGACTGCGACGTCATCCAGGCGGACGGCGGGACGCGGACGGCGTCGATCAGCGGCGCGTACGTGGCCCTTGCCGAGGCGTTCCGGCGCCTTCTCAAGGAGGGCCGGATCGAGCGGGACCCGCTCGCGGACCGTCTCGCGGCCGTTTCGGTCGGGATCGTGGACGGGAAGCCGGTCCTCGATCTCACGTACGCCGAGGATTCCACGGCCGAGGTGGACATGAACGTCGTCATGACCGGACGGGGGCGTTTCGTCGAAGTCCAGGGAACGGCGGAGGGCGCGCCGTTCGGGGAGCGCGACTTGGCGTCGCTGTTGGCCCTCGCGCGGCGGGGGATTCGACAGCTTCTCGAGATTCAGAAGCGCACGTTGGGCGGGTAAGAACCGCGAACCGGGCGATCGGCGCGTCGTTTCGCCGCGACCGCGCCACAAAGGCGTTGACTTCGGTCATCCGGTAATGTACCTATACAATCCTTTCCGGAAGTCCGGGGCGTGGCGCAGCCCGGTAGCGCGCCTGCTTTGGGAGCAGGATGTCGGAGGTTCAAATCCTCTCGCCCCGACCA
>CAKKSE010000187.1 GCA_919903025.1 Nitrospiria bacterium | reverse complement strand
CACCCAAATCCGCTTGTCAAGTACAATGCATAATTAGAAACAACGTCCCCAAAGTTTACAACGACGCCGTCTCTCGAAAAGCCGTGATGCCGGCCCGGTCAACTTCATCGGCTGGTTAGCCGCAGACGCTAGACACTCGCGTGCTCTCGGATCAAGTGATCGGCTACAACCAAGCCGCGGGCGCAGCACGATATTAGTTCCCTGGAAGGTTGAGAACCTTTGCCGGGCTGAAACATCACGATGGGAAACAGACCCGCCGCTACTTGTCCCTTAACTTCGATCATTCCAACATGGGTATCGTGATCGCGGGTTTGTCGTAGACAGTCGAACACATCCGAGTCGCCAGGAGCCAGTCTTTTCGCCCACTTCTGGCACCAGGCAGTCCAGGCCGGGTCGTTTTTCTTCCCGGCGAGGCCTTTGACCTCTCGAACAAAGTGTGGAATGCACTTCCAGCAGTGCAGGTAAGCGCGGAAATACCGTCGCACAAGTTCGAGATCCTGCTGTTGCTCCGGCCCACGAATTATTGGCTCGAGTTTCTCATAGAAGAATCGGGCGTCTTCAAGACTCGTTTTCATATCCGATACACTGGGCTTCGGCATAGGGATTTCCCCTCGTAGTGGGTGCCGAGCAAGTCCGCCGCCATGCTGCCGGGAACGATGGAATGGCACGGAATGCCGTCATGCCGGCACGTTCGGCTGCGAGACCTCCTTAGTTGGCGTCAGCTAAAGCAATTGATGAGCCTGGCGGTATCCAGCCCCACGTTGTGCTGCCGTGCTGAGGGCAGGCCGGGAATTTGTCACCCTGCCCGAGTTTCTTCATCGTTCGGCAACAACCGACCGCCGCATACTGGCCATCGTAATTCACCTGTTCGCCGGTCTTTCCCTGAGTCTGTTCATTCGGTTCCGGGTGCATGGTATCCCCTTACTTCGGTGGGCGTTAGATAATGTTCTGATCGAAACGGCGTACCTTCGCGAGCCTGCAGCGGCTAATGGGCCGGATGAGCGGCGCATTCGCGTCCGTTCGATCCGGGTTGATGGCCCGCGCTTCGCGGGCCATCAACCCACCGCTCATCCGGCCCAATGGCACGACGCGAAGCGTCGGGCCATCCATGTAAGTAAGTAGTTTTCCTAAGTTTACCAGAAATGTGTCTGATTCTTAAAATAATATTGACAAAAAGTGGCACAAAGGTCCTGGGGACGTTGTTTCTATCTATGCTATATGTTCTCGTTCTGCCCCTCCGCTCTTTCGATCGCATGAGTGATGATTGACGTGTTCACACCCAAATCCGCTTGTCAAGTACAATGCATAATTAGAAACAACGTCCCAAAAGTTTAAAAAGTTTACACTGAGCTCACCTGCGAGTGGCGCGTTAGCGCCACGAGTCAGGTGGAGCGAGTTGTTATGGCGCATTCTCACGACCAACTTTCCTCAGCTTTTCAAGGTGACGCGGCTCCTCTTGGGAGACATTTTCCTCCAATTCCTGCTGGACCTGCTCTGTATTGATGTTTTTGATGTGCTCAAGAAAAGTCTGCCTAGCACCCTCTGCGGTCTCGACCCAAAAATAGTTGTTACCAGATGCTACTCCCATGGCATTAACTGCATCCGTGATGTATTCACCCTTTGCAACTAAATGGTAGAAGGATGAGTAGGCAACAGCAGTATCGGCCCAAAGTGGTTTTGACCCATTGGGCACCGAAGGGGACGTAATTGAAAGATTCAAAGTCTTGCCTCATTCGGTGGAAATCCTTCCTCTCTTGCGATCCGCTTCCCGCTCCGCACGGCACATGTCACCGCGGAGGGCGCAAGTCCCAGGAAGCGGGCATCGGTCACCTCCCAGTTCCGTCTTGACAAAGGTAGCCTCTGGAAGCTACCTTTAGGTCGCTATGCGGGCTGTCGGTCTCAAGATACTCAAGAATCGCCTGAGCGAATATGTCCGGCTCGCGGCCGGGGGGGAAACCGTCCTCGTGACGGACCGGGATCGCGTTGTGGCCGAACTCGTCCCGCCGCGTCCGGGCCGAAGTCCTCTCCTTGCCGACGCCCTTCTTGCGGAAGCCGTTCGGAAGGGTTGGATAACACCCCCCTTGGAGCGGTCAGAGACAGCCCCGCACAGAGCGCCGGTCGCAAGGCTCGAGGAAATACTCGGCGAACTGGCCCTCGACCGGGCAGAACGGTGATCTACCTCGACACTTCGGTCGCGCTTGCGCAGATACTCTCGGAGGATCGGGTCCCGCCCGAAGCCCTTTGGCGGGAAACACTGATTTCAAGCCGGCTTCTCGAGTACGAGGTGTGGACCCGAATCCACGCCAGGCGATTGGCGGAAAGCCATGCCGATTTCGTTTGCGCTCTACTCGGTCGCGTCGCTTTTCTCGAACTGGTCCCGCCCGTCCTCACGCGTGCCCTGGAAGCGTTTCCGACAACGGTCCGGACACTCGACGCCCTTCACCTAGCTTCGATGGACTTCCTCAGGAATCGCGGACAACGGCCATTCCTGGCGAGCTACGACGAACGGCTCCTCGCGGCCGCCAAGGCCCTCCATTTCGATATCTATCCGTTGTGACCCCTGCGTAACCCGAGAAGTGCAGCCTCCGCTCACCCCTCCCCAACGGCGAGGTGGGGCTGGATGGCCTGGAGAAACCGCTCGATCTCGACCAGCTCCTGCTCAACGTCCTGGCGCGTGAAGACGCTCACTCCCTCAGCGTCCAAGACGGCCGCGATCCCCCGCCCCATCGCCTTGAGCCTTGGAAGCTCCTCCTCTCTCGGACATCATGGGAGTCCCCCGGCGATCGGGATCACCTGACCCGTCACGTACGACGCCTCGTCCGAGGCGAGGAACGCCACGGGACCGGCGACCTCCTCCGGCGCGCCGATGCGCTTCATCGGAACGTACGAGAGGATCTTCTCCTTCACGGACGCGAAAGAGGAATCGCCGGTCATGGCCGTCTCGATGAGACCGGGGGCGACGGCGTTCACCGTGATGCCGAACCGCGCCGTCTCGAGGGCCAGGGCCTTCACGAACGAGATCATCCCTCCTTTGGAAGCGGCATAGTGAGTCTGGCCGGGAAGCCCCGTGATCCCGGACAGGGACGACACGGCGATGATCCGCCCTGAGCGCTGGGAAATCATCGGCCTCATGCAGGCCTTCGTCACGGCGAAGAGGCTTTTCAAGTTCGCCGTGATCACCTCGTCCCAGGTTTCCTCGGCCATGTTGAAGAGAAGCGCGTCCTTCCGGATGCCCGACGCGTGAACGAGAACGTCGATCTTCCCGAACCGCTTGACCACGCTCGCAACGAGTTCAGCCGCCGGGTCCGCCCGCGTGAGGTCGGCCTGGAAGACCTCGGCCTCGCCGCTCATCCCGCCTTTCAGTTTCTCGGCCGCTTCCCTCGAACGGTTGTAATGAAGGGCCACGAACGCCCCCTCCGCCGAGAGCCTCCGCGCCACGGCGCCGCCGATCCCCCCTGATGCCCCCGTCACGAGCGCCACGCGCCCTTCGAACCGCCTTGCCATCGCCGGCGCCGTCATTTTCGAAGCCGGCTCCAGAGGGGTCCCGCCGCCCGGTAGCGGGAGCGGAGA
>CAKKSE010000186.1 GCA_919903025.1 Nitrospiria bacterium | reverse complement strand
GGGTTTAGCGCCACCTCGTACCCTGGGTATCTTGTCCTTCGCTCTATGGCCCGAAGAAGGAGCAGTTGCTTCTGCGACGGTTTGTAGTTGGGAAGATTCGCACGAATGGTTTCAACATTATCACTCAACAGGGAGGGAGGAACCAGCCCTTCTTCCTCCTGGCTCCGAATCCAAGCCGAAAGACGGGGATCAGCAGGCAAATTTGACCTGATGGCTTGCATGGTGTCGCTGATCGTGAACCTCCCGCATACGGCGCATTCGTACGTCTTCTTGTTCCCATAGTCAGCCTCATGGAGAATCCTTGCATAGGAGGACTTGCAGACGGGGCATTGATCATTCATCGCAACGCCTTCCTTTCTTGAGCCAACGCCGTTGCCGCCGGGATGGGTGCGGCCTTTCTGCGGTCTCCTCTCGCCTGAAAGCGGAGCCCGGTCAGGCTACACGCACCGCACCGTGAGTCCCGGCACCTTCCCAAAAACGTCGTCGCCGGTGACGAAGACGACGTCGCGCCCCAATGAGAGGGCGCAGGCGGCCTGGAGAGCGTCGGGCGTGCTGAGATTGCGTTCAGCGCGAATAAGCGCGGCCCGCCAGGTGACGGCCGGGCTCATCTCGACAATCATTACGTCCTTCCTGGAGAAGAAGTCCTTGTAGTCGCGGATCAGCCCGTGTTCACGCTGACGCAAGGGCTTCACAAAGCATTCGAGAACGCTTAGGCGCGAAACGGCCACACCGGCCGAAGCGCGCTCCTCGTGGATTTGGCGCAACAGGTTGATCAATGCGGCATGGAACGGGTCGGGAGATTCAACCCAGTAGATGACGGCGCTGGCGTCAAGAAAGACGCTCACCGGCCTCCCCAGCTCTCGCGCTCTTCGCGAATGTACGCGTCGATCTCCTCCTTTGTCCGGGTGCCGCGCGCCGGCCGCTCAAGCCACTCCCAGATGCTTCCGCCCGGCTGTGTCGCATCCGCGAGGCGTTTGTACTCCTCCTCCGTGAGGATCACGTACTTCGGCTGGTTGTTCTTGATCACGTGGACAGGCCCCTTCTTGAGCGCCTGATCCACAGCCGAGATCCCGCGCCGTTTGATTTCCTGTGCCGGAATGGTATTCATCGGGGAACCTCCTTGGTGCTTTTTTCGGTACTCAGCTTAGTTCCGGAACTTGGACAAGTCAACAAGGACGTTCCTCCAAGACATTGACCGAGGAGCGCAAAGCCGGTAGGATGGCTGTCGATGCCCACTCCCGCCGAGCAGATCCATCGTTCGATTGTCGCCCGCACGCCCCT
>CAKKSE010000185.1 GCA_919903025.1 Nitrospiria bacterium | reverse complement strand
CACCCGCCTCAAGGCTGGGACGGCGACGAAGCTCGTCCTGAACCGGATCACGACGATCTCGATGATCCTCCTCGGGAAGGTCTACGGGAACCTGATGGTGGACGTTGCGCCAAACTCCCGAAAGCTCGTTGAGCGGGGGAAAAGGATCGTTCAGGAGGCAACGGGCCTGCCGACTGGAGAGGCCGCCAGGTTCTACGAACGATCGGGCCGGAACCCAAAGGTTGCCATCGTGATGGCGGAGAAAGGATGTTCTCCCGCCGAGGCGAAGCAACTCCTCAAGACCTGTGGGGGACGAATCCGGAACGCCATCAGGCGCACATCAGATTCCAAGTTGTGAGCGGATGAGCCGGCAGAGACTGTCCTTGATTTCCGGGTGTTGCGGAACCGGGGCGGCGCGACCGGTTGCCGGGCTTGCGTAGAGGTCGTGCTTTATTCCATGCCGCTTGAGATAGCAACCGGCGGCTATGAGTTCGCGGATGAATTCCCTACGCTTCACGCCGCGACGAGGATGGGCTTTGACCGGGTGCGCCGGCGGATCGACGGCTGTTCGCTCAACATAAGACGATAAGCGTCGCGTATATGTTCTTCCAACTCTCCGAGCGTCTCTCCCTGGCTGAAGACACCGGGGATTTCTCGAAGACGTCCCACGTACCACCCATCGTCCATCCAGTATTCAAGCGTGAGTCTCGTTGTCATCGGTTTCTCCTCCGCATCAAGCCAAATATTAGCAGATGAGGCCGTCACGAGCAAACCAGCTCAAGCATTTCGGAGAATGTGTCGATCACAAAATCCGGTTTTGCCGCCCGGACAACCTCGGCCGGCTTGTAGCCGTACGTCACACCGCAGACGGAGATCCTGGCGGCGCGGGCGGCTGAGACGTCCGTGGGCGAGTCTCCCACCATGAGCGCCACCGAAGGAGCGATCCCTTCCGCCTCAAGGCCATGGCTCAGCGGCTCAGGCGACGGCTGTCGGGCGACGGGACCGTCTCCCCCGCCGACCTGCGCGAC
>CAKKSE010000184.1 GCA_919903025.1 Nitrospiria bacterium | reverse complement strand
AAGAAGGAGTGGCGGGCATCGGGAGACTGGGGCCTCGTCGTGACGAGGCGGGACGCGCCGTGAGAAACGTTCTATGACAAGGTAAAGAAGATGCCCGCTTCGAGTCCCATCGACCCATCAACCCGCCACCGGGCTCACGGCTGGAAGATCTGCTCTCCCTCCGACGTGATCTCCTCCGGGAAGCGGGCGCGCATGAAGGCGTAGACCGTCTCCTGGGCCTCGGCGGCCGTCTTGCAGTCGAACGCCCGCGTCACCAGGAGGCGGGCCTCGTCCATCGTGACCGACCGGATGATCTTCTTGACCCTCGGAACCGACAGCCCGATCATCGACAGCTCGTCGAACCCGAGACCCAGAATGATGACCGAGAACAGCGGATCGCCCGCCATCTCTCCGCACATCGACACGGGGATCCCCGCGGCCCTGCCGCTCTCCACGATGTGCCGGACAAGGCGGAGGACCGCCGGATGCAGCGGCTCGTACAGGTACGCGACGTTCTCGTTCTGACGGTCGATGGCCATCGCATATTGGATCAGGTCGTTCGTCCCCACCGAGAAGAAATCGGCCTCGAGGGCGATCAGGTCCGCGATCACCGCGGCGGACGGAATCTCGATCATGGCGCCGACCTTGATGTCCTCCTTGAAAGGGATCGCCTCCTCGATCATCTCCCGCCGAACCTCGTCCAGGATGTACTTCGCCAGGCGGAGCTCGTCCAGGCCGGAGATCATCGGGAAGAGGATCCGCGCCTCGCCGTAGGCGGACGCGCGAAGGATCGCCCTCAGCTGGGTCCGGAACAGGCCGATATTCTTCAGACAAAGGCGGATCGCCCTGAGTCCCAGGGCGGGATTGGCCTCCGGACGCTTCTCCATCGCGTCGGCGATCTTGTCGGAGCCGACGTCCAGCGTCCGGAAGACGACCGGGTGGGGATAGAGCCTCTCCGCCACCTGCCGGTACGCCTCGAACTGCTCCTCCTCCGTCGGCAAGGTGGAGCGGTTCATGTACAGGAACTCCGTTCGGAACAGGCCGATCCCCGCAGCGCCGTGATCGAGCACGCTTTGCGCATCGTCCGGAACGTCCAGGTTCGCGAGCAGACGGACTTCGCACCCGTCCACCGTCCGGGCGGGCATGTCGCGCAGCTTCGCGAGCTCCCGGTCGTGCGTGATGTAGCGGCGCTGCCGTTCCAGGTACTCGAGGAAGGTCCCAGGGTCCGGGTTCAGGACGACGATGCCCCGCGTTCCGTCCAAGATCACGGGATCGCCGTTCTTGATCCGTCCCGTCGCGTCCCCGAGGGCCACGACAGCCGGGATCTCGAGCGAACGCGCCATGATGGCCGTGTGGGAGGTCCGCCCTCCGATGTCCGTGACGAACCCGACGACCTGTTCCCGTTTGAGCTGAAGCGTGTCCGCCGGCGTCAGGTCGTGCGCGACGATGATGACGGCGTGGGGGAGGTCGGGAACGCCCTCCGCGGGGTTCCCCAGCAGGTTCCGGAGGATCCTCTCCACGACGTGCTCCACGTCGGCCCGACGGTTCCGGAGATACTCGTCTTCGATCTGCTCGAAGATCTTGATGAAGTCCCCCGCCACCCTCTTGAGCGCCCACTCCGCGTTCACGCGCGAGGACTGGATCTCCTGAAGCGTGCCGTTCACCAGCGCCCGGTCCTCCAGGATCAGGATGTGCGTGTCGATGATATAGGCGTGCTCCCGGCCGATGGCGTGCGTGGCCCTCTGGCGGATATCCTCGAGCTGGTCCTTCGACGTGGAGACGGCCCGCTTGAACCGGGCGATCTCTACCGGGACGTCGTCGGGGCGGAGGTCGCGCCGGTTGACGCTCATCCTCTCGCGCGAGAGGATGTACGCCGTCCCCGAGACGATTCCCGGCGAGACGCCGACGCCCGTAAGGACTTCTTTCCGCGGTCCGGCGGCCATTACTCGGGCTCCCCGAAGCGGTCCTCGACAAGATCGACGAGCGCAGTCACGGCCTCGCGCTCGTCCGGCCCTTGGGCCGCGATGACGATCTCCGTGCCCGCCGCGGCCGCGAGCATCATGATCCCCAGGATCGACTTCCCGTTCACGCGCGCGCCGTTGCGCTCGATCGCGACCTCCGCCTGAAACCGGCTGGCCCGCTGGACGATCGCCGCCGCCGCCCGGGCGTGAATCCCGAGCCGGTTCCTCACGCGGACGGCGCGCTGGATCACGACCCGCCCCCGGCCGGCGCGATGAGCGCCGAGGCGACGATGATGCTGGAGACGCCGGCGTCGCGCACCAGCCCCGCCAGATCCCGGACGGAGCGTCTCTCCCGATGGGAGAGGGCCTTGATCAGCATGGGGAGATTCACGCCCGTCACCACCTCCACCTTGCCGTCCACCAGGAAAGAAAGCGCGAAGTTGGACGGTGTCCCCCCGAACATGTCTGTCAGGATCAAAACCCCGCCCCCCGAATCTGCGGCGCGGATCGCCTGTTCGATTTCCTTTCGCGCCGCCTCCATGGCCGCCCGCTCCTGGGAGATCGAGACGACCCTGACGGAACTGGTCTCGCCCACGATCGATTCGGCCACCTTCACGAGCTGGCGTCCCAGATCGCCGTGACAGACAAGGATGATCCCCGTCACCGCCCCACCTCTCCGCCCCTCACCCGCCCCTCTCCCGGAGGGAGAGGGGTTTCGATCGCCTCGAATCCCGCTGACGAGGGGGAGAGGTCGCGGTGCCGGACCACGATCGCCCGCCCCAGGCCGCGAAGCTCGCCGGCCAGCCGGTTGACCACGGCAACCGAGCGGTGCTGGCCCCCCGTGCATCCCAAGGCGATCGTCAGGTACGATTTCCCCTCCTGCTGGTAGAGCGGCAGAAGGTAGTCGAGGAACGACCGAAGGCGGTCCAGAAACTGCGAGGTCTCCGGCCGGTCGAGGACGTAGGACGACACCGAAGGATCGTTCCCGGTCAGGTCCCTCAGTCCCTCCACGAAGAACGGGTTGGGAAGAAAGCGCAGATCGAGAACGACGTCGGCGTCGTTTGGAACGCCGAACTTGTAGCCGAAAGAAAGGAGGCTCACCTGCATCCCGCGCTCCGCCGCGACCCGGCCCATGTACTCCTCGATCATCTCCCGGAGCCGCCTCACGCTCAGGCTGGACGTGTCGATCACGAGGTCCGCCGCGCTCCGGATCTCGGCCAGGACGGCCCTCTCCCGGGCGATCCCCTCCGCGAGCGGAATATCGATCCCGAGCGGATGCGGCCGGCGGGACTCGCGGAAGCGGCGGACCAGGACGTCGTCCGCCGCTTCCAGATAGATCAGGTCCACGTGGATCCCCTTCGACGTGAGAAGGCGCACGGCCGCCGGCAGTTCCTTGAGAAACTCCCGCTCCCGGATGTCGACGCCCAGCGCCGCCTTCGAGATCTCGTGCGAGGACTGCCGGCAGAGGTCCGCAAACGTCGACAACAGCATCACCGGAAGGTTGTCGACGCAATAGAACCCCGAGTCCTCCAAGACCCGGATGGCGTGGCTCTTCCCAGCCCCCGACATCCCGCTCACGATGACGATCCGCACGTCAACTCCCCTTTCGTCCCCTGGCGAGCTTGCGATCGAGCGAACGGCCGAACCCGCCGGACGGATCGATCCCCCGCCGGTAGAGACGGAACAGCCGGACGGCCGCCTCGACCAGGATGGGGAGGCTCCGCCCGGGTAAGACTGGGATCCGGACGCCCGCCGCGTCCCGGCCGGCAAGTCCGACGGGGTGAATTCCGACCAATGGATCGGACGCCGTCCATCCCTCGGCGGGAACAAGCTCGATGACCAGATCCATGCCCGCCTCGTCCGCGACCGAACGCGGTCCGTAGACCCGCGAGATGTCCAGGACGCCGAGACCTCGAATCTCGATGACCGGACGGGCGGGCACAAAACCGCTCCCGAAGATCCGGCCGCCCTTGCCCGCGCGCACGCGGACGACGTCGTCCGCCACGAACCGGTGCCCCATCGAGACCAGAGCCAGCGCCGTCTCGCTCTTCCCGATCCCGGACGGCCCCGTCAAGAGGACGCCGGTTCCGTCGACGACGACGCACGTTCCGTTGACCGTCCGCGCCCCGGACCCCGGCGTGTGGGGGGCGCCGGCGGGCCCCCCCC
>CAKKSE010000183.1 GCA_919903025.1 Nitrospiria bacterium | reverse complement strand
AGCATCCCGAAACCACAAGATGTGGGGGATACCCATAGAAAAGCCGGAAGGACCCTAATTGCTATGGGTGAATGGGCGAATATGTACTCACTTGCCCACCCGCTGGGTTGCTTCGCAATCTCAAATTTCCAATTTCCATCCTTCAATTTTCAATTTCCAATCTGCAATTTTCAATTTCCAATTCTTGATCTAGAAGACCGGATACTTCCCTCTCGAAAGGCCGTCGCAGAACCGGGGGATGTCGTCAAGGGCCGCGTCCACGAGGACGCGGACCTGGCCGGCGATCGAATCGAAACTGAACCCTTTCTTGACGGCGACCCGGACGGCGGAGACGGTCGGCCGGTTCACGGGCGTTCCGATTTGGGAGCAAAGCCAGACGGTCGCTTCCCGGACGCCCTTGATCTGCTGGTAGATGTCGTTCGCGATCCGGTCGCTCAGGACGTTGTAGATCTTTCCGACGTGCGAGACGGGGTTCTTCCCTGCCGCCGCCTCGGCCCCCCGCGGCCGGTGGAGAGCGATGAGGCCGTTTACCATGTTTCCCCGCCCGACCTGGCCGCTGTCGGCGTCCTCGGCCGACGTCCCGAGAACCGAGAGATACATCCCCGCCATGCCGCGGCCCCGGGCGTCCAGCGCGTTCATCTCCACGCGGACCCGCTCCAAGCCGCCTCGCCTCTCCTTCACGAAGTCGTGGACGGAATCCAGGACCTCGCCCTTTCGCTTGAAGTAGATCGATTCGCGATCGATGAACCGGTCGATCAGCGGCATGGCGATCGTCAACGAGAGATCTTTCCCAACGCGACACCCCATCACCTTCACGTCCTCCCCCGTCTCGGGGAACCCTTCCTTGAACTGCTTGCCGTTCAGGTGCCGCTCGACCGCCAGAACGACCCGCTCCGTGTCGGTCAAGGGTGCGTACCCCACGACCGCCGACGTATCGTTGGCCCCGAGCACGGCCGATTCGCTCTTGAAAAGGCCGGTCAGCTCCTCCGAACCGGGCCGCATCTCGACCTGGTAGTCGAGGTCCTTCTCCGGATCGACGAACCGGAGATGCTTCCGGACCCAGCGTCTCGCGGCGGCGACCGCGACGGCTTCCACATCGATCCCCTTCCCGTCGGCTTGCCACAGGGCCCGGTCTCCCATGACAAGCTTCATCGGCTCGATCACGCGTCCACCGCCGAACCGCCGCTCGACGCGGCCCGCCACCAAGAGCCCCTTGTCGCAGTTGTGATGAAGGATGGCGCCGAACCTCTTCCGGTACTCCTTCGAGAGGCCGATCGACACCTCTTCCATGATGCCGTCGCAGATGGAGTCGGGATGCCCGATCCCCTTCCGCTCCACGATCTCCACGGACCGCTCGCTGACGAGCGGGCCCTCGTCCAGTTCCACCACGATCCGTTTCAGCCGGTCGCTCACTCGATCCACCCCCGCTCCTCCATGAATACCAGTACCTTCGATGCCCCAGCCTCCGCCGGCTGGTCCCCCCGGCAAACGACTTCGGGCGCCTCGGGGGCCTCGTACAATGCCCCCAGACCGGGGACCGTGCGGCTCTCTCCCGCCCGTCCCTTCCTGTAGATCCCCTTCGGGTCCCGAGCCATGCAGACATCGAGGGGCGTATCGACGAAGACCTCCGCGAACAGGTGAAGAACCTGCCTTCCCCGCGCGCGGTACGCGCGTCTGTTGCCCGTCGCGTCGATCAGCACGGGCACGCCCTTCTCGACGAACATCCGGGCCAGCTCCACGATAGTCCCGTAGAACCAGCCCCTCTCCTTCTCGGAGTAGTCCGGCTCCGGCGTCAGAAGCCGCCGCAAGGCGTCCGATTCCAGAACAACCGGATCGAGCCCCCGCCTGCGCATCCCGTCCGCCACCGCCCCGGCCAGCCTGCTCTTCCCCGACGCCGGAAGACCCGTGAACCAGATGCAGAACGAGGGCTTCATGGACTGAGGCGCGTCGCTCCCCGCTCAGGCCCCGCCCAGGAACAGTTCCATGCGTTCGGGATCGAAGCGGTCGGCCGCCAGCACGCGCCGGACGAACAGGAAGATCGCCTCCCGAACATCCACGGCGAGCGTCGGATACCACAACGGGGAAGCGATCACGAGCCCTCGAAATGCGAAGAAGGGTGCCGCCACGTCCAGGATATCCCGGTCCCCCGTTCGATCCAGGTATTCCGACCAGAACAACCGGAAGAGGTCGGCGAACGGGCCTTCGAAGCGTCCAGTGGACCGAAGCGCCTGGAAAAGGTAGTTGATCGAGAGGGACGTCACGTCGTCCGCGGGCTCTCCCCACTCGCCCCGCGCCCGATCGAGAACCGAGAAGTCCGTCCCCTCGCGGAAGAGGATGTTCCACGGATGGAAGTCGCCGTGGACCTGTCTAAGCCGGTCCGTCCGCGTCTTGATCCGCCACCGCCATCGTACGGCGGCGTGTTCGATCTCTTCCAGGAGCGCCGGCGGCGCCGCCGAGAAGTCCGCGGGATACGAGTCCGCCAGCCCCATCAGGCACTCGCCGTGGCCGACGAGCTCGCGGATCCGGCGGACGTACAGTCCCGGATCGGGCCCCCGAACGGCGTGGATCTCGGCAAGGTAGGCGGCGAGCGTCGCGCAACGATCCCGGTCCAGATCCGAAAGGCGCCTCGCCTGCATGATCCTGTCGAGGTCCCTGGCGTACTGGGCGCCGGACGCGAACTCCGTCAGGACGAAGAACTCCTCGGCCCGCCCGACGGAGACGAGGCCCTCCGGAAGGATCGCCCCGGCGTCCAGGGACCGGACGTGGCGTGGAAGACGCGGGAAGACGTCGTTCTCCCAGACCATCGCCGCCGCGCGGTCGGCTTTGTGCTCGTGCCCGAAGGGACCCGCCGCCATGGTTTCAAGGACGGCCCGGAACGTCCGGCCCCGCGCCTCGTAGTCGATCAGAACGGGAATGCCGTAGCCGTAGGATTTGATCTCTTCGGCGGACTCTCCCTGAAGGGGAGCGACCGAGACGACCCGGGCCGGCGCGTCGATGAGCCGCGAGAGATACTCCTCGATTCTTTCGGCGGACAAGACGGCCGGCAAGGCGGAGGTCGCGCGGGACATCGCATCTCTCCGAGGGTTGGGGGCTTTCGCGCGGGCTGTCGAATAATACCATCGACCCGATCCCATGACAACATCCTTGCCGCCAAGTCTCGGCGGGTCCGGTGACCCGCCCTGCGAAATTCGTCCGCTCACCCGGCCGTAGGGCGGCACACCGTGCCCGCCCAACACCATGCCCCCCCCGGCCGCCGCGTGCCTTGAACCAAGCCCGTCCCCCTGCTATAGTGCCGGAGTAAAAAGGGTGCCAGGAGGCCGGATGGCCGACAGGAAATACTGCCTCTGTTGCGGCGAAGATGTCCCCTTCAACCGGGTTCAGCGGGAAGGGCGGACGGAGCTCACCTGCGCCTTTTGCGGATTTACGCTGGATGTCGCGGAGGAGCCGCTTCCCGCCCGAGGCTCGACGATCTTTCTCGCCGATGATTCCCGGGTGACCCGGGATCTCCTGCACGGGATCCTTCTCTCGCGGGGGATCGCCCCGGACGTCCGCTCGTTCCCCGACGGAACGGCCTTCGTCTCCGCCGTCTCGAAACTTTTCAGCGACCATCAAACCCTGTCGCTCGCCATCCTGGATCTCAACATGCCCGGGATGGACGGCCTCACGGCCGCCCGCACGCTCCGGGCCCTCGAAGGGCAGCTCGGCCTGGAGCGAACGCCCCTCATCTTCTTTTCGTCCGTCAAGTGCGACGAGGACCTCCGCCGCCAGCTCGTCGCCACAGCCCCCGCTTCCTACGTCAACAAGGGCAGCGACTCGGAGCCCGACCGCCTCGTCGAACGGATCGACAAGCTGATCTCGTACATCTTGATGAAGCAAGGGGGGAAATAGTTCGGAGTTTGGAGTTTGGAGTTCGGAGCTCTAACGCCGTGCCCTTGGATACTGTTTCGCCTCGATCGGGGCCTTCAACTCCGAACTCCAAACTCCGAACTGCTATCCCTCCCGCCGGCTGTCGTCGATGAACTCGCGGACCCTGGGGGGAACCGATATCTCCTCCAACGGAAACTTGCCAAGCTCCCGGGCTAGAATGCGCGCCCGGTCCTCCTTGTTCAGCGCCTTGTTGATGATGATCCGGCGCTCGTCGTGAACCCGGCACGATCCGCCCTTTCCGCCGGGCCCCTCCCACCTGAGGTCCTCGTACGAGACGCGGACGGAGAGCTTCCGAGCGACTTCTTCGAGCTCGTGGGCGAGATCGTCGATCTTCATCCAAGCCTCACGAGCGGCTCAGCCCGCATTCTCAACCGGTCCCGTCTGCTTGGTCCCCGCCGGGTCGGCTGTGATGCCGGAGGCGGGCTTTTCCTTGTACACCTCGTAGATGCTCACGACTTTGATGTTTTCCTTCTCGAGGGCCTTCTTGACTTGGGTCATCTTGGCGTCCTCGACCTTGAGCATGAAGTTCATACGGGCCACGATTTTCTCTCCCTGCCGCGGGGTAAGTTGGACAATATCTAGCACAACAACGCGAAGAACCGCAAGGTTTCACCCGCGTTTGGCCGTTCCCCCGCTTGACAGGCCCCAACCCGCCATGTACGATTCGCTACGACCGCTCGAAACAGCCCTTCCAGGAGGTCCCGTGAATCTCTCCGAGTTCGAAGTCGCCGTTTCCGAGCTTCGCTGGTCGCTCGATCCCGCCGCCTTTCCTTTTTCGACCACCCGCGAGCTTGATCCCCTCGAAGAGGTCATTGGCCAGGAACGCGCCGTCCGCGCCGTCGACTTCGGCCTCGGAATCGAGAACCAGGGATTCAACATCTTCGTCTGCGGCGCCCCCGGCACCGGACGAAGCTCGATCGTGCGGACGATGATCCGGAAGATCGCCGCCGGCCGGCCGACTCCGCCCGACTGGTGCTACGTCCACAACTTCAAGGCGCCCGACCAGCCGAAGGCCCTGTCGTTCCCGGCCGGCAAGGCCCGCGAGTTCGCCCGCGAGATCGAGAAGCTGATCGACGACCTCAAGGGAGAGATCCCGAAGGTCTTTCAGAGCAAGGACTACGAAACCCAGCGCAACAAGATCGAGGAGGATTTCGGCCGGCTGAGGGATGCCCTCACCGCAGATCTCGAGCGCAAGGCTCAGCTCTTCGGGTTCCAGATCAACTCGACGCGCCTCGGCATCTTCGCCGTTCCTCTCCACAAGGGCAAGCCGATCCAGCCCGAGGAATTCCAGAAGCTCGACGAGGCCACCAAACGGGACATCCAGGCGAAGGAAAAGGAGTTGAGCGAGGACATCCGGACCCTCGTCGGCCAGATGCGCCGCCTCCGCGAGGAGGCCAACGCCCGCGTCCAGCAGCTCGACGAATCCGTCGTCCGGTACGCGACCGAGGACCGGATCGAGGCCCTGGCCGGCAAGTACGCGGACCATCCCAGGGTCGTCGATCACGTCCACGAGATCCATGCCGACGTTCTCGAGAGCTACAAGGACTTCCTCCCCCAGGAGGAATCGCCGATCCAGATCCCCGGCATCGAAGCGATGGAGCCCAAGCGGTTCGACGTCAAATACCGGGTGAATATTCTGGTCGACCACTCCTCGACAACGGGAGCTCCCCTCGTCGAGGAGACGAACCCGACCTATAACAACCTGATCGGCCGAATCGAAAAGAAGTCCCGCCTGGGCGCCCTCTACACCGACTTCACCATGATCCGCGCCGGGTCTCTTCTCAACGCCGGCGGAGGCTTCCTGGTCGTCAACGCCCTCGACATCCTGCGGTCGCCGTTTTCCTGGGACGCCCTCAAGCGTGTCATCAAGAAGAACGAGATCAAGATCGAGGACATCGGGGAACTGTACGGGTTCATCGCCACCGGAGGCATCAAACCCGAGCCGATCCCGGTCCACGTCCGCGTGATCCTGACCGGGAGCCCGCTCCTCTACTACCTGCTCCGCCTCTATGACGAGGACTTCGCCAAGGCCTTCAAGGTCAAGGCCGACTTCGACAACGAGGCCCGATGCACGCCCGATGTCGCCCTCGCCTACGCCCGGTTCATCGCGCGGTCCACGGCCCAGGAGAAAACGCTCCCCTTCGACCGCGAGGCCGTGGCGGCGCTCGTCTCGCACGAAGTCCGTCAGGCCGAGAACCGCGGCAAGATCTCGCTCCGGTTCTCGGAGATCGCGGACATCATCCGCGAGGCGTCCCACTGGGCCGGCGCCCGGAGCCAAACGGTTGTGACCCGCGAGGACGTCCGCAAAGCCGTCGACGAACGCCTCTATCGCTCCAATCTGATAGAGGAGAAGATCCAGGAGTTGTACGAAGAGGGGACCCTTCTCATCTCCGTCAAAGGAACCGCCGTCGGACAGGTGAACGGTCTCTCCGTCTTCGACCTGGGGGACTACGCCTTCGGCCGCCCGACGCGGATCACCGCCCGGACCCATCTCGGACGAGCGGGTGTCGTCAACATCGAACGGGAAGTCCGCATGTCGGGGAGAACCCACAGCAAAGCCGTGATGATCATCACCGGCTATCTCGGCGGCCGCTACGCTCAGGAGAAGCCCCTCTCGCTCACGGGAACGCTCACGTTCGAGCAGACATACGGCGAGGTCCACGGCGACTCGGCCTCCGCCGCCGAGCTGTACGCGCTCCTCTCGGCCATCACGGAGATCCCTCTCCGCCAGGACCTGGCCGTGACCGGCTCCATCAACCAGCACGGCGAGGTCCAGCCCATCGGCGGAGTCAACGAGAAGGTGGAGGGATTCTACGAAGTCTGCAAGGCCCAGGGGCTGACCGGCACGCAGGGCGTCGTCCTCCCCCGCCGGAACATAAGGCATCTCATGCTCAAGGACGAGGTGGTGGACGCCGTGGCGGCCGGATCGTTCCACGTCTACGCGATCGACCACGTCGAGCAGGGGATGGAGATATTGACCGGGCGGACTGCGGGCGAGCGCGGGACGGACGGACGATTCCCGGAGGGAACGGTCAACCGGACCGTCGTCGACCGGCTGACGGAGATGGCCGATAAGCAGAAGGAAAAGCCCGCCGAGAAAACCGCCGAAACGGCCGAAAAAGGAAACAACGGTGAGAAGCCCCCGGCCCCCCCCGCCCCCCCCACGCCGGAGAAACGGCAAGTTTGAACCTCGATCGATCCCGATCGGTTCTCGATCCGTCAACCCCGCCGGCGCGTCGCAACGATGTCATTCCGGAAGGTCGAAACTCAGCGGCAGGCCTTGATTCCGGCTTCGTTCCCTCAGATCGCGAGCCTTGGCTGGGTCAAGAGACTTGAGCTTGACGTACGCCTCCAAGGCCTCCTGCTTGTTGTCCTGCGCAACATTGACGGCGGTCAAGAGATGCCAAGCCGGGACGAACGTCGGAGACTGCTTCAATAGCTCCCTGATGTGTTCCTTCGCCTTCGTATGCTGACCGCTGGCTGTGTATGCCTGCGCGACGTAGAGCCGCGCATCCGGGGCGGCGGGCGCCAAGGCGATCGCCTTTTCGAGAGCGCCGATCGCCTTGCCCAACTGCTGCTGCCGCAGATAGGCTTCCCCGAGATTGATCCAGGGATTGGGAAGATCGGGCTTCAATCGTATGGCCGTCTCGAAGGCCTTAGCGGCCTCAGGATATCGCTTCAGTTTCAGGAGCGAGTATCCCTTATTGCTCCACGATTCAGGGGCGGCTGGATTTATCTCCAGCGCGCGTTCCGCGTAGCCAAGGGCCTTGCCGGGCTCGCCGCGCATCCCGTAGTACATACAGAGGCCCTGAAGAGCGAGCCCGTTCTTCGGATCAAGCCTTTCCGCTTCCCGCAATGCCTTGAGTGCTTCCTCCTGACGTCCCAGGCGGACAAGTGTCTCGCCCAGGTAGGCCAGGACCGCGCCGTTCGATGGGTCGAGTCGGGCCGCCCTCTCGGCCGCCGCGGCCGTTCCGGGCAGATCGCGCAACTCACGTCGTACCATTGCGAGTCTGTACCACGCCGCGAAAAGAGAAGGATCCGCCGCCGTAGCCTTTTCGAAAGCCTCCCTTGCTTCCGACTTGTCACCACGCTCGCTCAGCAAGCCGCCCAACTCCGTCCAAGCCAGCGCGTTGTCAGGCTTGTATTTCAGTGCAAGATGCAGTGCGTCCTCCGCCTCCTTCGTACGGCTCGTTTGAAGCATTAAGCCAGCGAGATTGTACCAAGCCTCCGGCATGGCGGGATTGATCTCCAACGCCTTCCGATACGCCCGCTCCGCTTCCGCATATCGTCCTTGCTTCTGCTCAGCGACACCCAGTTTTGTCCAGGTGAGCGCGTCGTATGCCTGGCCAGCCGGAAGTGACGCCAGCACTTGGCGCGCGGCGTTGCCGTCGCCCAGGGCGGCGAGCGCCCCAGCCAGACTGCTTGCCACGGCTGAATTGTTCGGGTTCAGACGCAACACCGTCCGGTAGGCCTCAACCGCCTCTTGATGGCGCGCCTGCCGATGCCTCAGTCCGCCCAGGAATTGCCAATGAACCTCGTCCCACGGCTGAAGTCGAAGAGCGGTCTGAATTGTCTTCACCGCCTCGTCTATGGCGCCGTCCTCCCCCTGCCACCGCGCAAGCACCCGGTAGAAATACCCTTGCATTGGGAGAAGCGACAGCGCGCGCCGGAGGTCTGCCATAGCCGCTTCCTTTTCCCCCAGATTGCGCTTTACGATGGCCAGGTAGCCGAGCGCTCCCGCATTGTGCGGATCGCGTTCCAGCGCCGTTGACAGAACCTGCTTGGCTTCATCCCACTCGAGCATGTTGGATAGGGCTTGGCCCAGATACATGTCGCCCTGCCCCGAAGTCGGATAGGTTTCCCGCCAACTCCGTGCCCGCTCGGCAAGCTCTTTCCACTGAGCGGATTTCCGCAACGACTCAGCGTGACCGGGCCAGTCCGGGTCTGGGCCAGAGACCGCCGTTGCTTGCCGGACAGGAGCGCGGCGCTGGGGGAGTTCCGCAATCCAGTCCGCCGGCAGAGCGACATTCAAATTCTGCGCTCCGCTGAAGAGTCGAGTCGTCACGCCGATCAATCGGCCCTGAGCGTCGAACAGGCCTCCCCCGCTGGAGCCCGGAGAAATAGGCGCGCTTGTGAGGACCTGCGATTCGCCTCTGAATCGGCCGATGGCCGAGACGATTCCCGCGCTGACGGAAAGCCCGAATCCCAGAGGATTGCCCACCGCGTAGACGGTTTCGCCGACCTGGACGTCGCGATATCCCCGAATGACAACGGCAGGCGCCGCCAGTCCCGGAACATCCAACCGACAGAGATCCCTCTGCGCATCCCACAGGCCCACCGAGGCATTGAATTCCCGGTCGCCCAAGCGGACTCGGATCGCGGCGGCCTCCTGCACAACGTGGCAGTTGGTCACCACCAAGCCGGGGGCAACAACGACGCCGCTCCCTTCTCCGTCAATCTGCCCTCGCTCGTCAAGCGTGGTGACAGTGACGACCGAATCGCGGGCCCCTTCAAACACGCGCTCCGCCTCGCCGGCCTGCGCGGGCGCGGCGCACAATACCAGAAATATGATGGGCCGCCATCTCATGGCGTCGTCCCATACGGAAGAATTAATTCCCGATAGGCCTGCTCCGCCCACGACCGATCGAGGGCCAGGAGTCTCTGATAGGCCCTCTTGACGTCCTCCTGACGGCCGGCCGTGTGATACGACTCCATCAAGGCGCGCCAGACCTTCGGCTGTTTGGGATCGAGCTTCAGCGACTGTTCGTATGCCGAGATGGCGGCTTCGGGGCGAACCAGGTAGCCGTACACAAAACCGATCTGTCTCCACGGGAAAGGCTCGTTCGGGTTCTCGGTCTTGAGTTGTTCGAACAAGACGAGGGCCTCTTCGAACTGGAAGTGATCCTTCAAAGCCATTCCCAAACTGCCTCTGAGAGATGCATTCCCCGGCTCCAATCGGGACGCCTCCCTGTACGCGGCGATCGCTTCCGGCAAGAGATGAAGATCGACGTAGTAGATGTCCCCCAGCCATCTCCAACCCCAAGCCGGCCGCCGTGGTTGGAGACCAAGGCCCTTCTTCATGGCATCAACGGCTTCTCGATGACGCTTGAGCTCTCGCAGGGCTCCCCCTTTGAAGATCCAGGCGTCACCGTTGGCGGGAGCGAGCTCGATCGCGCGATCGGCGCTGGCAAGCGCGCGTTGCGGCCGCTGGACAAAGATGTACATCTCCGCGAGTTCAACCCACGCAGCCGGGTTTTGAGGATCGATTCGAACAACCTGCTGTTGCGCCGCCACCGCCCCGGGCCAATCATTCCGAGAGCGCGCCAGGCCGGCGATGGCGGCGTATGCGTTCGGACTCCAAGGTGCGAGCCGCGCCGCCCGCTCGTAGGCCTGCTTTGCTTCGTCAAGATGCGACAGCGCCGTTTGCACGCGGCCAATCGTGAACCAGATCCGGGGGTCTTCCTGGCGATGAGGCAACAGAGCACGCGCAACATCCAAACCCTCTTTCGCCTTGCCTTGCACTGCCAATACATTTGCCAGGCTGATCCCCGCTTCGATCGCCGACGGTGTGCGTTCGAGAGCCTCTCGGTATGCGTGTGCGGCGGCCGGCCAGTCCTTCCGCTCTTCTTGAGCCAAACCGAGCCACAGCCACGCCTCGGTGCTCTCCGGCAGTGCCTGGGTCCATCCAGCCGCACGACGCGCCAGATCTTCCCATTTCGACTCGCGGGCGAGAGCACGGACCTTGGTCCGCCAATCGCCTTCCGCGTCGATGCTCGCGGCCCGTTGCTTGATGTCCTTCGTCCACCGTGCCGGAAGCGCGAAGTTCACGTTCTGGCCATCCCGTTGGCGATAGTTAACCAGGCCCACCAGCCGTCCATCCTCGTCGAACAAGCCTCCACCTTCCGAGCCCGGCGCAATGGCCGCGGTATGCTGAATGTACGATTCGCCTCTGGATTTTCTGATTCCCGACACCACCCCTTCCGCAATACTGATTCCCAGACCGAGAGCGTTGCTCACCGCGTAGACTTGGGCGCCCACATCGGGATCGCCGTCCCTCACTTCCTGCGGCCCCGCCAAATCCGCGCCCGGCGCCCCAAGCAGGCAGAGATTGCGACCGCTGTCCCGGTGCTCGACCTTGGCCGGAAAAACCGCATCCCCCGATCGGAGCCTTAAACCCGCCCCCCCTTCCAGCAGGTCGCATTGAGTGACCGCCGTCCCTTGGTCCAGAACCACAGCTGTGTGTACGGAAACAACGCCCCCTTTTTCGTCGAGGACTTCCAGGACAAGGACGGTTTGCTCAGCTTTACGGTAGATTTCTTGCGCCGTCAGGGCAAAGGCATCAAGAGCCGGAGCCATGAGGGCGCATGGAAGGATTAGGTGTCTAAGAACGAACAGCAGGAGTACGCGCGGCCGCTGGCCGAGACCCGGCGGCCCTGGGGCGACACGGCGGCCCGACACGGCCGGCCAAACGCCGCAACACGGCTCCAATTCCTTCTTGGAAACCTTTCGTCCGAGAGCTAGCGACATAATCGGAGGCCCGCGTCCCAGCGACCAAACAGTCTCGGCAATCCGTGCCCATGAAGAGTGGTATCGGCAAGCAGGAACAAAACACAATCAGCCGAAGGCTGTCAAGCAAGACCTGGAAAAGGAACGGTTGAATCGACCAGATCGAGCAAACACCGTTTCGAAAGAACACTCGAAAAGAAAGAACACTCGGGGACGTTGATGCATTTAGGGCAAAACACCGGGGGAATCGGGGCTCGCTCCGAACTCCGAGCCTTCAACCTTTCGACTTTCAACTATGACTCGTTGAACCGTCTCACCTCCGTCATCCAGCTTGGCAGCATGACGGAGTTCCGGGAGTTCCGGGGACACCTTACTTAAATACGCTGAATTCGAGTACGGTGTCCCCGGAATTCTCCCCGGAATTCCGGAATCCCCCCGGGGCTGGGCCGAGCACCCCTTGAGCAAAGTCGGTTTCGTGAGGGTTCTCTGGAGATTGGCGATGGAGCTGAAATCGGGCGCAAGGCCATGGCATGGGAGTTCGGGATTTGCTGTTGCGGTTTTTCCAGCCGGGTGGTATTTTTGAATGTGAATGCGCATCTACGTCGATTTGAACTGCTTCAACAGGCCCTTTGATGATCAGGGCCAGGAAAGGGTCAGACGAGAAGCAGAGACGGTTCTGAGTATCCTTAGCCGTGTTGTAGAAGCCCGAGATGCGCTTATTTGGTCGGATGTGTTGTCCTTCGAGAACAGGCGCCATCCGTTACCTGATCGGCGGGAGGAAATCGCCCGATGGCGATCTAGGGCGGTAGAGGTTGTCGACTTTTCGGAAGAGGTTGAGAAGCAGGCGAGAGAGCTTCACGTTCGGGGGATCGCCGCACTTGACGCCGCTCACCTTGCCAGCGCGGGTTTTGGACGAGCGGAAGCGTTCTTGACGTGCGATGATCGGCTTATCAGGCAGGCGGGTCGGGCTTGGGTTCCGCGTTGTGAATCCAATCGAGTTCTTGAGAGAGGCTGGCGAAAATGGCTGAGAGGATGGCCGAACAAGAGCTCCGCCAAAGGGGTGTCCAGGCGCTTGAGGAGAAATTGGGCGCTGTTGAGGCGTTGCGATTTCTCGCCGTGATTTCCCGCGAGCCGTTCGATTATCAGGCTTGGCGCGATCGGTATTTTTCCGGCTACAACGCCGAGGAGCTCTTTCGCGAAATCAGGAAGGAGCAAGGGCAGAAAAGCCTTTGACCATCCACCGAATTTGCCTCGGCCCATCCGGGCAGGCTTTCTGTCAAGGAATTCCGCGGACACCATACTCGAATTCAGCGTATCTAAGTAAGGTGTCAGGCGGCCCCGCCCCGGAAATGACCGGAGATCGGGAGATCTATCCCTCCGCCGATCCGGCGGCCTCCGGGTCTCCGCCGCGGCGCCGAACGAACTCCCGCATATCCGACGGGAACGGGGCCGTGATCGTCACTTCCCGCCGCAGGTTGTGGTGGAGGAAGGTGACCTCCGAGGCATGAAGAGCGTGCCGGGGCAGAAGAAGGCGCGCTTCCATCTCCGGCGTCATCCCCGTCTCGATAAAGCGGATGAATTCCCTCTCGTCGTGTCCGTAGATCTTGTCCCCGACAACCGGGGTGCCGAGAAAGGACATATGGACGCGGATCTGGTGGAGCCGCCCGCTGTACGGCTTTACGGCGAGAAGGGATAACCCGCCGAAGCTCTGCAGGACGCGGAACCCCGTCACGGCCCTTTCGCCCCCCGTCCGCACGACCGCCCTCCGGATTCTTACTTCCGAACCCTCCGCCTGACCCAAAGGGGCGTCGATCGTTCCCGTCGGCTCCGGCGGGACCCCGTGGACAACGGCCAGATAGCTCTTTTGGATCGTTCTCTTCTGAAAAGCCTTGGCGAGCCAGCGCGTTGCCTTCGACGATTTTGTGACGAGGACGACGCCGGACGTCTCCCGGTCCAGACGATGCATGAGCGTCGCATCGGAACAGATCAGGCGCGCCTGGTCGATGAGCGTCGGCCGTCCGTCCGGAAACGTCGGATGGACCAGCAGTCCGGCCGGCTTATCGAACGCCATCAGCCAGTCGTCCTCGTAGAGGAGACCGGCCGGCCGGGTCTCGGAATAGGGGCCGGAACGCGAGGATGGCGGGAAATCGAACGTTGGCTGAATCAGTATGTGACCATCGAAACGATGTCGATGCCGGGGAGCTTCTTGCGGCCTCCCAGGTCTCCCAGCTCGACGAGAAAAGCGACGCCGACGATCACGCCGCCCATTTTCCGGATCAGCTCGACGGCGGCGGCCATAGTTCCCCCCGTCGCGAGAAGGTCATCGACCAGGAGAACGCGCTCCCCCTTGGCGATGGCGTCCTGGTGGATGGCGAGAGTACCAGACCCGTATTCGAGCTCGTACTTCACCTCGTGGATGTCGGCTGGGAGTTTCCCCGGCTTACGCACGGGAACGAACCCCGCCGCCAGCAGGAAGGAAAGCGGCGCCCCCAGAATGAAGCCGCGGGACTCGATGCCGACGACCTTGTCGATCTCCTCGTCCTCGTAGTACGACGCGAACCGCTGAACGACCTTCTGAAAGGCCGTCTTGTCCTTGAGCAGAGTCGTGATGTCCCGGAAGAGGATCCCCTTCTTGGGAAAATCCGGGATGTCGCGGATGAGGCTCTTCAAATCGACCGGTTTCCGTTCCAGCAATGAACCCTCCGTTTCTACCGGGTTGGCATTAAGGCTGAATTCCCTCTCCCTCCGGGAGAGGGTTGGGGTGAGGGCGAGTCGAATCAAAGCCTTGCATGACCCCCTCACCCTCTCCCCCTGGCAGGGGGCGAGGGGACTTTCTGCTAGAGAATTGACGGCGGCGTGATCCGCGCTCTCTGCGAGATGGCTCTCAGTCTCTTGAGCCCCGACGCCTCGATCTGGCGGACCCGCTCCCGCGTGATTCCCAGGCGCTCGCCGATGACCTGGAGTGTCTCGGCCTCGCCGCTCATCAAGCCGAACCGCCGGATCACGACCCGGCGCTCGTTCTCCGGAAGCTGTTTAATCCACTCCCGGAGGCACTGCTGCCGCCGGCCTTCCTCCACCGCGGCGATCGGAGACTGGCTCTGCACGTCCTCGATCGTGTCGGCCAACGAGCCTTCTTCCCGGTCTCCCACCGCCATGTCCAGCGAGAGCGTCCGGCTCGCCTTCCCGAGAAGGTCCCTGACCTCGTCCGGGCCGATCTTGAGAGCCTGCGCCACTTCCTCCACCGTCGGGTCCCGCCCCAGATCGCGGGCCAGCCTGCGCGTCGTGCGGATCATCGTGTTCAGAAGTTCGTTGATGTGCACCGGAAGACGAATCGTCCGGCCTTGATTGACGATGGCCCGCTCGATCGCCTGGCGGATCCACCAGGAAGCGTACGTCGAGAACCGAAGCCCCCGCTCGTGGTCGAACTTCTCGACCGCCTTGATCAAGCCCAGGTTCCCTTCCTCGATCAGGTCCTGGAACTGGAGGCCCCTGCCGATGTACCGCTTTCCGATGTTGACGACGAGACGGAGGTTCGATTCGATCATCCGCTGCCGCGCCTCGACGTCCCCCGCCCGGATGCGCCGCCCCAGATCCTGCTCCTGCTCGAACGTGAGGAGCTTGGCCTTGCGGATCTCCCGAAGGTAGATTTTCAGCGCGTCGGGGGAACCGCGCGGGCTCTCATCCCCGTCCGGCTCGACGCGGGGAACCGGACCCCATGCCCCTTCGTCGGCGGATTCCGCGTGATCGCCGTTTCCGGCCCCGGTCCATTCGGCGTCCGTCCCTTGCTCGGACGCTTTCGAATCGGGGCCCAGAATCATCTCGCGGGCCAGATCCTCACCTGAGTTTGACCAACCCACAGCCACCCCCTCCGCTAGGTGTTATCCATCCCGGGAAGTCGGCCACAGTCCATGCCACGGCTGGCTCCAAAAGCTCATCTCAACTCTTATCGGATCACGGAACGTAAACCTCAAGAAAGCGGGTCAATGGTCGGGGCGAAAGGATTTGAACCTTCGACTCCACGGTCCCGAACCGTGTGCGCTACCAGGCTGCGCTACGCCCCGTATCGTTGATTTATCCAGTGGTTATGCTAAAGGGGTGAAACCAGGATGTCAAGTCAGAAACTCTCGACCTACTGTTGCCCTGCCGCTCGACGGCGTTTTTCGATGAACTCAGCAATGGCCTCCTCGTAAAAATCCCCCAGGCGCCGGACCTCTTCCGGAATCCGCAAAGCATAGAGATCCTTCCCTTCCTGGATCTCCGCCTTGAGAGCTTCCCGCAAAGAGCCGCTCCGAATACCTTCTTCTACCATCTTCGGATTGTACAGCGCAATATCGGAAAGGATCGTTCGAGCGAGGCGCCGGGCCCTCCCCACTCCTTCCGCTTGAGCGGCCGAAATCTCTGGCGCGGGCGGAGGGGCAGGAGGAATGGGAGGCGCCGGAGCCTCGAAAGGCGGCGCCGCGGCCGGCGGCCGTTCAACCGGAACGGGCGGACCGCCTGCCGGCGCCTCGACCCGCTCCCGCGGCGCGCCGAGACCCAGGGCCCCGATCAGCTTCTCCACCAACCGTTTCTCAATCTCATCGCTCCTCACCATCGCGTCCGCCGAGTAGAGATCGGTCGCGGGGCGGGTGTACCGGCTGGAGTCGTATGCCGAAGGCACGAGGACATGAACGATCGATTTCGTCTCCGGGTCGGCCTTGAAGTATTCACAGATATCGACGCCGAGCGCCTTGCCGAGAGACACCCCCAGGACCGCGGCGACGGGCCGTTCCCGCTCGATCCGGACGATCGCGTCGAGACCGTCGCGCGCGGCGACGGGACTGAACCCCGCGCCCAAAAGGACTCCCCCCGCCTTCGCCGCCGTCTCCGCCTCCTCGATCGCCACGACGACTTTCCTGTTCGGGAGGTCGGCCAACCGCCGGGCCGGCTCGGGCGCGGCCGCGGGCCGTTCGACAACGGGCGGAGGCGGCGGCGGGGACGGAGCGGGCTCTTCACGCACCGGGGGAGGCGGAGGCGCCTCCTTCACTTCCGGTTGGGGGCCCGCGGGCGTCACCGGAAAGATCGTCTGGCATTTGGGGCAACGGACCTTCGCCCCGACACCGGGGATTTTCGATTCGTCGATCTTGAGCTTTACGCCGCAGGAAGAACAGCGAACGATCATACCCCCTCCGAACATCGCGCGATTATTAGCATTCTTGAAATAGTATAGACACTTTCTTGCAGAATCTCCCCTGCCCCCTCTTTTTCATATCCCGACAAGTCGGGACCTTTGGAAAAGGGAGGTTAGGAGGGACTGTGAAAGTCCGATATCGCCTCTTAAGAGCACTAGTACAACCCCGCCGCTTCGCGACGGGGACACAAGAACCGCTCCGCCGACATGAGCGCGAGGCCTGCTCCAAATCCACCCACATGCGCCATCCACGCCACGCCCCCCGCTTCGGCGGCGCCGCTCGCGACCGCGCTCAGAAACTGAATGAGGAACCAGATGCCGATCCACAGGACCGCCGGCAGGCGGACCATCTGGACCAGGAACCCCAGAAAAATAAGCGTGACGATGCGGGCTCTGGGAAACAAAATCACGTAGGCCCCCATCACCCCCGCCACGGCTCCCGACGCCCCGATCATCGGAATGACCGAGCCCGGCGCCGAGACGATGTGGGCCGCCGCCGCCAGCGTGCCGCAGAACCCGTAGAAGAGGAGGAACCGGACGCTCCCCAGATGCTCCTCCACGTTGTTTCCGAATATCCAGAGGAAGAGCATGTTCCCCGCCAGGTGAAACAGACCACCATGAAGAAACATGGACGTCCCGACGGTCACATAGTCCGCCAGCGACCCGGTCCCTCCCCAAGCGAGACGAAACGGAATCGCGCCGAACCGGCGGATGATTCCCTCTCCCCCATCCGCCGAAGCGATCTCGATCAGGAAGACGGCGATATTGACGGCGAGAATCCCGATCGTGACGACGGGGACGATGTGTACGGGATTCTCATCGCGAATCGGGATCAACAGACCACTCTTCCGCCGTCATGACCCGGACCCCGCAACGCCTGAGGAGCGCCGTCGTGACTCCTTCTCCCGAGACGACCAGCCCCTCACGCCAAATCTCGCGCACCCCGCACGAGGGGCTCCGATCCTTCAGGATCGCGAGCTCCGCTCCCGAAACACTCGCGAGACGCGCGGCCTCTTCAGCCCCCAGCACAAACGCTCTCGTCACATCGATACCGTCGCGGGTAAGAACCGCCGCTTCGCCGTCGAGGACAGCGCCCCCTCCGCCGCCCGCGATCTGGGCGGAAGAGCGCGGCGTCGGAAGTCCGCCCGCCTCCTCGGGACAGAAGGCGCCGATCTCGTAACCCTTCCGAATAAGCTTCTCACGGAGCCAGGGGACTTCGCAGTGATCTCCATCATGGCGGCAACGCCTGCCCACCAGGCACGCTGACACCAGAACTGTCCGCATGCATTCCCCTCGAAGCCCGCGGCATTCCTGCCAAAACATACAACCTGGGTCTTGGGAAGTCAACAAGTTGAACGTTCAGACCTAACAGTATTTATGGACTCCCGAACAGAATAACGGCGCGACCGAGTGGAACCGCGAATCGGGCGGCTCCCGAGCAATCGGCTCTCAGCGGTCAGCATTCAGCCAGGATATTCAGCATCTCGAATCTTACTTCTGCCGAACGCTGAAAGCTGAAGGCTGAGAGCGCATCCCTCCTCCCGCCCAATCTCCTTGACAGCCAAGCCGCCGCTCCCTATAATTTCGCAACTTTTGCTCGCATTATCTGAATGTTAGGGCGAGCGCGGCGGCCTAGAATCCCACACAGCCGACCCGGAAAACCAGGCTTTTCGAGCGACGGTCCCCTTGATCGAGCCCCGCCCGGGAGGATCTGATGCGAATCAAGATCGTCGACATCCCGGACGAGGGCCTGTCGATCTCGGGCGAGCAGATGATCGAGCCGGGTTCGCGCACGGGGGGCGAGCCCTGCTGGTTCCCCGCGCCGGCCCGGTACGAGCTGGAGTTGAACCGGGTCGGGACGACGGTCCGGGTGCGGGGCCGCGTTTCGGCCGGCGTGGAGTGCCAATGCGGCCGATGCCTGGCGGAGTTTCCCGTCCCCGTCGCCGCCGTGGTCCGGCTCGATTACATCCCGGCCGATTCGCCTGCCGACTCGGCCCTCGACAAGGAGCGCCTCCTCTCGGGCGAGGAGATGAATGCCGCCGGCTATCGAAACGAAGAGATCGACCTCGCGGACCTTGTCTACGAGCAGGTCCAGCTCTCGCTTCCGATGTCGCCGGTCTGCAAGGAAGACTGCCGCGGACTCTGCCCCGTCTGCGGAAGCAATTTGAACGAAGCCCCGTGCGCCGGGCATGAAGACCGCGGCGAATCGCCGTTCAACGTGCTCTCGGCGCTGATTAAACAGGAACCGTCTCACGCGAAACGGACCGAACCCGGACCAAAGAAAAAAAAGGAGCGATCTCATGGGAAATCCCAAGCATAAGATTTCAAAATCCCGCCGCGACAAGAGGCGAACGCACAAGAAGCTCGCTTTGCCCGGCATTTCCGTCTGCCCGCAGTGCCGGGAACCGAAGCTCCCCCATCACGTCTGCGGAAACTGCGGGACCTACAAGGGGCGGGAAGTCGTCCCGGTCGAAGAAATCTGACCTCTCCCGGTGCCGGCGCATTGGCGGCGCGCGATATGTGGCCCAACCAGAATGACCTGCCCCTCCGCATCGGGCTGGATGCAATGGGCGGAGACTTCGCGCCCGGAGCGGCGATCGAAGGGGCCGCCCTCGCCCTGCGTTCGTCGCCGGCGCGCATCGTGCTGTTCGGCGATCCGGAGCGCCTCGCCGCGGAGACGGCCTCCCGGGGAATCCAACCTTCGATCGAGGTCCGCGCCGCGTCGGAAGTCGTCGGGATGGATGAGCCCTCCGCGACGCCCCTTCGCCGGAAGCGAAACTCCTCGATTCGCGTCGCGATCGACGCCCTCAAGGACGGCGACGTCGCCGCCGTCGTCTCGGCCGGCCACACTGGAGCTACCATGGCCACGGCGACCGTCGTCCTGGGGACTCTTCCCGGCGTGGAGCGCCCGGCTATCGCGGCCCTTGTCCCTCATCAGAACGGCCATTCCGTCCTGATCGACGCCGGCGCCACCATCGACTGCAAGCCCGAGCACCTCCTCCATTTCGCCGTCATGGGTTCCGCGTACGCGAGGTGGAAGTTCGGAACGTACGAGCCGAGCGTCGGCCTCCTGTCCATCGGCGAGGAAGCCGCCAAGGGGAACGACCTCACCCGAGAGGCCCATCGCCTTCTCGAAAGCTCGGGCCTTCCCTTCGTCGGGAACCTCGAAGGCCGGGACGTCTTCCTGGGCGCGGCGGATGTCGTCGTCTGCGACGGGTTCATCGGCAACGTCGCGCTCAAGATCAGCGAAGGTCTGGCCGACGCCCTCAGCCTGTTCTTCTCGCGGGAAATCGAGAAGAGCGTCCGCCATCGGATGGGATACGCTCTGCTCAAGCCCGTGTTCCAGGCGTTTCGCCGCCGCGTGGACTACTCGGAATACGGCGGCGCCCCTCTCCTCGGCGTCAAGGGCGTCGTCGTGATCTCCCACGGCCGCTCCTCGGGCAAAGCGATCGGCAACGCCCTCCGCGTGGCCGAGGGGCTGGCCCGGGCGAACCTCAACGAGCGGATCGTGGAGTGGCTCGCCCGCTACGTCCCCGCCCCCGCTCCGCCGGGCGCCGAGAGCGGCTCCCCCTCCCCGCAGGGCACGATCCCGGCATGAAGCGGTCGCGAATCATCGGCACCGGCTCGTATGTCCCCGCCCGCGTGCTCACGAACCACGATCTCGCGAAACTGATCGACACCTCCGACGCCTGGATCACGGAGCGGACGGGGATCAAAGAGAGGCGCATCGCGGGACCGGACGAGACCACGTCCGAGCTCGCCCTGCGCGCGGCCCGGCTTGCTCTCGGCGCCGCTCACGTCAAGCCCCGCGACATCGACCTCGTCCTCGTCGCGACGGCGACGCCCGATATGTTCTTCCCCGCGACGGCCTGCCTCGTTCAAGACCGCCTCGGCGTGCGTCCCGGACCCGCTTTCGACATCTCGGCCGCCTGCTCCGGATTCATCTACGGTCTCTCCGTCGCGGACCAGTACATCAAGACGGGCGCCGCCCGCACCGTCCTGCTCGTCGGCGCCGAACTGTTCTCCCGGATCGTCGACTGGACGGACCGCTCCACCTGCGTTCTCTTCGGAGACGGGGCCGGCGCCGTCGTCCTTCGCGCCGACTCCACGAAGCACGGCCTGCTGTCGGTTCATCTACACGCGGATGGTTCGCAATGGGAGCTGTTGAACGTCCCGAGCGTCGGCTCCCAACCGTTGACCGCCCTCGATCAAGTTCGCGCGGCGAAGACCGCCCCGCGCCCCCAAACGATCCGGATGAAGGGAAACGAGACGTTTCGCGTCGCCGTCCGAACGCTCGAACAGGCCGCCCGGGAGGCGCTGGAGGCCAACCAGCTCGACGCCTCCGACATCGCGCTCCTCATCCCCCACCAAGCGAACATGCGGATCATTCAGGCCACGGCCAAGCGGCTCGGCCTCCCCATGTCGCGCGTTTTCGTCAATCTCGACCGGTACGGCAACACGTCGGCCGCGTCCATCCCCATCGCCCTGGACGAGGCCGTCCGCGAGCATCGCCTGTCGGAGGGAGAACTCGTCCTCTTCGAGGCGTTCGGCGGCGGACTGACCTGGGGATCGGCGGTTGTCCGATGGTAAGACATTTCGAAATGACGATTGAAAATTGTAAATTGAAAATTTCAAATTGGAAATCTGAAAACAAATCATGCATTCGTTGCCCTTTTGATCTTCAATTTCCAATTTCCAATTTTCAATTTTCAATATCGGGATCTTATGCCTGAGCACCCAGTCCCATACGCCCTCATCTTCCCCGGCCAGGGGTCACAGCACGTCGGGATGGGCCGCGACCTGTTCCTTTCGAACGCCGCCGCCCGGTCGGTCTTTGACGAGGCCGATCGCGTCCTCGGGTTCGAGCTTTCCCGGCTCTGCTTCGAAGGCCCGGAAGAGGACCTCAACAAGACGGCCAACACCCAGCCCGCGATCCTCGCCGTCAGCGCGGCCGCCTGGGCGGCCATCGGAGATCTCCCCTCTCCTCCCATTGCCTTGGCCGGCCATTCCCTGGGCGAGTACACGGCGATCTTCGCGGCCGGAGGCCTGCCCCTGGCGGACGCTCTTCGGATCGTCCGGGCGCGCGGTCAAGCCATGCAGGACGCCGTCCCTCCCGGAGACGGAAAAATGGTGGCCGTCCTCGGGGCGGACGCGGAGACGGTCGAAGCCGCCTGCGTCGCGGCCGCCCGCGGCGAGGTCCTGAGGCCCGCCAACTTCAACGCCCCCGGCCAGATCGTCATCGCCGGCGCGAGCGCCGCCGTGGACCGGGCCGTCCAGGAGCTCAAGACCCGCGGCGTGAGAAAGCTCGTCCCGCTCCCCGTCAGCGTGCCGTCTCACTGCGCCCTCATGCGGCCCGCGGCGGAAGCCCTCGCTCCCCTCATCGCCGCCCTCCCCCTCGCGCGGCTTCGGACCCCCCTCATCAACAATGCGGACGCCGCGTCCTTGACGGATCCCGAAGAGATCCGGTCCTCGCTCCTTCGCCAGCTTACGTCGGCCGTGCGCTGGGACGAGTCGATCCGGGAGATGGGCCGGAGCGGATGCCGCCTGTTCGTCGAGATCGGCCCCGGCAAGGTCTTGAGCGGTCTGGTCAAAAGGATTCTCCCGGAGGCGGAAGTCCTCTCCGTATCGAGCGCCGAAGGCCTTAAGTCCTTGAGAGACCGGCTTTCCCGTTGATGGAGGGAAAACGTAATTATTGAGAGTTGTGCCTTGAAATCTGCGGGGACTTTGACTAATATCATGCGCGCTTCGGAGACACCATGACATCCATGCCCAGGACGCACGAAGGAAAAATCGCCCTCGTCACGGGGGCCGCCCAAGGAATCGGCCGCACCATCGCGGATCTCCTCGCCGCCCGGGGGGCCGGCGTGGTCGTCGCCGACATCCAGCAGGAGGCGGCCGCGTCAACGGCCGCCCAGATCGCGGCCCACGGGACACGAACGCTCGGCCTCTCCGCCAACGTCGCCGACGGCGAATCGGTGAAAGAGATGGTCTCCCAGGCCCTGTCGTCCATGGGCCGGATCGATATCCTCGTCAACAACGCCGGGATCACGCGGGACAACCTCCTCGTGCGGATGAAGGACGACGAATGGAATGCCGTGCTGAACGTGAATCTCAAGGGCGCGTTCCTCTGCACCCAGGCGGTGATCCGGAGCATGTCCAAACAGCGGTACGGCCGGATCATCAACATCGCCTCGATCGTCGGCGTGATGGGGAACGCCGGACAGGCCAACTACGCCGCCTCCAAGGCCGGTCTCATCGGCTTCAGCAAGACGGTCGCCCGGGAGTACGCCGAGCGGGGCGTGACGGTCAACGCCGTCGCGCCCGGATTCATCGACACGGCCATGACCCAGGCCCTTCCCGAGGAAGCCCGCAAGACCTTGATGGCCCAGATCCCGATGGGCCGGCTGGGGACCGTTGACGACGTCGCCCTGGCCGTCTCGTTCCTCGCCTCGGACGACGCGTCCTACATGACGGGGCAAGTCCTCCACGTCAACGGCGGGATGTACATGTAGCAAGACCCTGTGGCAGCAGATTGGATTGGCCGCAACCCTTTTCCCACTCAGGAGGTGAACAGACCCATGGCAGCCATCGCTGAACGCGTCAAGAAAATCATCGCCGAGCAACTCGGCGTCGAGGACAAGGACATCACGCCCCAAGCTTCGTTCGTGGAAGATTTGGGCGCCGACTCCCTCGACACCGTCGAGCTGGTGATGGCCTTCGAAGAGGAGTTCGGAATCGAGATCCCCGACGAAGAGGCGGAGAAGATCGCCAAGGTCCAGGACGCCGTCGACTACATCGAGAAACGGTCCGCCTGAGGACTTCTCCATCCCCTGACATCCCCGCCGCATGGACCTGACCGCCAAACGCCGCGTTGCCGTCACGGGCTTGGGCCTCGTTACCCCCCTCGGGACGGGCGTCGAGAAGTCCTGGTCCGCCCTCGTCCGAGGGGAGTCGGGCGTCCGCCGCATCACGCGATTCGATCCTTCCCTCTTCGACTGCCGGATCGCCGCCGAGGTCAAGGACTTCGACCCCGCCGACTTCATCGACGCCAAAGAGATCAAGAAGATGGACACGTTCATCCACTACGCGCTGGCGGCGTCCCAGATGGCGGTGGACGACGCCCGGCTCTCGTTCGGCTCGGGCGAGGCGGACCGCGTCGGCGTGCACGTCGGCGCGGGAATCGGCGGACTCCAGGCGATCGAAAAGTACCACGAGGTGTACAGAACGCGCGGCCCCGGCCGGATCTCGCCGTTCTTCATCCCGATGGTCATCATCAATCTCGTCTCCGGCCAGATCTCGATCCGTTTCGGCGCCAAGGGCCCGAACTCCTGCGCCGTGACCGCCTGCTCGACGGGGACGCACTCCATCGGCGACGCGGCGCGCCTGATCCAGTACGGCGAGGCCGACGTCATGATCGCCGGCGGGACCGAGGCCACCATCACGCCCCTTGCGATCGGCGGTTTCGCGGCCATGAAGGCGCTCTCCCGACGCAACGACGATCCTCCCCGCGCCTCCCGCCCGTTCGACCGGGACAGGGACGGCTTCGTCATGGGAGAGGGGGCCGGCATCATGATCCTCGAAGAGTGGGGACGCGCCAGCCGCCGGGGGGCGAAGATTTACGCCGAGGTGATCGGCTACGGCGCGACGGCGGACGCCTTTCACATCACGGCCCCGCCCGACGACGGCGAGGGCGCCGTCCGCTGTATGCGGCGCGCTCTCTCGGACGCCCGCATCCAGGCCGACCAGGTTGGATACATCAACGCCCACGCCACCTCGACCTTCGCCGACTCCATCGAGATCCACGCGATCAAGGAGGTCTTCGGCGCCCATGCCCGCAAGCTCGCCGTCGGGGGCACCAAGTCGATGACCGGCCACCTTCTGGGCGCGGCCGGCGGCGTCGAAGCCGTCTTCTCCGCCCTCGCAATCGACCGCGGGGTCCTGCCTCCCACGATCAACCAGGAGCACCCGGACCCCGCGTGCGACCTCGACACCATCCCAAACGCGGCGCGGCAGGCCAAAATCGACTACGCCCTCTCCAATTCCTTTGGGTTTGGCGGGACCAACGCCTGCCTCATCTTCCGCCGCCCCGACCTCGCATGAACGCCGATCCGTGGGAGAACAACGGCGGCCTGGACACCCTTGAGGACCGCCTCGGCCACCGGTTCAAGGATCGAGATATCTTCGTCGAAGCCCTCACCCACAGCTCCTACGCGAACGAGCACAGGGGAGAATCGATCCGTCCCAACGAACGGCTCGAGTTCCTGGGAGATGCCGTCCTCGACCTCCTCGTGAGCGACATGCTGATCGCGGAGCGTCCGGACGCCAGCGAAGGAGAGCTGTCCAAGACAAGGTCCCTCCTTGTTTCCGAAACAAGCCTGTCGGCAATTGGAAGCGCCCTGGGACTCGGCCCTCTGCTCCGTCTCGGGAAAGGCGAAGAGCTTTCGGGCGGACGGGAGAAGAAGTCCCTCCTGGCGGACGCCTTCGAAGCCGTTCTGGGCGCCGTCTACCTGGATGGCGGCCTCGAGGCGGCCCGCCGTCTCGTCGAGGCGCATTTCTGCCCCGTTCTGGCCGAACCCGGCCTCCTGGGGCGGAGGGATTTCAAGACATTCCTCCAAGAGCTGTGCCAGGGACGCGGGCTTGGCCTCCCGGTCTACCGTGTCGTCGAGGAGGAGGGGCCCGACCACGCGAAGACTTTCCGCGTCGATCTCGTCGTCGACGGCGTCCGAAGAGGGACCGGGACGGGACGGAACAAGAAAGAGGCCGAGCAGGACGCGGCCCGGATCGCGCTGGATCATCTCTCGCTTCAGGACGAGAAAACCTCGTGAACCAGCGGATCACGTACAAGGGATCCGGCGTCGACATCGAAGCCGGAAACAAGTTCGCCCGCCGGATCTCGGGCCTCGCCCGCACGACCCGCCGCGCGGGCGTTCTCGGAGGGATCGGCGGTTTCGGCGGACTTTTCGCTCTCTCGAAGGCGCACAAGGAGCCCGTTCTCGTCGCGGGAACCGACGGCGTCGGAACAAAGCTCAAGATCGCCTTCGCGGCCGGCCGCCACGACACGGTCGGGATCGACCTCGTCGCCATGTGCGTGAACGACATCCTGACGCTCGGCGCCGAGCCGCTGTTCTTCCTCGACTATTTCGCCACCGGCCGGCTGGACCGGCGCACCGGAGCGGCGATCATCAAGGGAATCGCCGCCGGCTGCCGGCAGGCGGGATGCGCCCTCCTCGGCGGCGAGACGGCCGAGATGCCGTCCTTCTATCCGGAGGGAGAGTACGACCTCGCCGGGTTCGCCGTCGGCGTCGTCGAGCGGAAGAAGATCATCGACGGGCGAAAGATCCGTCCCGGCCACGTTCTCGTCGGCCTGCCGTCCTCGGGGCTTCACAGCAACGGATACTCCCTCGCTCGGAAGGTCCTCTTCGACGCCGCCGGTTTCGCCTTCGACGAGCGCGTCCCTGGCCTTTCCAAGCCGCTCGGCGACGTCCTTCTCGCCCCGACGCGAATTTACGTCCCGAGTGTCCTTCCCCTCGTCCGGCACGATGTCATCCATGGAATCGCCCACATCACCGGAGGCGGGATCACCGGGAACCTCCCGCGGATCCTCCCTCCCGGATGCGGCGCCGTCATCGACCGGTCCGCCTGGACGCCCCAGCCGATCTTTCGCCTGATCGAGGAGTCGGGAGTCGTCTCCCGGACCGAGATGTTTCGCGTCTTCAACATGGGAATCGGCCTTATTCTCGCCGTGCCCCCCCGCTCCGCCCCCCTCGTCCTGGACGAACTGAAACGGATGCGGGAACGGCCCCGCGTCATCGGCGAGATCGTGCGGGGAAGAAGAGGGGTTCGCTATGCCGGTTGAGCGGCTCAGGATCGGGGTTCTCTGCTCCGGACGGGGGTCGAACCTCCAGGCCATTCTCGACGCCGCGCGGGACCCCTCATATCCGGCCCGGGTCGCCGTCGTCATCAGCGACAACCCCCACGCTTACGCCATCCAGAGGGCGCGAGAACACGGCGTCCCCGCCGAGCTGATCCTGCCCGCGTCGTTCCCGGACCGAATCCAGCACGATCTGGCCGTCGCCCAGCGTCTCGAGGAGCACGGCGTCGGCCTCGTCGCCCTGGCGGGTTACATGAGGATCGTCTCCCCCCAGTTCATCCGCCGTTTTCCCGGCCGGATCATGAACATCCACCCCGCGCTCCTGCCGTCCTTTCCGGGTCTCCACGCCCAGAAGCAGGCGGTCCTCTACGGCGTGAAGGTCTCCGGCGTCACCGTCCACTTGGTCGATGAGGGCGTCGACACGGGACCGATCATCCTGCAAGTCCCCGTGATGGTCGCCGACGAGGACACGGAGGAGTCGCTCTCGGCGCGCATCCTCGAGCACGAGCACCGGGCGTACCCGGACGCGATCCGCCTTTTCGCCGAGGGCCGCATCAGGATCGATGGCCGCCGCGTGTACACTAAACGCTCTTGAAAATTCCTGGCAGATCAGGCAAAATTAATATGAAGCAAGGCCGGAACTTGGCCAGGAGACCGAAGCCGTGTTCGCGGAATACGTTCAGGGAGCGCTGGAAAAAGCGGAATACAAGAAACTGGACGATGGAACCTGGTTCGCTGAAATTCCGGGGTTTGAAGGCGTCTGGGCGAACGCGAAATCGGTCGAGGAGTGCAGAAAGGAGTTGGTGGAGGTCCTGGAGGAGTGGCTCGTTCTCAAACTCAGGGATGAGGACCCAATTCCAGTTGTGAAGGGCGTCGGCATTCGCATCAAGGAAATCACGACAGCCTGAAGATGCCTTCCGTTTCGAGGAAGGAGCTTATCAGAAAATTCAGGACGCTGGGATACGTCGGGCCTTTTTCGGGAGGCAAGCACCAGTTTATGATTCAAGGGTCAAAGAAAATCCGCATTCCAAATCCCCACAGAAGCGGAGGGATTGATAACAGTCTGTTGAAGGAAATACTCAGACAAGCCGGCATTGATCGAAACGAGTGGGAACAAGCCTGACATGGGGGGTTAGCTCAGCTGGGAGAGCGTCCCGATCGCATCGGGAAGGTCGTGGAACTCATGGAAGAGGCATACACTCTTTACGTTCTTCAGAGCGAAAAGGACGGCGGGTTTTATGTTGGCCAGACAGTAAACCTGGGCAATCGGATTTTTCGGCACAACCAAGGCCTAGTTTCCTCGACCAGATCCAGGAGGCCTTGGACAATAGTGCATCAGAAACTGTTCTGCTCACGGGCTGAGGCTGTCAGGCGTGAGAAGTTCCTTAAGAAGCAGAAGAGCAAGAAGTTTCCGGAACAGCTTGTAGGACGGTCTTCGTAGAAGTTGTGGGGGGTTAGCTCAGCTGGGAGAGCGCTAGAATCGCACTCTAGAGGTCGTGGGTTCGATCCCCATACCCTCCACCATACTCCTCGATTCCTTACCGGCCGGCGGGAGAGCGTCCCGATTGCATCGGGAAGGTCGTCTCGATCCCCATACCGTCCACCAATAAAAACCTAGGAACTATTCTCAAGCTCTCCTGGAGAGCGTCCCGATTACGACATTCCTAAGAAAGAATTGACAATACGCTACCTGCTGGACTAGACTTAGTCGGGTCATAATTCTTGGGTACACCGATGCCGAAGATCAACATCCACGAAGCAAAAACACATCTTTCCCGCTACGTCGAAGAGGCCGCGCAAGGCAAAGAGATCATCATTGCCAAAGCCGGCAAACCGGTTGCCCGCATCACGCCGCTGGCCGCCGCCAAGGTCACGCGCAAGCTCGGCCTGCTCGACGGCAAGGCCCGCATCCCGGATGACTTCAACACCCCCTTGCCGGACGATCTGATCGCTGAATTCCTTGGCGGCGAGTGATGCGCATCCTGCTCGACACCCATCTGCTCTTGTGGGCGATGGCCGCCAGCCGGAAGCTGCCGCCCACCGTGAAGGCGCAGGTTCTCGATCCCGCCAACGATATCTATTTCAGCGCGGCGAGTCTTTGGGAGATCGCCATCAAGCGCGGTCTTCGGCGCGATGATTTCAGAATAGACCCGGACGCGCTCATGGCCGCACTGCGTGAATCGGGCTTTCTCGAGCTGCCGATCGCCGCAACGCACGCCGTCGGCGTCGCGCAGTTGCCCCCGATCCACAAAGACCCCTTCGACCGCCTGCTGGTCGCACAGAGCATGGCGGAGCCGATGACACTCCTGACCAACGACGCCACCCTCGCCGACTATTGGGATGGCGTGAAGGTTGTCTGATGGATGGAAGGAGGACCACGGAGCAATCGGGGCGCGCGCTGGCGCGAGGGAAGGAAAGACGCTGACAAACCGGCGGGAAGAGGAAGGGCTCCCGCCTCACGAGCGGGCTGGCACGGTCCGCAGGAAGAAGCCGCGGTTCTCCATAAGCTCCGGAACGAGGTCTTTGGCGGAGGAATGGAGCGCGGGGTAGTGCTTGAGGAGCAGGTCCCGAAGCTCCCCGTAGTTGTCCCCCGAAAGAAACCGCCGCACCGGGATCGCCGTCCCTGCCTCGCTCGACCGCGCGTAGAACCGGATCTCCACCACCGCTTCCAGCCGCTCCGGCGCAATCTGCTCGGCCCACTCCATGAGGGCCTCGTCGTCCGCCCAGTAGGAGATCTCCGCGTCCTCCACCGCGAACCCGTGCTCCTGCTCCATGTAGTACCGCCAGAGATGGAACTCCTCGAGCGGGATGTACCGGACGTTGCTTCCGTTGCCCGACCCGTTCCCCGGTTTCCCGCGACCTGCCGCCCCGCTCCGAGCGGGATCCGCGGCGTGTCCGTTCCGATGGAGACGGCACTTCACCA
>CAKKSE010000182.1:7085-10853 GCA_919903025.1 Nitrospiria bacterium | reverse complement strand
CTCCCCCCTCAAGGGGGAGGGGACAAAGGGCCTGGAACGAGGGCTTCGCCTCTTGCAGGCCGGCATTTCTGCTTTCATATTCGTAAGGAACCGATCTTTCAGGAATGGGCGTCGCTGATCGCTGAAAGCTGAGGGCTGAACGCCCTCTTCTTCGGGTTACAGCCGCGCCAGGACCTTCCGCATGAGGGATTTCGCCTGGTCCAGGGAGGGCGCGCCGTTGTCCCGGATCGAGAGGACGACGTGGTCCCTTCCCGCCGCCAGCTCGAGCATCCCTGCGTTCGGTCTCCAGAAAGCTCTTCCTTCAAATCCTGAGATCTTCTGGAACATGGGATCGTCTCCGCCGCCGAGGGCCCTTTCAAGCTCGGCCGCCGAATCGTACCTCTGGATGGAAATCGTCAGGCTCCTGGATGGGGCCGTTCTGGATGAGTACCGGCAGGCCGAGATGACCGCCGAGGATTCCCCGCTCACGCCCCTCTGGGACCGGGCGGATAGGTCGCCCCGGCCGGCGCCGAGGGCGGCTTCCGCCTCTTCCCCCGTGAGAAGGGCGCAGGCATCGAGCCCGGCCTTCGCTTCGTACTGGGCGGACATCGCCGAGGGGATGGGAATCTCGCAAAGAGCGCTCTCTTGTTCCGAATCCGAACCCTGGACCCCGCCCCAGGCTCCCAGGAGAATCAGGAGCGCGCCGCAGGCGATAAACAAGACCCGTCGTGTCGGCATCCTTTCATCCTCCACTCCCGCGCCTTCCGCCCAAGAGACCGGCCCGCGTTTCGGCCGCCCCGCCTGCGCGTGCCCGGGCGCAGACAGGGCGGACTGTAGACCTTCACCGGCCCGGAAGTCAACCCGTCGCCCAGCAGGTGTCGCCCAGCAGGCTGTGAGAAGTTCCCTCTCCCCCTGTCAGGGGGAGAGGACGAAGGCGAGGTGGTCTTGAAGACCGTGGATTCTATCGGCCCTCACCCCAGCCCTCTCCCAGAGGGAGAGGGAGTCATCAGCCCTCGGCCCCTTCGAATCGGCGGACGCGGTTCCGCCCGGCCCGCTTGGCGGCGTAGAGCGCCTCGTCCGCCATGGCAACGAGCGCCTCCGGGGATTTCGCGTCATCCGGGAAGACGGCCGCGCCGATGCTCACGGTCACGTGGACATCCTTCCCCCACGCGATCGTGATGGGGGCCGCCGCGACCGATCCGCGAACGCGCTCCGCCGCGACGATCGCGCCGCCACCGGGCGTCTCCGGAAGGATCACGGCAAACTCCTCGCCGCCATAACGGCAGAGGGTGTCCCCCTGGCGAAGCTCGGAAAGAAGAATCGTGACCACGGCTTTAAGAACGGCATCTCCCGCCGGATGGCCGTACGTGTCGTTGACTTCCTTGAAGCGGTCCAGGTCCAGCATCAGCAAAGAAAAGGGCCTCTTCGTCCGCTCCTGTCTCGCCTTCTCTTCCTCCACCCGGCGAGCGAACTCTCCCGCGTTGTAAAGTCCCGTCAGGCTGTCCCGGATCGAGAGTTTCATCAGGTCCCGCTGGCTCTTCTCTATCCGCTCGGCCATCGTGTTGAACGCCCCGGCGAGACGCCCCAATTCGTCGCCTCGGTCCAGGCTCACCCTGTGGGAGAGGTCTCCCTCCCCGAACCTCCTGGCCCCTTCCTCCAGCGTGAGGATGGGAACGAGAACGGACCTCCCGAGAACGATCCCCGCCGCGACAACGATGACCGCCTCAAGAAGGAAGACGCTGGCGAATATCAGGCTCGCCCGCCTCCACACGGACAGGGCCATCGCGCGCGCCTGACCCTCGATCTCCGCCTTCGTGAAGTCGTGGAGCCTCTCAAGGGCCGCGACCGTTCGGTCGATCTGCGCGTCGAACTCCTCCATCTCCTTGTGCAGAATCGCCGGATCGGGTCTCGGGAGGGCGAGAATCCTCTCTCCCATCGATCGGGCGCGTTCCCACTCCTCCCGCGCCACCCGGACAAGGGCCTGCCCATCCGCGCCGTCCGCCTCGGGCGCCGCAAGCTGACGGGCAAAGCACGCCTCGACCTTGCCGACGAGCCGCTTGAACTCCTCCCGCTCGGCCGGGTTGCCGTGGATGATGTAGTCGTTCGGGGGCACGGGAAAGACAACCAAGGGCGCGAGAACGGCACAAAAGCCGCCCATGAGACGGGCGCGGAGAGACGTGCGGAAGATTCGCAGGAGGTCGACCACCCGGATATCCTAATATGGTGTCCCTAACGCTTCTTTACATAGTAAGAGAGCTGTCATTCCCGCGGAAGCGGGAATCCAGAGCAAGAAGACTGGATTCCCCCGCATCAAGTGCGGGGCAGGCTCCGTCAAGCCCGGAATGACGAACAAAGTAAATGGACTTGTGGGACACTACACTATCTTGTTGCGTCCCTCGCCGATCTTCTTGCCGTCAGCTCCCGCACAAGGGCCACGATCCGCTGTCGCGAGTACTCCTCCTTCGTAAGGACCCTCGCCATGCCGCGCGTCAGGTACCCATCCCCCCCACGCCCCCCTCAAGCCCCGAGACACGCGATCTCAACCGGAACGAGCCAGATGTTGCCTTCAACGCGCTTCACCCCATCGCCCCGGTAGATCACGACACCCGCCGCCGGACGCTCTTGGGGACGTTGTTTCCGCTCTTGGGGACGTTGTTTCTATTTATGCTTTCTGTTCTCATTCTGTCTCTCCGCCCGTTCGATCGCACGAGTGATGCTCGACGTGTTCACACCCAAATGCCGGGCGATCTCTGCGGCCGTAAGGCCAAGCTCTTCCCTGCTCCGGCAGGCAATCCCTGCCCGCGTCGCGCTCACCTTCCGCCGCTTGCTTCCCCCCTGAACCTCCGCGATGCTTACCTTTTGCTTCTTACATTCTTCTTCGATGACCTTGTTGATGGTTTTTCCTGCGCGTCGGTGCTTGAGTTGCCGTACCTGGCGGTCGTCTGCTTCCCTGAGAATGCTCTCGACAAAGTCGCCGCCGCCCAGGATGCGCTGGTCCGCTTCTTCTTTCTGCCCTCTCCTTCGCATGGCGATGACCTGGGACCATCCCCCATGGCTTCGGATGAGTCCGCCACCGGTAAACTCCGGGACATGCCCCTGTCCGAGCCCCTCAGTCATGAACCGCCGATATGCATTGCGGGCCTTGCGTAAGGTCGTTGCGAACTGAGCCAAGACGTATTCAGTGCCCATCCAGGGGTGGTGTGCCTTTCCGATCACGGCTCGATGGCCGCTCCAAGGATAGAGGTCCAACTGTTCCATCGTCTGAACGAACTTTGCCCGGATGGGATTGAGATGGATGTATCGGACAAGAGCAAGGAGATAATTGTCTTCGTCGCAGAGGATGGATTTGTAGCGGTTTTCGAAGAGGTGGCCGGTGCGCCTGTGGCGGCGATTGTAGTACTGGGCGTACCAGGTGAGGAGCTTTCGCATGACGGCGGAGACGCCGTCTTTGCCGCTTTTTAAAAGAAGATGGACATGGTTGTCCATGAGGACCCAGGCGTAGATGGCGCACTTTCCGTCGGTAACGTTTTTTCCTAACCGCTCCAGGAACCGTGCTTTGTCTTGGTCGTCATCGAAAAGAGAGGATTTGTTGATGCCGCGCACCATGATGTGATGCAGAGCGCCGGGGACGTCTAAGCGGGCTTGGCGTGGCATATGGGGACTCTAGAGAGATCCTGACCGCTTGTCAAGTGCAATGCATGATTAGAAACAACGTCCCCAATGTCGTCCCCAATGTCCACTTCCCCAATGTCCACTTCCCCAATGTCCACTTCCCCAATGTCCACTTCC
>CAKKSE010000182.1:0-6985 GCA_919903025.1 Nitrospiria bacterium | reverse complement strand
GTCCACTTCCCCAATGTCCACTTCCCCAATGTCCACTTCCCCAATGTCCACTTCCGGGCGCACCGAAAAAAAGCGGGCGGGGTCTCCCCCGCCCGCTTTGGCCTGTCCGCAATTCGTTGTCTCAGTTAGCAAACGGTGACATCAACAACTATGCCCGGTGAACCATTAACAGCAGCTGCCGTATATGTGACCGAACAGCTGGCAGGTGTGGTAGCGCCATTCTTCGTAAAACGCCATCCTCCTCCTGCCACTGCGCCGGTAAAACCGGTAGTGTCCTGAAGCGCAGCCTGGATGCCGGCTGCGTCTGCCGTGGGATAAAAGTTGTCCATGGTCACGACCTGTCCTTCCAGAGTCACCGAAGCGCCTTCTGCCAGCCCCCCGGCCAGGGATTTGCTGTGTGCGATCGCCGCTGCGGCACGGACGGAACCTGCCAGACCATTGACAGCGGCAGTGCGTGCTTCCACTTCCAGGCCGGCGAACCTCGGCAGGGCGAAAGCCGCCAGGATTCCCAGAATGACAATGACCATGACCAGCTCGATCAGCGTGAAGCCTTTTTCATTCTTGAGCACACTCATCTCGTTGCCTCCTTTTGAAGAATACCCGTCTTCGCGGCCCATGGGGACCGCCCCCTAACCCCCTCACCCTCGCCCTCTCCCTCCCGGTTCCCGGCCCCCGGTCCGGGACCGGGGGCCGAGAGCCCAGACCGGGATCTCGGACCTGACAGGTGGAGAGGGGACCTTTCCAGTCAGTCCTTTCTCACCAATCCTCGTACCCCTTCGTCCGCGACCAGACTCGGCCGGTCTTGGGATCGTATCCAAGCCTGCTTCCGAACGGGTCCAGGACGTACCCCTCCGCATCCAGGCTGCGCGTCTCCAGATAGGCTTGCTCGAAAATCTTCTTTTCTTTCCCCGCCTCCTGAGTCGGCAGGAGATACTTCTCCTTCAACAGGTCTCTCAGGTCGGCCGGATACCGCCCGCTCCTGATGTGGTAGAGCTGTAAGGTCATCCGGATCCCGCCAAGTTCTGTCCTGAGCGCCGCCTTCTGGGCCTCGACCGCCACCCGCTCGTACCGGGGGATGACGACCCATATCAGGATGCCGATGAGAGAGAGCGTGACCAGCGTATCCAGGATCGTAAAGCCCGCCTGGCCGAAGCGATCCCTTCTCCCCGCCACATTCAGCCCCCCGTCGTTCCCTCTCGCAACTATAATTTGCAGAAAGAAGGCCAACGGCCTGTTACGAGCATATCTCTTTAATCCCAATCGGTTATGGACTCGCTTGCGAGAATGGGAATCCCTCTGGGGAAGGCTCCTTCTCACGTTGGGCAATTGATCGGGTTTGACTACGCTCCTTCCGTCTTTCTCTTCTCCCTTTCCAGCATCCGGTGGACGCGGCGTGTCGTGACGACGCCGATGAGGAGGCCCACGGGGACAAATCCCGCCGTCCACATCTTGGAATGGGCAATCCACCCGAATCCCTCCAGACCCGTGAACACGTAGCCCGCAAGGCCCGTGAGGTAGTACGCGATCACGATGACGGAGAGGCTCTCGACCGTGCGCTGGAGGAGGAACTGGAGCCGGGCCCTCATCTCCATCGACTGGAGGAGCGCGAGGTTCTGCTCCTCGACGGCGAGGTCGATCCGCGTCCTCAGCATCCCCGCGAGGGAGCTGAGCTGTCCGGCGAGGACGTCCGCCCGCTCGACGAAGTTCTCGTAGCTCCGGATGGACGGATCCACGCGGAAGTGGAGGAACGCCCCGATCGCTTGGCACGCCTCGCCCGTTTTCTCGCGGAGGCGCGAGACGCGGTCCTGGAAGATGGCATTGTAGGCGCTCGCGGCCGACAGGCGGTGGCGCATCTTCTCCGTGAGACGCACGAGCGCCGCCAGCTCTTCCGTGATCGTCTCGATCCACGCGCGCTGGTCCCCGTGGACGACGCGCTCCTCAGCCAGCATCTTCGCGATCCCCTCGGAGTGCCCGGCCACCCTCTGTTCGATGCTCCTCAGCTCTCTGACGTGAATGCGATACTCATGGAGCGGGAGAAGGATGAGGTGGTAGTAGTTCTCGATCTCGACGATGCGGCGCACCAGCCGCCCCAGGGGGCCGGGAGCCAGGTCTCCCGCGGCGACCACGTACTTCTCCTGGTCGTGGGAATCGAGCTGGAACGTGGTCCAGACGCCCGCCTGGCCGTCCGCCGCGCCGCCGCCGTAGACCGCTCCCGGTCCGAGGAACGCGCGGCATTCTTCGGTCAGTGAGAGCCCGGGAACGATCGTCATGTCGAGATCGACCAGCTTCTCGCCCAGCCGGGGGAAGGGCGGGAGGCAGGGAATCTCTCCCCAGGCTGGGGCCGTCGTCCATTCCGGCGGCTGGAAGATGAGCGTGTAGGTGTAGAACTCGGTGTGCATCTCCCACACGAGGCGGACGCGGTACCCCGTGGGGAACGCCTTGTCGGCCACGCCGTACCGGTGGCCCCAACTGACGGAAGAGGGCTGAATCCCGAAGGACCGGAGGACTCCGTCGAAGGCGTCGCGGACCCGGCGCCGGAAGTCGTCCTCCCCTGGCGGAATCAGGAAGGCGAGGTGCTGGACGCGGGCGGGGACGCCGATCGGCTGGGAGACCCGCTCCAACAACTCGTGATGGATGAACCGGGCGGGGTTGTCAGATGCTAAGTGCTGAGGCTGAGAACGCTCGTTGAATGGCAGGGGATCCATCCCGCCCTCAGCGGTAGACATCCTTGCGTCCGCCGACCTTCACGACAACGATGAGAAGCAGGAAGTCTTGTACCTGATAGCGGTACGCCACCCGCGGCTCAGAGACCCAAGTCTTTCTTAAGCTTCGTCCACGAGACAGTCCCTTTCTTCTTTGCCTCCCTCAAGGCCGCGCGCGCGTCGTCTAAGTCAACCCGGTCCTCGATCTCCCGAAGAAGTTCAAGATCCTCGATCGGAACGACAGCCGCAAGCGATCTTCCTCGGCGGGTTAGGACTGCCCGCTCCTTCCGGTTTGCGGCTCGGCTCACCACGCTTGAAAAGCTGTCTCTGGCCTTGGCTGTTGAGATTGTCATGCCGCTCGTCCGGCTGCCGTTCGGAGTTTGTTCGGGCGGCAGGGCTGTTTGCGCCGGGCGTATTCCTCTTCCCAGTGATGATAGTCGGCTGGCGCCGACGCCGGGGGTAGGGAGAGGAGGCGGTCGATCGACTTATACTCTTCTTCCGTACGCAGAACCTCGGCCTTCCGGGCATACCTCATGGCAAGAGCCTCCTTTTCCGGCCCATATTACTTCCACAATACTCCCGCGTCAATACAGTCAGCGGAGTAATCTCTTGCGGCCCGATCCGGAGACCGGCCCGTTCGCCTGACGGCTTGACGGCTTTACGCCAAGAACGCATTGCAAACGTCGTGAGGCCGGCGTATAAGCGATCCGGCCGGAAACCCCGGAGGGACGGATCGGCGCCGTGACCGAACTTCGCTTGATTCCTTGCCTGACCCCGCACGGGCGCCTCACGCTCGTGACGGCCAACGACGCGCCCGAGCTGGAAGAGAAGCTCGCCCGGCGTCTGCGGGAGGGGTTTGCGCGAGGCTCCGGGCACGGGATCCTGCGGATCGGGGCCGGCGAGGTGGGCCGGGTTCTCCCCCCGGCCTTCGCCTACTGGCGGGAACTGGGCGCCCGGTACGTGTCCGCGCTGTGCGCCCGTCCGGACATCGAGGAGATCCACGCCCGGATCCCCGCGCCGCCCGAGGAAGACCTCGGCCGGTTTGCCCTCGCCGCCCCGGCGATGCCCGGCGCCGAGTACCTGACGGCTGACGTCCTGCGCGCTCTCTGGGAGGAAACCGACGCCGCGTTCTCCGCCGAGCTGGACGAGTCGGGAGCGACTGTCCAGGACTTCCTCAAGACCATGAACCCGGCCTGGAACCTCGTGGGCCGCGTGCACTTCAACCTCGCGGAGAACCGCGGGGACGAGGAGGCGCCGTTCGCGTTCCTGGCGACCTACACGACTCGGCTCTCGGCGCACGCGAAGGCCCAGCACCTGCCGCTCGGGCAAGCTCTGCGCGAGTACGCGGGCGCCGCGAACAAGCAACGGCTCCTCTCCCTGCTGCTCCCCGTCCAGCGCGCGGCGGAACAATGCGCGTGGCTCCGGCCAATGATCGACGCGGGCGAGATCTTTCACCCCTTGCGGTGGACGCCCCAGGACGCCCTCCGTCTCCTCGGCGACGCGCCCGCGCTGGAGAGAGCCGGCGTCGTCGTGCGGACGCCCGCGACGTGGAAGGCGAACCGCCCGCCCCGCCCGCAAGCGACGGCCGTGATCGGAAACAAGGCCCCGTCCGGACTCGGCGGGGACGCTCTGCTCGACTTCCGCATGGAGGTCACGCTCGACGGCGAGAGGTTGACGCCCGCCGAGATCACTCGCCTCCTGGCCGGCGCGAGCGGGCTCGCGCTCATCCGCGGGCGATGGGTCGAGGTCGACCCGGAGAGACTCAGCCGGATGATGGAGCGGTTCCGGGAAGCCGAGCGGCTCGCGGCCGATGGACGGCTCACGTTCGCCGAGGCCGCGCGGATGCTGGCCGGCGCGGATGTCGCCAAGGACGGGGCCGCCGGCCGCGCCGACCCGGATTGGTCCCGCGTCACGGCCGGCCCGTGGCTGGCCGAGACCCTGAAGGGACTCCGCTCGCCCGAGGGATTGGCCCGCGTCGAGCCCGGAACCGCGTTGCGCGGAACGCTGAGACCCTATCAGCAGGTGGGGGTGCGCTGGCTGAACCTTCTCTCCCGGCTTGGACTCGGAGCCTGCCTCGCCGACGACATGGGCCTGGGCAAGACCATCCAGGTGCTCTCACTGCTCCTCGTCCAGCGGGGCGGCTCCGAAACCCCGCGCCGGCCGAGTCTGCTCATCGCCCCCGCCTCGCTGCTCGCCAACTGGGCGGCTGAGATCGAGCGCTTCGCGCCGGGGCTCAAGCCGATGGTCGCCCACCCGTCGGCCATGCCCTCCGCCGCGTTGAAGGCGCTCGGGGCGGAGGATCTCGCGCGCGCGGACCTCGTCATCACCAGTTACGGCTCTCTGCTCCGGGTCCCCCGGCTCGCCGAGACATCGTGGCGTCTCGTGGTCCTCGACGAGGCTCAGGCCATCAAGAACCCGGAGGCAAAGCAAACGCGGGCGGTCAAACAGCTCGAAGCGCGCGCGCGGATCGCGCTCACCGGGACCCCGATCGAAAACCGGCTCGGCGACCTCTGGTCGATCTTCGACTTCATCAACCCCGGACTTCTCGGCTCGCCAAAGGAGTTCACCTCCTACGCCAAGCGCCTCGCGGACAAGCCGGGGAGCCCCTACGGCCCGCTGCGCGACCTCGTGCGCCCGTACATCCTGCGGCGGCTCAAGACCGACAAGTCCGTCATCGCCGACCTGCCGGACAAGACGGAGGTCAAGGCGTACTGCCCGCTCAGCCGCGTGCAGGCCGCCCTGTACCAGCAGGCCGTGAAGGATCTGGCGAAGCAGATCGAGAACGCCGAGGGAATCCGGCGAAGGGGCGTGGTGCTCGCGTTCCTGACGCGCTTCAAGCAGATCTGCAATCACCCCTCGCAGTGGCTGGGCGACGAAGCCTGGCGCGAGAGCGACAGCGGCAAGTGGGCGCGCCTGCGAGACATCGCCGAGGTCATCGCGGCCAAGCAGGAGAAGGCGCTGATCTTCACGCAGTTCCGCGAGGTGACCGAACCTCTCTCGGCGTTCTTGGCGGGTGTTTTCGGCCGGCCGGGGCTCGTCCTGCACGGCGGAACCGCGGTGAAGAAACGCAAGGACCTGGTGAGCCGGTTTCAGGAAGACGAATCCGTCCCCTTCTTCGTGCTGTCCCTCAAGGCCGGCGGCGCGGGCCTGAACCTCACCGCGGCCTCGCACGTGGTGCATTTCGACCGCTGGTGGAACCCGGCGGTCGAGAACCAGGCCACGGATCGCGCGTTCCGCATCGGTCAGACCAAGAACGTCCTGGTCCACAAGTTCATCTGCCGGGGGACCGTCGAGGAGAAGATCGACGCGCTCATCGAATCGAAGAAGCTCCTCTCGAAGGAACTTCTCGAAGGCGGCGCCGAGCTCAACCTGACCGAGATGAAGGACGAGGACCTGCTCAGGCTCGTCGCACTGGACCTGAACGCGGCATTGGAGGAGGGATAACCAAATGTTTTTCCGATGGAGACCGTATGTGTCGATGGCCGAGCGGCGGCGCAAGGCAGAGCGCGAGATGGCCAAGCTCAAGAAGAAGGGCCGCCCCGTGTCCTCGGTCGCGATCGACGGCCGCGCCATCGTGAAGACCTTCTGGGGAAAGGCGTGGTGCGACAACCTCGAGCGCTACAGCGACTTCTCGAACCGCCTGCCGCGGGGGCGGACCTACGTGCGCAACGGCGCGGTGCTCGACCTTCAGATCGCCCCCGGCGAGGTGAAGGCCCTGGTCAGCGGATCCAGTATCTACAAGGTGGCCGTCAAGGTGTCCGCGGTCCCGAAGGCGCGCTGGCGCGCCCTCTCCAAGGACTGCGCGGGAGACATCCATTCGCTCGTCGAGCTCTTGCAGGGACGCTTCTCCAAGGGCGTCATGGAGCGCATCTGCAGGCAGGAGACGGGGCTGTTCCCGGCGCCGGCCCAGATCGAGTTCTCGTGCAGCTGTCCCGACTGGGCGTCGATGTGCAAGCACGTGGCGGCGGCGCTCTACGGGATCGGCGCCCGGCTCGACGCCCAGCCCGAGCTCCTCTTCAAACTGCGCAAGGTGGACGAGAAGGATCTCATCGCCAAAGCCGGCAGCGGCTTGCCCCTGTCAAGGAAGGGGCCCGCCGCGGACAAGGTCCTCGCGGCCGGCAGCCTCTCCGAACTCTTCGGCCTGGACATCGCGGACGCCGAACCTGGTCCGTCCGCCAAGTCCGCGAGACCCGCCAAGCGCAGGCGCGCACAGCCGCCGTCGGAAAAGATCGAAGAAGCGGCGGCGAGGCGAACATCCCGCGGACAGCGGTCTCCCGCCGCGG
>CAKKSE010000181.1 GCA_919903025.1 Nitrospiria bacterium | reverse complement strand
CTCTGGCTCTATCCCGCCAAGACGGCCGTTGTCCTGGGAGTGCTCGTCTTCTTCTGGCCGCGGCTCGGCGAGCTGAAGGGGAAACCGTTCGGCGGGGCTGGGGAGATCGCGCTCTCGGTCGCCGTTGGTGTCCTTGTCTACATCGCCTGGGTCCGGATGGACTGGCCCTGGGCGATGCAGGGGGCGGCGGCCGGGTACGATCCGTTCAAGGCCGGCGAGACGGCGGGTCTTGTCCTGGCAGGCGTCCGGATCTTCGGCGCGACAGCCGTCGTTCCCGTCATGGAAGAGCTCTTCTGGCGGTCGTTCCTTATCCGCTATCTCGTTTCCCCACGCTTCGAGACCGTCCGACTTGGGACGTTCACGCCCCTCTCGTTCGGCGCGACCGTCGTCCTCTTCGGCCTGGAGCATCACCTCTGGCTGGCCGGGATGATGGCGGGAGTCGCCTACAACCTCCTCCTCTACAGGACAGGCCGCCTCTGGCCGTGCATCACAGCCCACGCTGTTACGAACCTTGCTCTCGCCGTCCACGTCCTCGTGACGGGCGAATGGAAGTGGTGGTGAAGATGGAGTTATACGTAGGGTTATGCTACTCTGCGTATAACAAGCCGGGGGACGAATGCAGAAGCTGCCGCTGGAAACGCAAACCCTGTATGCCGAGCTCATGGAGCACCTGACGGCCCTGGAGGCCCGCAGGACGATCGGGCGGCTCTCCGGCTGTTTTACGTCCAAGACCGTAAAGGGGGAGTCGTATTACTACTTCCAGTACTCCGATCCCGGCGGCGCATCGCGCCAAATCTACGTCGGAAAGAAGACCCCATCTCTCGACTCGGTCGTTGAGCGGCATCGGGCCGAGCGCGGAGTATTAAGGACGGACAGCGAGCGCATCCAGCGGCTCTGCGCCCTGGTTCGGACGGGAGGGGCGCTGGTCGCGGACGCGGCTTCCGCCCGGGTGCTGAGGGCGCTGGCCGAAAGCGGCGCATTTCATCTGGGCGCCGTGCTCGTGGGCACGCATGCCTTTGCCGTACTGGGAAACCTCCTGGGCGTTCGGTGGGAGTCGGCGGCCTTGAAGACGCACGATATCGATATCGCGAGCGAGGCCGTGATGCGCGTGGCGATGCCGGCGGATCTTCAGGCGGACGTCCCCGGCGTCTTGGAGCGTCTTGAGATGGGTTTTCTCCCCGTGCCGCAACTCGACCCGAGGAGCCCTTCCACCTCGTTCAAGGTGCGGGGCCAATCCCTTCGCGTCGATATCCTGACCCCGGCGGCAAAGGGGAAGGAGGAGAGGCCGGTCCTCGTACGACGCTTGAACGCGGCGGCCCAGCCCGTGCCTTTTCTCGACTACCTGATCGAGGATTCCAAGCGCGGGGCCGTTGTGGACGGTGGGGGCGTTCTGGTCAACGTTCCGGACCCGGCGAGGTTTGCCTTCCACAAGCTGATCGTGTCCCAGGAGCGAGCGGTCGCGATGCACGGGAAGGCGGGGAAGGATATCTTGCAGGCCGCGCAGGTGTTCTCCGTGCTGGCCGAAGAGCGTCCCGGGGATCTGCTCCTGGCCTGGGACGGCATTGCGCGCCGGGGAAGAGGCTGGGAGAGACGCGTGCGGGCGGGACTTGGCCTCATGAAGAAGCGGCATTCTCGCGAGTACGAGATGCTCGTCGGAATCGTTCCGAACCTCGAACGAAACTGAAGCGTAAGGCCTCGCAACGCCATCCGTGCGCCTTCAACGCCCGGTGTCGGAGTTCTTTCCACCTCCGGGGCGCAACTCGCCGGGCCTATCTTGCCCGGACTTTTTCGTAACCAACTGAAAAGAAAGCTAAAACTCCAACCTGCTCACTACGAGGCGTGCGGCTGGCGATGTCGGAGTTCTTTACACCAGCGCACTCATCGAATAAGGGTCTTTCGGTTTGTCCGGGGCGTCAAAGCCTAG
>CAKKSE010000180.1:5843-7502 GCA_919903025.1 Nitrospiria bacterium | reverse complement strand
CGGATCCAGCCCTGCATTGACTTCCCGGCCGGGGGACTCTAGAATTAAACTATTCCTTGAAGGAACAAGCGCGGAGGGACACCCGTGCCTCAAGAAAATGCCCCCTCCAACGAGATGGCCATCATTCTCTCCCTCGTGCGCCTGGAGTCCGCCCGGCGCCTCGTTGCCCGCACGTTCGAGATACTGGAGATCCTGCCCGGGTTTACCCTGGGCGGCTGGTTTTGCGCCCGCTTTTCCGCGCCCGGCGGCGATCGGGTGGAGATCGGACGTATGCACGCGATCGGGGCTTTCGAGGAGAAAAGGGGCTTCCTCCTGGAGCCGGTCACGGGGGGGCGGGGGAAGCCGTCCGCGCGATGGGTTTCGGAAGGAGGCTCGTCGACCATATGCGTCGAGGGCGAAGGGCTGAGCTGGATCGAGATGCGGGTTACGCCCAGGATTCGGAGAGTCCCGATCCGGATGGGGTTTCCGTTCATCCTCGCCCGCGAGACGGGCTTTCCTTCGATCATCGTCTATCAGACGCACCAGTTCGAGCTGGCCACGTCGAGAGTCGTCATTCCGCGCGAGAGCCCGCTCCGCGCCTATCCGCACGGCGTGAAGATCGCTACCCTCTGCTGGCAGTCGGCGACCGTCTTCTCGGAGGACCGTCTCGAGATGGTCCGGTCGGAACGTCTGGCCGTCCCCGATCCGCTGTGCGAGGCGACCCCGCGCGCGTCCGTCCCGTGCCTGCGCGGCGAAGAGGGAGTTCGATGACCGCGCGCCCTCCCGCGGTGGCGGGGCTCTTCTATCCGGGGGAAACCGGCGCTCTCCGGCGGACCGTGGAGACTCTCCTGGGAGAGAAGGTTCAAACCAAGATCAAGGCCCGCGGGGTCGTTGTCCCGCACGCGGGGTATGTCTATTCGGGCGCGACCGCCGCCGCCGTCTATCGCCTCATCGAGATTCCGCGGCGGGTGGTCATCGTCGGGCCGAACCATACGGGTCTGGGAGATCCGATCGCCGTGATGGGCGAAGGGGAATGGGCTTATCCCGGCGGTCATGTGCCGCTGGACGCGGGCCTGGCCGCCGCGCTCAAGGCCGAGGTCGGGGCTGTTCGCTTCGACGATCGGGCCCACCGGGGAGAGCACTCCCTCGAGGTGCAGGTCCCGTTTCTCCACGCCATGAGGCCGGACGCATCCATCCTGCCGGTCGTGCTCAAGCACCTTCCCTACCGGGACGCGGATGCGCTGGCCCAGGGATTGGCCAGGGCCATCCGGAAGACTGGCGGCGAGGTCCTGATCGTCGCGTCGAGCGACATGACGCATTTCGAGTCGCGGGAACGGGCGGAGAAACAGGACCGCCTGGCCATCGACCGGATCATCGCCATGGACCCGGAGGGCCTGTACCGGACCGTGGAGGACCACGGCATCACGATGTGCGGCTACATTCCGGCCGTCGTGATGCTCGCGGCGGCGCGGGCGCTGGGCGCAACGCGGGCGGACCTCGTGGCGTACGCTACGTCGGGCGACGTCACGCGCGACGACACGAGCGTCGTCGGGTACGCGGGCATCACCGTCATCTAGCCGCATGGATTTCTTCTTCTCGACGTCCACCCTCTCGGTCATGGCGGCCATCGGCGCGGCGGCCCTGGCGGGGTATCTGGTCGGCCGGGTCCGCCGGGCGGGG
>CAKKSE010000180.1:0-5833 GCA_919903025.1 Nitrospiria bacterium | reverse complement strand
CCCCCGGCCCCGAGGCTCCGCCGGGCGACCTTCAGAGGTCGATGGAGCACCTCCAGAAGTCGTTCAAGGACCTCGCGGCGGAGGCGGAGACGGCCCGGCGCGAGCGGGCCGAGATGTCCCGCGTCTTGGCCGTCCTTCCGGACCTTCTTCGAAACCTGACGTCCTCGGTGACCCTCAAGGATATTCACATGGCGATCGTGACGATCGTCCGCGGTCTGGCCGACGCGCGGCTCGTTCTCTTCTATTCCGCCCAGGGGTCGGCCCAGGGGGACCTCCTGATTCTCCGGACCGCGATCGGACTGAAGGCGGAGACGGCGCGGGATATCAAGGAGGTCCGGATCGGCGAGGGCCGGATCGGGACGGCCGCGCTGAAGCGGATCACGATGGACGCCGCGGACTTCCAGAACGAGAGCGTTCTCATCCGTGAGGGACTCCGGAGGGCCGGGGACAAGGACCTTCCGATCATGGTCGTGTCTCCGGTCGTCCAGCGGGACTCGCTGTTGGGCGTCATCGTCATGGGCGAGATGGAAAAGGTCACGGCCATGTCCAAGCGCATTCTGGGGATCGTCGGACAGCTCTCGGCCATCGCGATCGAGAACCACCAGCTCTTCCAGGAGGTGAAGCTCCACGCCGACGTGGACATGCAGACGCGCCTGTACAACGCCACGTACTTCCGCAAGTATCTCGAGACGGAGATCAACAAAGCCCGGCGTTTCCATCGGCCGCTCTCGCTCGTCTGGCTCGACATCGACCACTTCCGGAGCTACAACGAGACGAGCGGGCACGAAGCCGGCGACGAGGTCCTGCGGATAGTGGGCCGCCTCGTCAAGGAGAGCACGCGGGCGGTCGACATTCCGTGCCGCGTCGGCGGCCAGGCGTTTTGCGTCATTCTTCCCGAGACGGCGCGGGACGGGGCGGCCCACGTGGCCGAGACGATCCGGGGCACGGTGGAGGCGCACGAGATGCCGCTCGCCGTGAACCAGCCGGGCGGCCGGATCACGATCAGCGCGGGCATCGCGATTTTCCCGGAGGACGGGAACCAGGTGGACAGCCTCGTGCGGAGCGTCGAGGAGGCCGTCCGCTACGCCAAACAGCGGGGCCGGAACAGGGTGGAGGCCCAGGCGCCGCCGTGGGCGCGGGCCGCGTCCGACTGATGGCGCGTGAGGACATCGCCCGCAAGGCCCGGCGTCTCCGCGAGGCGATCGCGCACCACGACCGGAAATACTACGTCGAGGACGCTCCGGAGATCTCCGACGCCGAGTACGACGCGCTCGTCGACGAGCTGAAAGCGATCGAGAAAGCCCATCCCGAGCTCGTCACTCCCGATTCACCCACCCAGCGGGTCGGCGATCAGCCGACGAAGGTCTTCCCTCCTTTCCGTCACGCCGTTCCGATGCTCTCCCTCGACAATACCTATTCGAAGGAAGAATTGATCGAGTTTAACGACCGGGTCGCCCGGTTTCTTGGGCTGGAGGTCCGGGAATACGTCGTCGAGCTCAAGATCGACGGCGTGGCGGTTGCCCTTCGGTACGAGGGGGGAGCGCTCCGCGTCGGCGGGACGCGGGGCGACGGGGAAACGGGAGACGAGATCACGGCCAACCTGCGGACGATCCGAAGCGTCCCGCTTTCCGTGAAGGCGGACGGCGAGGGTCTCGCGTTCGAGGTCCGAGGGGAGGTCTACATGCCGCGGAAAGCATTCGATCGGGCCAACGAGGAGCGCGAGGAAGCGGGAGAGCCGCTCTTCGCCAATCCCCGGAATGCCTGCTCAGGATCGCTCAAGCTCCAAGACCCCCGCGAGGTGGCCCGGAGACAGCTTGACGCTTTTTTCTATGCCTATCTCCCCGGTCGGGGGGCGCCCGCGTTCCCGACTCACGACCAAGGTCTGGAATTCCTCCGAACGCTCGGCTTCAAGGTGAACCCGAACATCCGTGTCTGCCGCGGGGTCGAGGAAGTCATCAAGGTCTGCGATTCCTGGGAAGAGAGGCGGGATGCTCTTCCCTACGAGATCGACGGGATGGTGATCAAGGTGAACGACGTTGCCCTCCAGGAGCGCCTGGGCGCGACGGGAAAGAGCCCGCGGTGGGCGATCTCGTACAAGTTCCCGGCGAAGCAGGCGACGACGAAGCTCGTGTCCATCGAAGTCCAGGTGGGGAGGACGGGAACGCTCACGCCCGTCGCGCACCTGGAGCCCGTTCCCCTCGGAGGCGTGACGGTCAAAAGGGCCACGCTCCACAACGAGGACGAGATCCGGCGGAAGGACATTCGGATCGGCGACCGCGTGATCCTGGAGCGGGGCGGGGAGGTGATTCCGAAAGTCGTAGGCGTCGTGACCTCTGTGCGGACCGGCCACGAGAAGCGGTTTGAGATGCCGAAAGATTGCCCCGTGTGCGGCGGCCGCGTCGTGCGCGAGGAAGGGGAGGCCGCGTCGCGCTGCACCAACACCTCATGCCCAGCCCAAGTCAAGAGGACGATCGAATACTTCGGGGGGCGGAGCGCGATGGACATCGAGAACCTGGGGCCGGCGATCGTGTCCCAGCTTCTTTCGAAGGGTCTGGTCAAGGACTCGGCCGACCTTTACGCTCTCACCGAAGAGAAGCTCGTCTCGCTGGAGCGGATGGGCGAGAAGTCGGCTCAGAACCTTATCGCCGCAATCCAGGGCAGCAAAGACCGGCCGCTTTCGCGCCTCATCTTCGCCCTCGGCATCCGGCAGGTTGGCGTCCGGACGGCCGAGATCCTGGCGGACCGGTTCCATTCGATCGACGCTCTCCGTCACGCCTCGACAGAAGATCTCGAATCGGTCGAGGAGGTCGGCCCCATCGTGGCGCAAGCCATCGCGGACCATTTCCTGGAGCCTCGGAACGTCAAGGTCCTGGAGAAGCTGGAGAAGGCCGGCGTCAGGATGAAGGAGGAACGAAAGTTGCCTCCGAAAACCGGCCAGACGCTGGCCGGGAAGACGTTCGTCTTCACGGGAACGATCTTGATCTCGCGCGAGGAGGCCGCCGCGATGGTGAAGGCAAAGGGAGGAAAGGTTACGGAGAGCGTGAGCAAAAAGACAGACTACGTCGTCGTCGGCGAGGACCCGGGCTCCAAGGCCGCCAAGGCCCGCGCCCTGGGGGTTGCCACGATCGACGAGAACGAATTCCGGCGGATTGTGGGGGCGTAGAGCGGAGCGCAAGGGGCCGTGCGCTCCGCTCTACATGGTCAACGTCCCTGTCCCCGCGAGAAAAGACAGGGGCGTACGATCGTACGCCCCTGCGGCGTTTCGGGGAACAGCTGGCAGGGGATTAGGCGCTGGTCAGGGCGGGGAGGCCGGCTTCGGTGAAGTGGATGCCGCCTTCCTGGACGGTGGCGCGGAGGTGGCCGCCTTCCTTGAACCGGCCCTTGATGATCTCCTCCGAGAGCGGGTCCTCCAGGTGTTTCTGAATCGCCCGCCGGAGAGGCCGCGCGCCGTACGAGGGCTGGTAGCCCTCCTTCAGGATCCACTCCCTCGCCTTGTCGTCCACGTCGAGCTGGATCCCCTGCTCCAGAAGCTGTCTGTTGAGGTCCGCAATGAGGATGTCGATGATGTCCTTCAAGTGATCCTGCGTCAGCGAGTGGAAGACGACAATCTCGTCCACGCGGTTCAGGAACTCGGGGTTGAACGTGTGCTTGAGCTCCGAGCGGATCGAGGCCTCCATCTTCTTGTGAGCTTCCGCCACGTCGGGCTTCTGGAAGCCGAGCCCGACGCCGCCCTTGTCGATGAACCGCGCGCCGATGTTCGACGTCATGATCACCACGGCGTTCTTGAAGTCGACCTTGCGGCCGAACGAGTCGGTCAGATGTCCTTCGTCCAGGACCTGGAGGAGAATGTTGAAGATGTCCGGGTGCGCTTTCTCGATCTCGTCGAGCAGGATGACCGAGTAGGGGCGGCGCCGGACCTTCTCCGTGAGCTGGCCTCCCTCTTCGTACCCGACGTAGCCGGGAGGGGCGCCGAGCAGGCGCGAGGACGAGAACTTCTCCATGTACTCCGACATGTCGACCCGGATGAGGGCGTTCTCGTCGTCGAAGAGGAATGCGGCGAGCGCCCGGGCGAGCTCCGTCTTCCCGACGCCGGTGGGGCCCATGAAGACGAACGACCCTATCGGTTTCTTCCGGTTCTTGACGCCGGCGCGCGAGCGCCGGATGGCCCGGCAGACGGCCTTGATCGCCTCGTTCTGGCCCACGATGCGGCGGTGAAGTTCATCCTCCATTCGGAGGAGCTTTTCGGTCTCCTTCTCCTCGAGCTTGAAGAGGGGAATCCCCGTGATCTTGGAAATCGTGAGGGCGATATCCTCCTCGGAGATCGTCGGCTCTTCCTTCTCCTGGTTCTCCCGCCAGTGCCGCTGGAGCTCCTCGAGGCGCTTCTTGGACATCTCCTCCTCGGTCTTGAGCGCGGCGGCTTTCTCGAAGTCCTGGAGCTTGATGAAGAGGTTCTTTTCGCGCGCGATCCGCTTCAGGTCCTTCTCGATGTTCTTGAGCTCGGGCGGCGCCGTGAACTTAATGAGCTTGGCGCGCGAGCCGGCTTCGTCGATTACGTCGATGGCTTTGTCGGGAAGGAACCGGTCGGAGATGTAGCGGTCGGACAGCCGCACGGCCGCCGTGATCGACTCGTCCGCGATCCGGATCTTGTGGTGCGCCTCGTACTTGCTCCGAAGCCCGCGGATGATGTTGACCGTCTCTTCGATATTGGGCGGCTGGACGTGGATCGGCTGGAACCGGCGCTCGAGCGCCCCGTCCTTCTCGATGTACTTCCGGTATTCGTCGAGCGTCGTGGCGCCGATGCACTGGATCTCGCCCCGCGCCAGGGCCGGTTTCAGCATGCTGGAGGCGTCGATGGAGCCCTCGGCCGCGCCGGCCCCCACGAGCGTGTGCAGTTCGTCGATGAAGAGGATCACGTTGTCCGCCTGGACGATCTCCTTCATCACGACCTTCAGCCGCTCCTCGAACTGGCCGCGGTACTTCGTGCCCGCGATGAGCGATCCCAGGTCGAGCGCGACGATCCGCCGGTTGTAGAGGTTCTCCGGGACGTCGTTGTTGACGATCTTCTGGGCGAGGCCCTCGACGATCGCCGTTTTTCCCACGCCGGGCTCGCCGATAATGGCCGGATTGTTCTTGGTGCGCCTGCAAAGGATCTGCATGACGCGCTCGATCTCGTCCTCGCGGCCGATGACCGGGTCGAGTTTGTGCTCGCGCGCGAGCTGGGTCAGATCGCGGCCGAATTCGTCCAGGGCCGGCGTGGCGGTTTTCTTCTCGGTGTTCTGGACGACGCCGCGCCGGACGAAGTTGATCGTGAGCTGGCGGGCGCCCAATAGGTTCGCGCCGAGGCTTCGGAGGATCTTTCCGCCGATCCCTTCCTCCTCCCGGATGAGGCCGAGGAGAAGGTGCTCGCTTCCGATGTAGTTATGCCCCAGGAGCTTCGCCTCCTCGATGGCGAGCTCGAGGACCTTCTTGGCTCTCGGCGTGAAGGGAATCTCGCCGAACGTGAGGATGTTGGTCCCCCGGGGAAGGTTCCGTTCGACTTCGAGCTTGATCTCTTCCGTCGTGAGCCCCATCTTCTTGAGGACGGCGACGGGGATCCCGTCTTCTTCGCGGAGGATGCCGAGGAGGAGGTGTTCGGTCCCCAGGTAGTCGTTCTGGTGGCGCTCGGCCTCTTCGCGGGCCAGGATGATGACCTTGCGTCCCCGGTCGGTAAACTTCTCGAACATGCAGCGCCTGCTTTCGTTTTGGGTGGGCGGCCGCAAACGCCTTCCATGAAGCCAGCCGCCTTGTCTAAATGTAATGATACTTTCGCCCTCCCCAAGGTGTCAAGTGCGGG
>CAKKSE010000179.1 GCA_919903025.1 Nitrospiria bacterium | reverse complement strand
TTCATGACGTGGAACAACAGCGCTGGGATCAGCGTGGTCCGTGCCAACTCGGGCGGCCGGCCGCGAAGGGATCGCCGCGGTGAGCACGCCTGCTGCAACTTGGCCGCGGGCAACAAGGCCGCCAAGGCGGCGCAGAAGCCGAAGCGGTCCGAGCCGCAGCCGTGCGTCGGTCGGCGGCCTGCGCGGATTCTCTTCGTCTTGTCCTGGCGATTTCTCTTTCGGTTTCTGCGCCGTTGAAAATTTCGGGCCCGGCCCGGCCTCCGTCCCACGGCGGATTTTTCCTTGCCCGTGAGGATTTCACTCGAGGGCGAGTGATTGCGACCACCGGGTGCTGTGAGCAAGCCCGAATCTTCGGGCGTGCCGGTGGCTTTAGTGGCGCCACCAAGCGTTTTTTTTATTCATCGGGATGAAAACCAAATTGCCGCGCGTTACCGGATTTACCCGCCGCGCGGGGTGCCCTCTTTTTGGTCGGAGCTGGCGACGGCTGGGGGCGCCCCGTCCTCTGGCTGCGCCCGCGCGAGCCGCCCGAGGTGAGCGCGAATCATCCGCGCATCCATCGCGAGCGCTTGCGGCAGGGCCTCGGCGTGGGCCTGCAGCCAGGCCGCGAGGTGAGCGGCGAAGGCCTCCCCGTCCAACTGGGTCAGCAAAGCGTAGAAGACCGAATAGCTCGGCACCTTATAAAACGCCTTGGTCGTCGGTTTGCGTGGCAGACCCAACAAGTGGCGCTGCCGCTGGCTCAGCGTCGTGGCAAAACGCGCAATTTCGGCAATCTCGCGCCGCCCGGCCAGTAATGCCATCGCCACAATGGCCAGGACTGGGCCCCGACGAAAACGCGTGTTCTTGGCCCGCGGATCGGGAGCCACGCGGATGGCCTCCAAGAGCGATAGCATCTGCGGCTGATTCACCGGGAGCACGCCGCCAGGCGGCGGCGTCACCGCCGGCTGGCAATCGGCCGGCACCTGCACCGCCCGCAAGTGCCGGCGCGCCTGCCGATCCAGTGCATACAGCCACAACTTTTTCGGTCGCTCGTTGGGAATATAGAACTTCGCTCGGTCGCGGCTATAGCCAGTGCTGAAACCCACCGGCTCCCAGTTGCTCGCTCGGTAACACGTGCCGGCATACACTTCCGGGTCGGTGAAACTCTCCGCCAAGAGCGGACGGTAACCAAAGGCCTCCTGCCACTGTCCGGGCAGCGCGCGCAGCGCCGCCCCCATTGCCTGAGAAGCGAGGTTGGGCGCAGCCTCCTTGTCGCTCAGAAGCAGGAATCGGCGGTTCTGCACGATGAGCTTCAGCCGCGCCACTCGCTGCGGCGCGCTCCAGCTTATCCACCGGTCCCGATCCTTGAGCTCATAACACGCCGGACCCCAGACCAACAAAGCGGCCACCGTCCCCCGCACCTTGACCGTTTGCCTCAGGTAGTCGCCCACCGACCGGCCCGCGCCAAGATTATGGTGGGTGGCCAGCTGCTGGTCGAACCACGCCGCCTCCGCGGCTGGCACCACGGCGACCTCTACCTCGGGCCCGACGACTTCACTTGCGATCGTTCTTTCCTCAACGATTGAGCTCATCTCAGCCCAATCACAGCATCAGGGACGCAATAAGTCTAGAAAAAACTATACACTCTTACCCTTCACGGATTTCCGCTAAATTACCGAACGGCATTAGGGCTAGGGTAAGTTCCTGCCCATCCACGAGATTCCTCTGATTGACGCGCCCCCGGGGGGGTGCACTCTCGGTATCCTATGAGCCGTGACAGAAAACACTGCGGGTCGCCAGAATGGTATGTTCGCAGCCACCCCGCAGGCAGCATGGTCGCAGATCGGTCCGGGCGCGGCTACGGGTTGACCGGGACAGCGGATTTCTTGGAGCCGCATGACGCCGGCCTCAAGACGATGACGGAGAGAATCCGTTCGCTGCGCCAGCTCACCGCCACCGTTCCAGAACAACCGCGGAGTCTCGACGCGCTGGGGCCGCTCATCAACCGCAG
>CAKKSE010000178.1:13858-21204 GCA_919903025.1 Nitrospiria bacterium | reverse complement strand
CATCGACGGCGTGGTTTGGCACCTCGATGTCGGCTCATCGCATCCTGGGGCTGAAGTCGGTCCCAAGGGTTTGGCTGTTCGCCAATTAAAGCGGTACGAGAGCTGGGTTCAAAACGTCGTGAGACAGTTTGGTCCCTATCTGTCGTGGGCGCAGGAGATTTGAGGGGAGCTGTCCTTAGTACGAGAGGACCGGGATGGACGGACCTCTAGTGTGCCAGTTGTCCCGCCAGGGGCATTGCTGGGTAGCTATGTCCGGACGAGATAACCGCTGAAAGCATCTAAGCGGGAAACTCACCCCAAGATTAGATCTCCCGGGGAGTAATCCCCCTGAAGACCCCTGGAAGACTACCAGGTTGATAGGCTGGAGGTGTAAGGCCGGTAACGGCTTAAGCTGACCAGTACTAATCGGTCGTGAGGCTTAACCATAATATTTCTTCTGCCTTTGAACCGTCCGACACATTCTTGGCGAGTTCTTGCGAAATCCTGCTTGCGATATTCAGTTTCTCGGTGGCCATACCTGAGGGGAAACACCCGTTCCCATCCCGAACACGGAAGTTAAGCCCTCAAAGGCCGATGATACTGCGCTGGAAACGGCGTGGGAAAGTAGGTCGCTGCCGGGATTAATTGGAAAAGGCCTTCCAGGCGAACCGTCTGGGAGGCCTTTTCTGTTTCTTTCTCCATGTTGGTTTGGGATGCGGCGGCCTGCCGTCTCAAGCTACAGACTGAACCGCGCACGAATGCAAATAACGAGAAACACCTTGGAGGTCGAAGAATCCCCGACTTTCAAGGCGGGGTTCTTCAACGATGCCGCGCAGGCGTTTCCGGGAAGACCCCATATCTTGTGGATGGTACGAGCAGAACTCCCACATCCAGGAATTGCTTGACATTTCACATCTGGAATGATACCAAGCCTGCTATAAAAGTCATAGAAACCGTCAGGGGGCGCTCTGGGTGGCGAAAGAAGAAGCCAAGTTGCGAATCCGCATACTGATCGTGGACGATGAGGCGGCCGTCCTCGACGCGCTGACGAGAATCCTGCAACTCGAGGGGTTCGAGGTGCAAACCGCTTCGAATGCCGATACGGCGCTGGACTTCCTCGCGGCCGCGGGGGGAGGCCCGGTGGACCTTATGATCACGGACTATCGGATGCCTGGACGGGACGGACTCGTTCTTGCTCGCGAGGTCAGGCAGATTCTCCCCAGGCTTCCGATCGTCCTCATGACGGGAAGCCTCGTGAACGTGGCCGAGAAAGACATGGAACGACTCGGCATCTCCTTCGTGCTTCGCAAGCCGTTCCGCGTCGCCCAGGTTCGGAACCTCGTGCGGGACCTTCTTCGCCTCGATCCGGTCGCTTCGATCTCCTGACGCCGACCGTCTTCGCGTTCTACGCTTGCGCAATCCTGATCTTTCCCCGCGCGTCATTTATCTCTCCGATTACGCTTCGTGTCCGAACCCCCTTTCTTTCGAGGGCTTGGAGAAGGTCTGACAGTTTCTCTTCCGGGACGGCGATCAGAAGGCCTCCCGAAGTCTGGGCGTCGGCCAGGAGCAGACGGACGGGACCGGGGACGGCCGGTTCCCATGCGACGTGGGGCTCCGCGAAGCGCAGGTTGTTCAGGGAGCCGCCTGCCGCATTGCCCTCGGCCAGATCCAGGACCCCCGCGAGCAACGGAGTGTCGCCTGCCCGAAGCACGGCGCCGACGCCGGAGGCGTCGATCATCTCCTTGAGGTGCCCCAGAAGACCGAAGCCGCTAATATCCGTGCAGGCTGAGACGCCGACCTCCACCATTGCCTCGGATGCGGCGCGGTTGAGCGCCGCCATCTGTTCGACGGCTTCGACAACGGTCTCGGGTCTTGGATTTCCCCGCTTGATTGCCGTCGCGACCACGCCTGTTCCCAGGGGCTTCGTGAGGACGAGGCGGTCGCCGGGTCTGGCGCCGCCGTTCGTGACGATCTTCCGGGGGTGAATGAGCCCGGTCACTGCCATGCCGTATTTCGGCTCGCGATCGTCGATCGAATGGCCGCCGATGATGGAGACCCCGGCCTCGGCCGCCTTCTCGGCGCCTCCCCGAAGGATCTCGCCCAGGACCTCGATCGGACCTTCCTTCGGGAAAGCGACGATGTTGAGGGCGAGAACCGGCCGGGCCCCCATGGCGTAGATGTCCGAGAGGGCGTTGGCGGCCGCGATCCGGCCGAAGTCATAGGGGCCATCGACGATCGGCGTGAAGAAATCGACCGTCTGGACGAGCGCGATCTCATCCGTCAGGCGATAGACGCCCGCGTCGTCGGCCGTGGCCGTGCCGACGAGGACGTTTGGATCGTTGATGGGGGGAAGGAAGCGCAGGACCTGCGCCAGAAGCTCGGGACCGAGCTTGCACGCTCAGCCGGAGCCGTGTGACAGAAGCGTCAGGCGCGTTTTTTCAGCGGGAGCCGGCACTTGCGTAGGGTAGCAACCGGACGCGGCGGGGGCAAGGCGATTCTCCGCTCAGGAAGTCCTCCGGCGAACGCGAGAGGCCCGTTCTTCCCATTCCTGGCGGGTGATGACTCCCCGGTCGATCAGAAGCTGAACCAGGATCTCGAACTCGGCGACCGGCCAGTCCGATCCCGATGGAGCGGCGTGGATCTCGGTCCCGCCTTGAATGAACATGGGTTCGGCCGGGAGATCGACGGAACGAGCGATATCCATGATTCCGCCCCGGAAGTCGATCGCCTCGGCGTCGTAGTAGCGCCGGATGGCCTTGCGGATCTGGGACTCCAGGGCCAGCGCGGGGCGGATGGTGACACCCGTCGTGAACTGGATCTCATCGATGACGTTGAGGTCCGTCGGGTCGCTCATCGCGAGCGTCAGGATATGCCCGCGGATGTCGATCGGGAGAACGCTGTGCTTCTTGGCGACGCTCGATGGAAGCTTTCTCAGGGCGCTCTCGGGGACGTCGAGCGTCGACAGATCGATCATTTTCAGGCCGAGCTGTTTTTCCAGGACATCGGCAAGGGCGCGTTCGGTGACAAAACTCATTTCGATGAGGGTTGTGCCGAGCTTCCCGCCCCACTGCTGTTGATGGCCCAGCGCGGCCTTGAGCTGCATCTCATCGATGACCTTCTCCTCGATGAGGATCTCGCCCAGCTTCTTCCGCTTCGTCTCCATGTCCGCGCCTCCGTGCGGTTGCCGATCCGGCGCCGGCCTCGAGGAACGCGCGCCGGCGCCTCCCGCAAGCCTCCGCGTTCGGGTCAGAATATACATCCGCCCGGGGTTTCGGGACAAGGAAGAACGAAACCGGGAAAAGAAAAGGGGACCCGGCTGTCAGGCCGGGCCCCCCCTCATTGCGAGCGGTCGGCGGGTGGCTAGGGCTTCGCCCCGGCCGCGGAGGCAGTCTCGAGCTTCTTCTTGAACGCCTCCATTCCCTTGCCCGGAAGCCCCTTGGTGTGGTCCCCAAGGAAGTGGACGAGAGCGATCATCTCGTTCTCGGTCAGGCCCACGGCAGCGGCGGGCGGCATGATCGATCCCGGCGAGAGCTTGGCCGGGTCCTTGAGATGCATGATCTGCCATTCCAGGAATCCGCCGACCTGGCGCTTGTCGACGTCGGCCTCGTCGGTCAGGGCGGGCCCAATCGCCCCGCCGGGCGCCCCGCGGATCTCCTCGTCGAGTCCCGCGATGACGTGGCAGGCGGCGCAGTTGCCCTTGGTATAGTAAATCTCCATCCCGAGGGCCGAGAGTTTCTCGTCATGATGGAAAAGCGCCTCGCGGGTCGAGACCGCGATCCCCATGAGAACCAGCATGGAGACAAAGAAGACGACCAGCCCGCCTGTCGCAATGGGCCGCTTGAGCGGGTGCCGCTCCTTGCGGGTGTCGAGGAAGGGGAGGGAGAAGAGGAGGCCGAAGAAGAGGCCCGGAACGACGATCGCCCCGACGAACTCGCCCCACTGCCCCGCGAAGATCGGAAGGCGCAGGAGCTGGAAGATCGCCAGGAAGTACCACTCAGGCTCGGGATCGAACGCCGAGGCCGCCGGATTCGCCTTGCTCATGAGCTCAGGCGGCCAAACGTAAGAGAGGCCGACGAGAGCGGCGAAAACCATGAGCATGAAGACCGAGTCTTTATAGACCTGCTTGGGGAAGAAGAACTCCTTCTTCCTCTCCAACTCGGCCGGCTCTCCCTTGTACGGTCCGGCCGGACCCGCTTTCCGGAACAGGAAGAGGTGGAGGCCCGCCAGGCCCATGAGCGAGAGCGGAAGGATCATGACGTGGATCACGAAAAAACGGTTGAGCGTGAGGACGCCCGCGGACGTCCCGCCCTTGAGAAAGCGGGCCAGGAAGTCCCCGATGACGGGAACGACGCCCGCCACCTCGATTCCCACGACGCTCCCCCAGTAGGCCTTCTGGTCCCACGGGAGGAGGTAGCCGGTGAAGCCGAGGCCGATTACGACCTGCGCGAGGAGAAGGCCCACGATCCAGACCATCTCCCGCGGCTTCTTGTAGGCCCCCCACAGGAAGACCTGCGTCGCGTGGACGACCAGCAAGACGACCATGGCCGACGAACCCCAGTGATGGATTCCGCGGATGAGCCAGCCGTAGTCCACGTCTTCCATGATGTAACGGATCGATTGCCAGGCGTGGTCCACGGTGGGCGCGTAGTAGAACATCATGAGGATGCCGGTCACGATCTGCATCGCGAAGATGAAGAGAAGAGCGCTCCCGAAGACGTAGGCGTAGCGGGCCCCGCCGGGGATCGGCTCGTTCAGCATCTTGTTCTGGAGCCCCTTCAGGTTGATCCGTTCGTCGATCCACTTGTAGACGATATCGAGCATCGGGGCGTCCTCCTAAACGATCCGCTTCTTGCCGTGTTCGCCGGCCTTGTATTCCGCGTCGATGATCTCGACCTGGCCGTCCGCCAAGCGGACCGGGAGCGTGTCCAGGCGGCGCGGCGCCGGGCCGCTCACCAGCTCGCCGTTGAGCTTGAAGATCGAGAGGTGGCAGGGGCAGATGAAGCGCTTGTCCGTCTCGTCCCAGCGGTACGCGCATCCCAGGTGGGGGCACTTGCCGGAGTAGACGATGTATTCCACTCCCTTGTTTTCCCAGATCGGCTGACCGTCCGCCTCCTTGAAGACCCGCTCCGGGTCGCCCTTGTAGACGTCCTTGAGAAGGTCGGGCGAGGCTTTTACGGCCCAGGCCGTCTTCTTGACCGTGTTGACCATGTAGGCTTCCTTCGGCGTCCGCGTGAACTCCAAGAGGACAGGAGAGTCGGCGGCGGGAAGCCGGTCCGCCTTTCCGAGGCGGACCCAGGCGTTGTCGAACCCCTTGTAGAGCGGAAAGATCAGGTACTTGAAGACCGGCCAGACGAGCGGAAGGGTGATCAAGGCGCCGATCGCGTTGGATGCCCAGAAGAAGAAGCGCCTGCGGGACAGGTCCCGTTCGGCCTCGGGGAACTTCGCGAGGACTTCGCCCTGGTGGACGTGGAGGTGGGGCGCGAACTCGGCGACCTCGACCTCTTCCCAGTCTCCCCGGCGGAAGCCGGGCATTCCCTCAAGCCGGTCGACGGGATAGAGGAGGACGACTTCGGGACCCGGGCGGACGGAAGTGTTGCCGTCGACGGGGACGACGATCTCGCGCCCGTTCGCATCAAGACGCACGACCATGTCGGTGATCTCCCGCGTCGTCTGGCTCAGGATCAATCGGGAGACCTCGCCGACGGGACGGTCGATGCACTTGACGCGGGACTTGAGCTGAATGTCCATGGTTCCCCACTCCTTTCCCTTGTTGAGCCGAGCAATCTCCTCCGGCCGACTCACGCGCCGATCCGCGGATCACCGTCTGGCTTCCGACCGGGGAAGAATTAAGAATATCGATCAGTAACGGGCAAAAAACAAACAGAATGCCGAAAGGCGACCACGGGGGGCAAAAACGACGGAAACTATCACGCGGAGCAAGAGCGCGTCAAGGAAAAAAGACAGGAGATTCGCCCCCTTAGACCAAACGATGTTTTCCGCGGCCGAAGCCGGCTTGCGTCTTCTCCGTCGTGAAGTTATAATCCCGGCGCCAAACACCGGCCGATCCTTCCTCTGCCGAACGTTGTTTCGCCGCGTCCTGGTTCTCTTGACCGCGGGGGTGTTCGGGACAACCCCGCCTTCTCCTATCGGACTTTGGGGCCGGAATCTTGAGATAGGAATTGGCCAATCCACACAACACGAGGAGGGACGGAATGGATCTCCAAGCTTACATCATGCGCGCGATCGAGCTCGTCAAGCTGAACGGAGACGCCGCGAAGGAAGCGGCGGCCGATGAACAGGGATTCGTTCCGGGTCTTCTCGTCGTGGCCGTGGGGGGGCTCGCGGGCGCGATCGGCGGCCTCTTCTTCCACGGTTCCTTCGCCGCCATTGTCACCGGCCCCATCCTCGCCGTCGTCGTTTCGTTCATCGTCGTCGGGATCGTGCATGGCCTCTCGATCCTTTTCGGCGGCAAGGCGGACTTCATGTCGCTCTACCGGGCGATGTCCCTGGCCCACATCGTCTCGTGGGCCCGGATCATTCCGTTCATCGGCGGTCTCGCGGGCCTCTGGATGCTTCCCATGACGGTCATCATCCTCGAGCGGGTGCACGAGCTCGAGCGCGGCAAGGCGATCGCCGTCGTGGCCATCCTCGTGGGGATCGCGCTCCTGTTCATGTTCCTCCTCATGGGCGCGATCATGGCGCTCGTCGGCGGAGCTTTGTGGATGTCGCGCTAGCCGGGACGTGAGCGCCGCGCGAGCCAAGGCGGAGAGAAGCGGGCCCGGGGAGCGGCATTCCCGGGCCCGACACGCTTCCAGAGGCCGATCCTTCGACATCTTGCGGGCGCTCTTGCTTCTCCGCCGGGAGGTCCGGAAGTGGAAGACGCCGATCGTCGGCGTGGTGGCACAGGAGACGCGCGACCCCTTTTGGGTGCTCGTGTCCTGCGTCCTTTCGCTCCGCACCAAGGACGGCACGACGGCCGAAGCGACGGCCCGGCTCCGGAAGATCGCAAAGACCCCCGCCGAGATGCTCCGGCTTTCCGTGCCGGCGATCGCCCGGGCGATCTATCCCGTCGGCTTCTACAAGACCAAGGCCCGCCATCTCAGACAGATCTGCGCCGACCTCATCAGCCGATGGCGGGGGAGGGTCCCCGACACGATCGAAGATCTCCTCACCCTCAAAGGCGTCGGTCGGAAGACGGCGAACCTTGTCGTCACGGTCGGGTACGGAAAGCCGGGCATCTGCGTCGATACGCACGTCCACCGGATCTCGAACCGCTGGGGGTACGTCAAGACCAAGACACCCGAGGAGACAGAGAAGGCCCTTCGCGCAAGTCTTCCCCGCCGCCACTGGATCACGTACAACGATCT
>CAKKSE010000178.1:8360-13758 GCA_919903025.1 Nitrospiria bacterium | reverse complement strand
CAGGAGAAGGCCGTCATCGATGTGCCTGACTTGATTGTTCGCACAGGAGAGGCGGCCGAACTTCGCATTCAGGTCCGTTCGGCGGGGTTCTTCGGGCATGGAATCGGCGGGGAGGTCGTGTCCGTCCGCGCGGGGAAATGGGGAGGATCGGCCCTGACGGGCGAAGGGGGGTGGGGGCGGCTCGCCCTGCCCAAACTCCCCGAGGGCGTCCACGAAATCCACGCTGTCCTGGCATCGACGCGACGGTACTCGGCCCAGCCCGCGACGGGCGTCGCCGCGTCTTGGCCGCCCCGGCGCCCGTGGGCCGTCGTTGTTCTCGAAGGCGCCGCGGCCTCGGCGAGGCGCGAGGCGCTTCCTGTCGGGTCTGCGGACGTGGGTCCGCCGCGGGACGGCGCTCCGGACGGTCTCCGCCACCTCTCATCCACTCATGCCGTCGTCATGCTCACGCGCCGCTCGGAGCGCTCCCGCGCGGAAATCCGCATCTGGCTCAAGGAACATAAGTTCCCGAACATTCCGGTGATCTTCCTGCCCGCGGAGCCTGGGACCGGGGATGACTCTTCGGCGGATCTCAAGGACTGGCTCAAGACTCGGAGGAAGGAAGGATGGCTGTTGTCGGTCGGGATCGCCCAGCAAAAGGAGGACCTCCAAGCGTTCCTGGATGCCGGCCTGCGCGCCGTCCGGATCGGCGAGGGCGGCAGGATTCCCGAAAAAGCCTGCCGCGTCCCGACGTGGAAGGACGTCCGAAAAGCGGTTCCGTAGTGTCGCCCCGGCCCGCGAAGTTTGCGGGATTGGCTTGATTTATGATGGTTTTCTGATATATTTTATCAAGTTGACTGTTTGTCCAGCCTTCCAGACCGCAAAGATGCGGAACCCTCCCTGGAGGCAAGAGAATGGATCCCGTTTCAAGACGGGCTGAAAACCCCGGGAACGGTCCGGGACAACCTGCCTTCGCATCTTCCGTAATCAAGCTCCCCAAAGCCGCGAGCGCCATCGTTATCTCGGTGAGCCTGCTGGTTCTTGCCGGCTGGGTTTTCAACATCGAGTTCTTGAAACGCGTATTTCCCGACGCGGTAGCCATGAATCCCATGACGGCTATCGCCTTCATTCTGTCCTCGGCCGGCCTGTGGCTCTGCCAAGCGAATCTTGGGGGTGCGCCGCGCCTCGCCGGAATCAGGCGCACGGCATTCTTGTGCGCGGCCACGGTCGCTCTGATCGGCCTTGAAAGGTTTTTAGGATATACGGCCGGATGGGATATTGCCTTGGACCGGGTTCTTTTTGCCTCCAAGCTGGCCACTGCCGGCGGGGACCCGGACATCCCGAATCGGATGGCGCCCAACACCGCCCTGAACTTTCTTCTTTCAGGCTCGGCATTGCTTCTCGCCCGCTCCAGAGACAGGCGCCTTGGATGGATCGCGCAAGCCATGCTCTTGTTTGTGATTTTCACGTCGTTCCTGGCCTTCCTGGGCCATGCGTACGACGCCACTGGGTTATACCGGATATCCCCATTCATCGGGATGGCGGTCAATACCGCCGCCTGTTTCATCGTACTCGGCGTTGGGATGCTCGCAGTCAGCCCGAATCGAGGCATCATGGCTGTTGTTGCGAGCCCGCACATGGGCGGCGTTGTGGCCCGCCGACTGATCCCGGTCGCCTTCCTGCTTCCCGTAGCGCTGGGGTGGATGCGGCTGTGGGGCCAGCGCGCGGATCTTTATGGCACCGAGTTCGGACTGGGGCTCATGACGACTGCGAGCGTCGCTTTGCTGAGCATGGTGATCCTCGGAATCGCGGCCTCCCTCAACCGGGCGGATTCCGAGCGCAGGCGGGCGGAGGAGGAGATCAGAAAGCTCAACGAGGAGCTGGAGCAACGCGTTCTTCAGCGGACCGCCCAACTCGAGGCGGCCAACAAGGATCTCGAGGCCTTCAGCTATTCCGTCTCCCACGACCTGCGGGCGCCGCTCCGCGCGATCGACGGCTTCTCCCGGATACTGCTGGAGGACCATGCGGAGCGGCTGGACGGAGAAGGACGGCGGCTTCTCAAGATCGTCGGGGACAACGGGAAAAAGATGGGGGAGCTGATCGACGACGTCCTGGCTTTTTCCCGGATCGGGAGGCGGGAGGCGGAGTCCTCCGACATCGATATGAACGCTCTCGCGGCATCCGTGTTCGAGGAGATCAAGGCCGCGACCGAAGGGCGGGCTGTCGAATTCAACGTCGAGCCGCTTCCGCACGCCTGGGGCGACAGGTCCATGGTGCGGCAGGTGCTCGCGAACCTTCTGGCTAACGCCGTCAAGTTCACGACCCCTCGTTCGGAAGCCCGTATTCGGATCGCCGGCCGGGCGGACGGCAGTCGGTGCGTCTACTTCGTCCGCGACAACGGCGTGGGGTTCGACATGAAGTACGCGGACAAGCTTTTCGGGGTTTTCCAGAGGCTTCACGGCGCGGACGAGTTTGAGGGGACGGGCATCGGGCTGGCCGTGGTCAAGCGCATCGTCGAGAAGCACGGCGGCGAAGTGTGGGCCGAGGGCGAGATCGATAAGGGCGCCACGGTCTACTTCGCCCTCCCCCGGCCTGCCGGGGCGTGACGCGGACAAGGGTGGCGGAGAAGACCCGCGATTGGCGAAAGGAGGGGGCGCGTGGAGACGCAAGAGGTCGAGATCCTTCTGGTGGAGGACAACCCGAACGACGCCGAGCTCACCATCCGGGCGCTCAAGAAACACCGCCTGGCCAACAGCCTGGTGTGGGTGAAGGACGGAGCCGAGGCATTGGATTTCATCTTTGCCCAGGGAGCCTACTCAGGGCGAAGCGTCGGGAACGCGCCCAAAGTGATCCTGCTCGACCTGAGGCTCCCGAAGATGGGGGGAATGGAAGTCCTGCAGCGGATCAAGGCCGACGAGCGGACAAAGACGGTCCCCGTCGTAATCCTCACCTCGTCCAAGGAGGATCGGGACGTGGTTGAGAGCTACCGGCTCGGCGTCAACAGCTTCGTGAGCAAGCCGGTGGAGTTCGAGCGGTTCGTCGAAACGGTTTCGCAGATGGGGCTCTACTGGCTGTTGGTGAACAGGCCGCCCAGTTCCTGAACAACCGCCGGCGCTCGGTCTCGCGAGGAAGAGCGATGGAAAGAGAGATCCGGATACTGATCCTTGAAGATGTCCCCACGGACGCTGAGCTGGCCGAACGGGAGCTCCGGAAGGCCGGGATCCCCTTCACAGCGAGGCGCGCGGATTCGAAGGAGGCTTTCCTGGACGGGCTCCGGGACTTCCGGCCGGACGCCATCCTGGCTGACTATGCCCTGCCGCGGTTCAACGCCCTGGAAGCCATTCGTTTGGCGCGTAATGAGAGGCCCGACACGCCGTTCATTCTTGTGACGGGCTCCCAAGGCGAGGAAGTGGCGGTCGCGCTGATAAAGGAAGGAGCCGACGACTACATCCTGAAGTCGAGCCTGAAGAGGCTCCCGACCGCCCTCCTCAACGCCCTTAAGCGGAAGGAATCGGAAAGGGCGCACCGGCGGCTGATCTCCATTCTTGAGGCGACGACGGACTTCGTCGGGATGACCGATGCGGAGGGGCGCGCGGTCTACCTCAACCAGGGCGGTCGTAGGATGATCGGCGTGGGGGAAGACGAAAGCATCCAGGGCTTCTCCGCGGCGGAGGGGCACCCGGCGTGGGCGCGGCCCCTTTTCCACGAGGCGCTTCTCACAGCCGTCCGCGACGGCGTCTGGCAGGGCGAGACGGCTCTGCTCAGGCGGGACGGACGGGAGATCCCCGTCTCGCAGGTCATCATGGCCCATAAGGCGTCCGACGGGACGGTGGAGTTCTTCTCCAGCGTCGCGCGGGACATCACGGAGATCAAGCGCGCCGAGGAGTCGCTGAGGGAGAGCGAACGGCGGTACCGGAGCCTCGTCGAGTCCGTGACCCATTACATCTACACGGTGAAGGTGGAGGAGGGACGGGCCGTCGAGACGCTCCACGGACCGGGCTGTGCGGCGGTCACCGGGTACGCGGAAGAGGAGTACAAGACCGACCCCCACCTCTGGCTGAGGATGGTCCACGAGGAGGACAGGGAGGCGGTCACGGCCCTGTCCGCTCGCCTCCTTTCCGGCGAGGACGTCCAGCCCATGGAGCACCGCATCATCCACAAGGACGGCTCCATCCGCTGGGTGCGCAACACGCCAGTCCCGCGCCGTGATCGGGCGGGCCGCCTGATCGCCTACGACGGCCTTGTCGTCGACATCACGGAGGAGAAGAAGCTCGAGGAACAGCTCCGGCACGCCCAGAAGATGGAGGCGATCGGGCAACTGGCCGGGGGCATCGCCCATGACTTCAACAACATCCTGACGGCGATCATCGGGTACGGGAGCCTGCTGAAGAGGAAGATCGACAAGGGCGCTCCTCCCGGGGACGAGGCGGACCAGATCCTCGGCGTTGCAGAGAGGGCGGCCCGCCTCACGCAAGGCCTCCTCGCGTTCAGCCGCCGGCAGGCGATCTGGCCGAAGCCGGTCGACCTCAACGATCTCATCGTTCGGGTGGAGAGACTTCTGGGGCGGATTATCGGGGAGGATGTCGAGCTTCGGGTCGGCCTCGCCGAAGGGGCACTGGCCGCCCTGGCCGACAGCGGGTCGATCGAACAGGTGCTGATGAACCTGGCCGCCAACGCCCGGGACGCGATGCCCCGCGGAGGACGGCTGACCATCGAGACCGACCGAGCGGTGCTGGACGGAGACTTTGTCCGGATGCACGGATACGGACAGCCGGGGATGTATGCGCTCGTCGAGGTGAGCGACACGGGCGTAGGCATGGACGAGAAAACGAGGCGGCGGATCTTCGAGCCCTTCTTCACCACCAAGGAGGTGGGCAAGGGGACCGGGCTCGGCCTGTCGATGTGCTACGGGATCGTCAAACAGCACAACGGGTACATCAACGTCTACAGCGAGCCCGGCAGGGGCACCATATTTCGGATCTACCTGCCCCTTGCGGCGGAGGAGGCCGAAGAACCGCTGCCGGAGGAGCCGGAGATCCAGGTTGGCGGCACGGAGACGGTGCTGTTGGCCGAGGACGACGCCGACGTGAGAAAGCTGACGCGGGCGGTGCTAGAGGAGTTCGGCTACCGTGTCGTCGAGGCCGTGGACGGGGAAGAAGCGGTCCGGCAGTACCGGGAGCACGGGGAGAAGATCGACTTGGTCATCTTGGACGTGATCATGCCCCGGAAGGACGGCCGCGCCGCTTACGAGGAGATCAAGCGGATCCGGCCGAGCGCGAAGGCGCTGTTCCTGAGCGGGTACGCGGCGGGGCATATCCGGCCGGAAGAGGTCGGGGGCGAGGGGCTCCGGTTTCTGGCGAAGCCGATTTCGCCCCGGGAACTTCTCCGGGAAGTCCGACGGGCGATCGAGGAGTGAGATGAG
>CAKKSE010000178.1:0-8260 GCA_919903025.1 Nitrospiria bacterium | reverse complement strand
TTCGCCCCGGGAACTTCTCCGGGAAGTCCGACGGGCGATCGAGGAGTGAGATGAGCGCGGAGCCCGGGACGCACCAGTCGAGGTCCACGGTCCTGGTGGTCGACGACGACCCGTACGTGCTCGATTCCCTCTCCTTGATGCTGAGGGAGTACGGATACGCCGTGGCGATCGAAAAGAGCGCCGCCGCCGCCGTGGCCCTACTGGAGCGGAACGAGGTGGACGTCGTGCTGACGGACATCAAGATGCCCGGGATGTCCGGCATCGATCTGCTCGGGAAAATCCACGCCCTGGACCCGGAGCTTCCGGTCATCCTGATGACCGGTTATCCGGACCTGGACGTGGCCGTGGACGGAATCAAGAGGGGCGCCTTCGACTTCATCAGCAAGCCCTACAAGTACGAGTCCCTCCTCCACGCGATCGAAAAAGCGGTCCGACACAGACGGCTGATCGAGCTGGAGAAGAACTACAAATCGGTTCTCGAGGAGACCGTCCGGCGGAAGACGAAGGACCTGGCCGACGCCCTGACGATGGTCAAGGGGATGAGCATCGAACTCGTGAAGCGTTTGACCGCGGTGGCGGAATACCGGGACACGGACACGGGCGCGCACATCGCGCGGATGGGGCTCTACGCCGAGCGGCTCGCGGAGACGCTGGGGATGCCCCGAAGCTTCGCCGACGACGTTGCGTTCGCTAGCCCGATGCACGACATCGGGAAGGTGGGAATCCCCGACAACATCCTCCTCAAGCCGGGCCCCCTCGCCCCGCACGAGTTCGAGATCATGCGATCGCATACGACGATCGGCGAGAGGATCCTTGCCGGCTCGGACCACCCCGCCCTGCGAATGGCCGCTTCGATCGCATCGAGCCATCACGAGCGGTGGGACGGAAGCGGTTATCCGAGGGGGCTCCGCGGGGAGGAGATCCCCATCGAGGGGCGGGTCGTGATGGTCTGCGACCAGTACGATGCCCTCATGAGCAGGAGGCCGTACAAGCCCCCCTTGAGGCACGAGGATGCCGTGGCAACCATCACCCGCGGGGATGGACGAACACGGCCCGAGCACTTCGACCCGGACGTGCTGGCCGCCTTCCATCGCACGGCGTCCTCGTTCGCGGAGATCTTCCAGACCCACTCCGACGAGGTGCCGGGCATCAACCTCTAGCAGCGCCCCGGTTTCCCCGGACCTCGCTCCGCATACTCGGCGGTTGACCACAAGACCCAAACAAAGTCCAGGCAAGAAGGTTGCGTCGGGAGATCGCTCCTACCGCGGCGGGGAGGGTTCTTCCCTCTCGAACGCGAAGCTGAACGCGTGAGCGGCGTGGCCGATGTAGACGTCCGGGAGAGAGAGGGCGAGCGTTCGGTCATCCGTCATCTCGACGATAAAGACCAGGAGCCCTTCCTTCCGCCCGCCGGGGGGGACGGTGACGGGAATATCGTAGACGGCTTTCTTGACCTGGGCGAGCCGCTTCTCGCTCTCCGGGTGGTCGGTCAGGACGGAGAAGAAGTCCGGGTAGTCGCGGGGCGTGGCCCGAAGACCAAAGTCGGAGACGAGGACAACCATCGCGGGGTTGAACGTCACGGAGCGCTTCGATCCGTTCGCGATTGAGACCGCGAAGAACGCGAACGTCTTCTTGACGAGCAAGCCCTCGAACGGGTTGGCGGGCGATCCGGTCAGGCGTTTGAGGACGGGACCGAGGCCCGCGGGGGAGATGTGGCGGACCTCCACGCGCACGTTCTCGACGATCTTGAAGGCCGTTTCACCCTCGATCCCGTACGTCGGGCCGGGGGCGGGCTTGAAGGAGATCGGTCCGGCGGGAGCGGCGGCGCACGCGGAAAGGATGGCGAGCAAGAGGAAAGCAGTCCAGCGGCCGGCTCTCATGAGAGCCGGACCGTAGCACAATGCGCGGAATGGGTCAATCGGGGGACGGTGAATGGGTGAATGGGTGAATCCTGTAGGGGCGAACCTTGTGTTCGCCCGAATCGGTGATTCGGTGATTCTGGAAAGAGTCTTTGGTGGTATAATCCGCGGTACGAGGGAGGCCGCGATGAGGCTTTCGAAGGGGTTTGTAAAGCACCTGTCACGCCTGACGGTCGAGACCCTGCGGAAGAAGGGTTTGATCGAGCTGTCGGGGGATCCGGCGGCCGCGGCGGGGGAGGTGGAGAAGGCGATGATCGACGATTTGTCGGTCGAGGACCGGTTGAACGCCGAGGTTCGGCAGATCCTCAAGGCCTACGAAGCGGAGATCGAGCGCGGGCGCCTCGACTATCACACGCTCTTCTCCAAGACGAAGCAGAAGCTCGCGCGCGAGCGGAACCTGGTGCTCTAGGCCGTGCGGTTATCCGACGACAAGGCGACCCATCTCTCGCACGTTATCCTCGACTCTCTCCTGGGGGCTCCCGGAGTGACGCCGAAGACCGACCGGGAATCGATCCTGCGGGAGGTGAAACGAATCCTTCACGCCGAGCTTCACGTGGAAGAGGAGGTCGACTCAGCCGCGCGGAAGAAGCTCGCGTCGCTCTCCCGACAGCTTCCCGAAGGAAGCCCGGAGTGGGAGGTGCGGTACCAAGCCTACTTCCGCGAGGAGATGAACCGCCGAGGGCGCCTGTTCATCGGCGCATGAGGGGGTCATGAGCGGCAAGTTCCAGCGGAGGGAGACGAAGCCGATCCCGCCGGGCGGGGAGGACGTCCTCGACCGAATCACCGCGTGGCTGGTCAGGAACGCCGTCTCCCTCGGCGTGGCCGGCCTCCTGGCGGGGGTCGGGACGGGGCACTTCATCAAGGCCGGATGGGCGAGCCCGTACACGATTCCGTGGCTTTCCGTCCTCTTGCTCTTCCTCGTTCTTGCGTCCTGGCGGTTCGTTCGGCCTAACCGGATCTCCCCCCGGCATGAGATTGAGTTCCTGGGGGCCGTCGCCGCCGGCCTCACCTATTTCATCCACGTGACGGGCGCGGGCCATTCGCCCCTGCGTCCGGCCTCGTTCCTTCTCGTCGCGATGGTGGCGGCGGCCCTTCCCATCTGGATCAACATATCGCTCATCGCCCTCCTCGCGGCGGTCGAGGGGGCTTCGCGCATCGTTCCCGTCTACCCCGGCATTCCGTGGCCGGAGATCGCCGTGGACCTGGGGGCGACCGCGGGGTTCCAAATCGTCCTGGCCGTTGGGCTCGGATGGATCGTCCAGGCCGAGGTCCGCCATAAGGACAGCTGGATGGGGCGTTTTCAGAGGCTCACGTCCGACGCGGAGACGTTCGATCCGCTCGTCGGATCGAGGGGCTCCGAGACGGCGCTCGCCATGGAAGACGAGGCCCGCCTGACGAGCCTCGTCCAGTCGGCGCAGGAGTTCGACCGCGTCCTGGCCGATCTGCTGGACACGATCAAGGAGGCGATCCCCTCGAACACGGTGGTCCTTTTCACGCGCCGCGAGGGTGAGGACGCGCTCGAGATGAAGGCCGTCCTCTCGTGCGGGGAGGCGATCGACAGGGCCGCCGTGATCCCCGTCGGCGTGGGATACATGGGATGGGTGGCCCGGGAGATGAAGCCGCTCCACGTCGCGGAGCTCAAGGGGGACGTCGCGCCGCTCGGGTACTACGCCTCGGCCGAACCGGTGGAGTCGTTCCTCGCCGTGCCGCTCGTTGACCAGGGATACATGCGGGGCGTGCTCGCCGCGGACAGCACGGAGCGCGGGGCGTTCTCCAAGGCGGACGAGAATCTGCTGGCCCGGTTCGCCGTCCAGATCGTCTACATTCTCCGGAAGATGACGGAACAACAGCAGATCATCCAGATCGCCCGGTCGTCCCGCGTGTTGAGCGAGATCGCCGAAGCGATCGGCCGGTCGCTGGACGTCGACCAAGTGCTCAACGAGCTGTTGGGGAAGGTCGGGGGGCTGATTCCGTACGATTCGGCCTGGGTCGTCCTGACCGATCCGGCCGGGGGCGGCGTCGTGCGGGCCGCGGCGGGGATGGCGGATTCCGACCGCGTCGTCGGACAGGCCGTGGACGTGCGCGGGGGCGTCTTCGGCCTGATGATGGAGAACAGGCATCCCGTCCTCCTCTCGCGTCTCGAAGGAAAAGCCGGACAGGGACCGTTCGCCTCGCTCGGCGGGACGGCGGACGCCGCTCTCCGGTCGTTCCTCGGGGTCCCGTTCGTTCTCCAGGAGCGGGTCCTGGGCTTCCTGCTCTTCGGATCGTTCACGGTCGACCGGCTGAACGGTTTTCACCAGTCGGTCGGAGGTCTCCTCGCGAAGCAGATCGCCTACCAGATCGACAACGCCGAGCTCCACAAACGCCTCGAACAGCAGGCCGTGACCGATTCGCTGACGGGCCTCCTCAACCGCCGGCGGTTCGACGAGAAGGTCGAGGAAGAGATGGAGCGCGTGGCGCGGGCCGGCGGTCCCCTCTCCCTGGGGCTTCTCGACATCGACCACTTCAAGCGGATCAACGATACGTTCGGTCATCCGGTCGGCGACGCGGTCCTGAAGATCGTCGCCCAGGCGATCCTGGAGCAGGTCCGCGCCGTGGACGCCGTGGCCCGGTACGGGGGCGAGGAGTTCGCTCTCCTGCTCGTCGAGACCGATACCGCGGGCGCCCGGAAGACGATGGAGCGGATCCGGATGTCGATCGAGAAGGGACAGTACATGCTGGACGGGCGGGAGGTGCCGGTGACCGTGAGCCTCGGGTTCACGACCTGCGCCGAGGGCCGCGCGAGCGCGGGAGAGCTGATGGGCGAGGCGGACCGGGCGCTCTATCACGCCAAAGAGACGGGGAGGAACAGGACTTGTGCGTTCACGGAGCTGGCCGGACGGGGCCCGGAGCCGGTGGCTTCCGGCGGAGGCCCCGCGGCCCCGGTCGGGAGGCGAACATGAGACGCCTCCTGTTCCGCTGGTTCCCATGGATTCCGTCTCCCGGTCTCGGCTCCAAGATTCTTTGGACCGTCCTGGCCCTGACGCTTGTCGCCGTGACTCTTCTGGCTGTGGTCGTCGACCGGCTGGCGGGGAATATCCTTCGGGAGCGCGTCGAGAGGGAACTGGCCCTCCGGGCCGAGCGGACCGTCCGGGAGATCGCCCTCTACCTCAACGAGCAGTCCCACGAGGCCATCGGACTTTCGCAGGTGCCGACCCTTCGGCGCGTCCTCATGGACCTGGACCGGGGCGACCGGCCCGCTTTCGAGCGGGCGCGAACGGAGGCGGAAAACTTCCTCCTCGCGTACCAGAAGCACAAGGGCCCGATCCAGGCGATCCGGCTGGTGGACGCGGACGGGTTCGTCCTCCTCAAGATCAAGGAGGGCGCGATCGTTCCGCACCGCATCGCGCACCCCCGGTCCCCCGGGGTCTGGGGCGTCTTTCACGTGGAGGGCAAGGATTCGTTCCGGATGGCCATCAGCCAGCCCGAGGCCTCGGCGTGGCTGTCGAACTTCGAGCTGGGGAAGGAGGATCCCGGGGCCGCGGAGTTCTGTCCGGCGATGTTCCGCTATTCCACGCCCCTGCTGGCGCCGCCCCGAGAAATCGGGGCGCCTCCGGGGGGCGTTCGACGGCCCCAGGGCGTGCTCATCGTCAACTTCTGGGGCGAGAAGATCGCCGGCTTCGTCCGGGACGGGATCGATCCGGCCATCGGGTACGCGGTCCTGGCCGAGAGAAACGTGGACGATCCGGCGCGGGACGGCGTCTTCCTAGTCCACCCGGACCCCCAGGCGGTCTTCGGGAACCAGACCGGAGATCCCCGTCGCCTCACGGCGGACCCAGTCCTGGGCGCGCTCCGCCGCGCCGGCGCCGCCCCTGCCGCGGACGGCGTGTTCGAGCATCCGGAGACGGGGGATATCCTGGTTCATCGCTTCTACTCGCCCTACAATTCCCCCGGCAAGGGATGGGACCTGGTCCTGGTCGCCGAGCGGTCCAAGATCCTTGCCCCCGTGGCCCACCTTCGCAAGGTCCTCTTCGGGGTCTGGCTCCTAGTGGTCATCGGGTCCGTGACCGCCCTTCTCCCCCTGTCCCGGTCCCTCGTCCAGCCCGTCCGGCGCCTCGTAGACGCCGTGAACCGCGTGGATTCTCCGGGGCCGCATCCGCCCGTCCCCGTCGAGACGGGGGATGAGATCGGCGAGCTGGGGCGGGCGTACAACCGGATGCTCGTCCGCCTTCACGCGAGCCAGGTGGAGCGGGAGCAGGCCGACGGCCGCGTCCGCCAGGCGGAGAAGCTCGCGTCGATCGGCGAGTTCGCGGCGGGCGTGGCGCACGAGATCAACAACCCGCTCCACAACATCATCTCCCTCGCGAAGCTCGCCCGGCGGGATCTCCGCGGGCGGGAAGGGGCCGCGGACCGCGACCTCTCCCAGATCGCCCAGGAGGGAGAGCGGTGCGGGCGGATCGTGAGGGGGGTTCTCACGTTCTCTCGAAAGTACGAGCCGATTCCCGAGCCGACGCGGATCGAGGAGGTCGCGCGGGAAGCCGCCGCGGCGGTCCGAGAAGAATGCGAGGCCCGCGGCGTCTCGATCGACGTGAAGGCCGCGGAGGATGTACAGGAAATCGCGGCCGACCGGGCCCAGATCCGGCAGGTCATCGAAAACGTCCTGAGGAACGCCGTCCAGGCCTCTCGTCCGTCACAGGCCGTGTCGGTCACGATCGACGGCCGCGCGGAATCCGGGTTCCAGACGGTCGAGGTCGTCGATCGAGGGTGTGGAATCGCCCCGGAGCACCTTCCCCGCGTCTTCGACCCCTTCTTCACGACCAAGCCCGTCGGGGCCGGGACCGGCCTTGGCCTCTCCGTCTGCTATGGCATTGTCCAGGCCCACGGCGGGACCATCCGGATCGAGAGCCGGCCGGGCGAGGAGACCCGATGCACGATCGATTTGCCAACGGCGGTTCCCGGCGGCGTCTCCCGGCCCGCCCCGACGTCCGCGGCGACGTGACGGTCCAGTGATCTCGGGGCGCATCATCATCGTCGACGACGATCCCGTCACGATCTCCATCTTCGAGCGGATCCTGACGAGGGAAGGGCACCGGGTCGAGTCGTTCGCCGAAGCCGGAAAGGCGGCCGGCGCGGTCGAGGAAGCCCCGCCGGACCTCGTCATCACCGACCTGAAGATGCCGGGGGAGAGCGGTCTCTCTTTGCTGGAGCGGGTCCGTTCCCGGGTCCCGGACCTTCCCGTCATCGTCGTGACCGGCCATTCGAGCATCGAGTCGGCCGTGGAGGCGATGAAGAAGGGCGCGTACGACTACCTCCAGAAGCCGGTCGACCCTGACGACCTGGTTTTCGTCGTCCGCCGGGTCCTTGAAGCGGTCGAGCTGAGGGACGAGAACCGGGTCCTTCGGGCCGAACTCGCCCAGGCGCCTCCCGCCCCCCGTCTTCTGGGGGAACACGCGGGCATGAAGCGCCTCTTCGACCGGATCGACAAGGCCGCGCGGGTCATGAGCCATGTCCTGATCACGGGCGAGACCGGAACGGGGAAGGAGGTTGTAGCGAAAGAGATTCACCGGCGGTCTGGCCGGCGCGGGCCGTTCGTTCCCGTTCACTGCGGCGCGCTCGCGGAGACCCTCCTCGAAAACGAGCTGTTCGGCCACGAGAAGGGCGCTTTCACGGGGGCCGGGGAGGCGCGGGCGGGTCTTGTCGAGGCGGCCCAGGGGGGGACGCTGTTCTTGGACGAGGTGGCCTGCGTGTCAGGCTCCCTTCAGATCAAGCTCTTAAGGCTCCTCCAGGAGCGGACGTTCCGGCGCGTGGGCGGAACGCGCGAGATCAAGGCCGATGTCCGGTTCCTGGCGGCGACGAACAGGGAACTGGCATCGCTCGTATCGAAGGGGGAGTTCCGGGAGGATCTCTATCACCGGCTGAACGTCGTGGTCATCGACATTCCCCCGCTTCGCGACCGGCGGTCGGACATCCCGTTGCTGGCCGATCATTTCATCATGCGAGCGCGCGTTTCGACTGGAAAACGGGTCAACGAGATCCCGCCGGAGGTCCTGGCCGTTCTGTCGGCCTACGCGTGGCCGGGAAACGTCCGCGAGCTGGAGAACGTGATCGAGGGGGTCGTCGCGTTGATGGACGGCGATTCCATCGGCCTGGCCGATCTGCCCGCCCGTCTGACGGAGCCGGACGCCGGCGGGAACAACGGCGGCGGACTCAGGCCGCTCAAGGAGATGGAACGGGCCCACGTCCTGCGGGTCCTCGCCGCCTGTCATGGAGACCGGGGAAAGGCGGCGGCGATCCTGGGGATCGACAAGAGCACGCTGTGGAGGAAACTCAAAGAATACGAAGAGGCAGGTGGGAAGGATTAGGGG
>CAKKSE010000177.1 GCA_919903025.1 Nitrospiria bacterium | reverse complement strand
TGATCGCATAGCCAGGTCCCAGCCGTCCAGTATTTTATGACACAGTAGTACTAGGGCGAAGCGGCGCCCGGCTTGGAAAGAGATGCCGGATGTTCGGGTCTGTTCTTCCGTTCGATCTCCCGAAGGACCATCGACAGGACGTGCCGCTGGGCCGGGTCGGACTTGTTGAGGACCGCCAGGCACTCGCCGAGCGCGAACCGCTCGTGGAGCTCATCCGCCGACCGACCGGAGAGGATGAGGATGCGTCCGGCCGGGAGCCCCTTGGCCAGAGCGTATTCCATGACTTTTCTCCCGTCGAGGCGGGGCATCTCGAAGTCGAGGATCAGCAGGGCCAGGTCCGGTTGGATGTGCTTGAGCCCTTCGACGGGGTCGCTGATCGTGGACAGGCTCAGTTCGGGATGTTCGTGCGTAATGACGCCCTTGAGGGCCGTGCAGAAAGCCTGGTCATCGTCGATCAACAGCACATGCGCCATTTGGATCGTTCGCCCCTTGGGCCCCGCCTGACCGCGGCGACGAGCCGTCCGAGGAGCGTCCTTTCTGGAAAAATCCTATCACGGGGCCGCCCCGCGGTCAAACGAGGGCGGCCCGGCACGGCAGTCCGCCCTTGACAAACCAGGGAGCCTTCGACTACTCTCCCGCCCGTTTCCAGCCCTCGTGTCACCCTGTCTCCACGCGTCACTGACCCATCCCGGCGCGGGCCGGAAGGAGAGAGCCGTGTTCCGGTTTTTCCCAAGAGAAGAGAAGTTCTTCGAGTTGTTCATCGACGCCGCGGAGAACATCCGCGCCGGGGCCCGCCTGTTCAAGGAAATGATGGACCGGGGGGAGGTCTCCGAGCGGGTGGTCCGGGAGATCTTCGAGATCGAGCACAAGGGAGACCTCATCACCCACGACATCATCAAGAAGCTGAACACGACGTTCATCACGCCCATCGACCGAGAGGATATCTACGCGCTCGCGGCGAGCCTCGACGACGTCATCGACCTGATCGAAGCCTCGGCCGACCGGCTCGTCCTCTTCAAGATCCAGCGCCCTACGGCCGAAGCCGTGGCCATGACCGACTATCTCTACCGGGCGACGTCGGAGATTGTAACCGGCGTCACGCTCCTCAAGGAAAAGAAGTTCACGAACGAGTCCTGCATCGAGATCAACCGCCTCGAGAACGAGGTCGACCGGATTTACAAGGAAGCGATCGCCCGGCTCTTCGACGTCGAGAAGGATCCCGTCACGATCCTCAAGTGGAAAGAGATTTACGAAACGATCGAAGACGCCACCGACCGCTGCGAGGACGTGGCCAACATCCTGGAAGGGGTCGTCCTGAAACATGCCTGACTCCTTCGCTCTCCTTGTCCTGGTCGTCCTCCTCGCAATCGCTTTCGAGTTCGTCAACGGCTTCCACGACGCGGCAAACGCCATCGCGACGTCGGTCTCGACGCGCGTGCTCTCCCCGCGGACGGCGATCATCATGGCCGCGGTCCTCAACCTCGCGGGCGCCCTCTCCGGAACGGCCGTCGCGAAGGCCGTGGGGGCCGGCCTCGTCATGCCGGCCGCCGTCTCTCAGATCACGATCATCTCCGCTCTCGTCTCGGCCATTCTTTGGGACCTCCTCACCTGGTATTTCGGCCTCCCGACTTCTTCTTCCCACGCCTTGATGGCCTCCATCGTCGGCGCGGGGATCGCCACGGCGGGAAAGGACGTCCTCATCTGGGCGGGAATCGAGAAGGTCCTCTACGGCCTCGTCCTCTCTCCCCTCATCGGGTTCCTCGTCGCTTTTTTCTTCATGGTCTTCCTCGTGAGGATGTTCCACCGCCGGGCGCCCGCCACGGTCACGGCGAAATTTTCGAAGCTCCAGATCGTCTCGGCGGCCTACATGGCCTTCTCTCACGGCTCGAACGACGGCCAGAAAACGATGGGAATCGTCGCGATGGCCCTGGTGTCGTACTACGGCCTGAAGACGTTCGAGGTCCCGGTGTGGGTCATCCTGACCTGCGGTTTGGCGATCGCTCTCGGGACGGCGGCCGGCGGCTGGCGGATCATCAAGACGCTCGGCGTGGGGCTCGTCCACCTCCGGCCGATCCACGGGTTCGCCGCCGAGGCGACGGCCGGGACGGTCATCGAGATCGCCACGCGGATCGGACTCCCAATCTCAACAACCCACACGATCTCATCTTCGGTCATGGGCGTGGGGGCGTCCAAGCGCCTCTCGGCCGTCCGATGGGGAATCGGGGGAGACATCATCATGGCGTGGATCCTCACGCTCCCCGCCTGCATCGGCCTCGCGTGGGCGATCTGCAAAGGCCTGAACGCGGTCCTCGGTTGACCCGCGACATGGAGCGAAAATGATCCCGACAATCGAATGGAAAGACGGCCGCATCCGGATGCTCGATCAGACGAAACTCCCCACGGAGATCGTCTACGTCGACTGCCGCGACGTTGAGACTGTCGCCCAGGGAATCCGGGACCTCTGGATCCGCGGCGCGCCGGCGATCGGGATCGCGGCCGCGATGGGCGTGGCTTTGGGGGCGCGGGAGATCCGGGCCGATTCCTTCGATGCCTTCTACGAGGAGGTCGAGCGGATCGCGTTCAAGCTCGGGGCGACCCGGCCGACGGCCGTGAACCTCTTCTGGGCGCTGGACCGGATGAAGGCGTACGCCCGCGCCCGCCGGGAGGACGGGATCGCGCAAATCAAGGAAGGGCTCGTCCGCGAAGCCCAGGCGATCCTGGAAGAGGACATCGCCGTGAACAGGAAGATGGGGGTTTACGGCGCCGAGTTTCTCCGGGACGGCGACACGGTCCTCACGCACTGCAACGCCGGCTCGCTCGCGACGGGAGGATACGGCACGGCCCTTGGCGTCATCCGGGCGGCCGTCGAGGCGGGGAAACGGGTCCGCGTCTACGCCGACGAGACCCGGCCCGTTCTTCAAGGGGCGCGGCTCACGGCGTGGGAGCTCATGCAGGACAAGATCCCCGTTACGCTCATCACGGACAACATGGCGGGATGGATGATGAAGCAGGGAAAGATCGACGCCGTCATCGTCGGGACCGACCGGACGGTGGCCAACGGCGACGTGGCGAACAAGATCGGGACGTACTCAGTCGCCGTCCTCGCCCATCACCACGGGATCCCGTTCTACGTCGCCGCCCCTACCTCGACCATCGACCTGACGATTGCATCGGGGGACCAGATCCCGATCGAACAGCGGAACGGCCGGGAAATCACGCACGTCTTCGGCAAGACCCAGATCGCCCCGGAGGGCGTGGCCACGGAAAACCCCGCCTTCGACGTGACCCCCGCCCGCCTCATCACGGGGATCGTGACCGAGAAAGGCGCCTTCCGCCCCCGCGACATCCGCAAGCTCGCCGACCCGAACGTCGACCTCGCCGCAGTCCGCCTGCGCCCGTAGCGGGCCATATCTTCAGCTCCTGCTGGACGGTGGAAGGTTCGGAGCCGTCGGGTTCCTCTTCGGCCGAGGGGCTCATGCCGCGGACGGGGCGGGCCTGCTTGATGAGGCGGGAGATGGCCCGGAAGACCTCGGTGTCCGCCTTCCCCATGGATTGAACGACGCGACCTCCGTCACCAAAGGACCGTCATTTCCTCTGATCTTCGTGAGCATCCCTTATGCGGCGTTCGACCGGGCGAAGGTGCCGGGCGGGGAGACGTTCTGTTCCTTCGGGGGCACCCCCCCCCAGATAAGAACATCGGGGCAAAGATCCGCTCCGTTCGGCCAGGCAACCGTCCCCGCCTCAACGCGAACCTGGGCAAACAAAGAGGCGTCCTTTCGGATTGGCTCGAAGACCGGACCGACCAAGAGGGCTAGGACATCCCGCTCTACTACGGAATCGTCTGTCAGTCTTAGTCGTAGCCGGAAACCCTCCAGCGGTTGCACCTCCCGAATTCGCAACAGACCCATAAGGTCCCCTTTACTCAAGCGGCCGGATCGGCTCTAGAGAGTTGCCCTCGCGCGCCTGCTCCCAATTATAGCGTAATTCGTCCCGATGAATCACGGCCCATTCGATAACCAGCGCCAGAGCGCGATGGGGGAGATGGCCTCGAAGAACGTTCAAAGTCTCGATCTCGATCAAGGTCTCATGCTCGCCGTAGACTGCGTGAAAATGCGGCGGCACATGATCGTTGAAAAACATCCGGATAATAATGCCGAAGAAACGGCTGATCTCCGGCATTACGCGGCACCCGCTGGAACCGCCCGTGGGCTAATCCGCCGAACTCCCGAAAGACCTTCCATGGTATCCAACGCCGGCAGTCGTTCGCTCAAATCTTCAGCTCCTGCTGGACGGTGGAAGGTTCGGAATCGTCGGGTTCCTCATCGGCCGAGGGGCCCATGCCGCGAATGGGGCGGGCCTGCTTGATGAGGCGGGAGATGGCGCGGAAGACATCGGTGTCGGCTTTCCCGAGCAGTTCGAAGATCGCCGTCTCCGCCGTCGTGAGGACGCCTCCCGCCCGCTCGATCTTCCGGATCCCGTACTGCCAGTCTATCTCGTGGCGCGAGCAGACGGCGTCCACGGGAACGTGGACGTCGTGTCCCCGGTAGATCAGGTCGAGGGCCGTCTGGGCCACGCAGACGTGGGCCTCCATCCCCGCCAGGACGACGCGCTTCGTGCCCGCCCGCTTGAGCGCCGACAGGAAAGTCTCGACGGCACAGCAGTTGAACGTCGTTTTCTCGATGGGCGCGGTCTTGAGAAGCGACGCGACCTCCGGGACCGTCCGCCCGAGTCCCTTCGGATACTGCTCGGTGTGGACGATCGGGATGCCGAGACGGCCGGCGGTCTGGATGAGGAGGAGGATGTTCTGGACGACCTCCTGCCGGCGGCGCATGGCGGCGGCCAGCCGCTCCTGGATGTCGACCAGGACGAGACTCGTGTGGTTGGGCAACAGCAGGAGCCGGTGCGGCATGACGTCCTTCCTTTCCTGCCTCCGCCCGAGGCGGGCGGAAACGCCTACTGGATCATCGAAACGACCCGCGGGATCGCCTCGTCCCGCGGAACCCGATGGACCGTCCCGGTTCTCCTCTCCTTGATCTCCACCATCCCCTCCGCCAGCCCTTTCTCCCCGATGACGACGCGGAACGGAATTCCGATGAGATCGGCGTCCTTGAACTTGCCCCCCGCCCTCTCGTCCCGGTCGTCGATCAGCGTATCGATCCCTCTCGCCAGAAGCCCCCGATAGATCTCCTCGGCCGCCATCCGGGTCGCCTCGTGCCGGACGTTGAGCGGGAGAACGAGGACGGAAAACGGCGCGAGCGGCAGGGGCCAGACGATCCCGTCGGCGTCGTTGTTCTGTTCGACCGCCGCCGCCGCCGTTCGCCCCACGCCGATTCCGTAGCATCCCATGACGAAAGGACGCCCCTTCCCTTCCTCGTCCAGGAAGGCCGCCCCCATCGCTTCGCTGTACTTCGTGCCGAGCTTGAAAACGTGCCCGACTTCGATCCCGCGATCGATCCGCAGCGCTCCCGTCTCGCACCGGGGGCAGCGGTCTCCCGCGCGGACACGGTTGAGGTCCGCGTACAATGAGACCGTGAAATCTCGTCCCGGATTCACGTTGACGAAGTGCGTGTCCGCCGCGTTCCCGCCCGCGACGGCGTTGACCATCCCCTCGACGAGGCGGTCCGCCACGATCCGGACGCCGGACAATCCCACGGGACCCGCGAAGCCGACCGGGGCCGCGGTCACCCTCTCCGTAACGGCCGCGTCGGCCATGACGACGGCTTGGCAGCCAAGAACACGCCCCAGCTTGACCTCGTTCAAGTCGTGGTCGCCCCGGATGAGAACGGCGACCGGCTCGCCGTCCGCCAGGACGATGAGCGTCTTGATCAGGCGCCGGGGATCGACACCCAGCGTCCCCGCCACCTCCTCCACGCTCTTTTTCCCCGGCGTCGGGACGGCCTCCACGGGGCGCGCCGTCTCGCGGCTAGGCTGACCGGGGGAGGAGGCCGCGGCCGCGGCCCAGCCGACCGGGAGGCCGTGGTGCCGGCTCTCGGCCTTCTCGACGTTCGCCGCGTAGTCGCACGAACCGCACGAGGCGATCTCGTCCTCGCCCGTTTCGGCCAGCACCATGAACTCGTGGGAGAAAGAACCCCCGATCGTTCCGGTGTCGGCTTCGACGGCGCGGAACGTGAGGCCGCACCGGGTGAAGATCCGCTTGTAGGTCTCGACCATCACGCCGTACTCCCGCTCGGCGTCGGCCTCGTCCCGGTGAAAGGAGTAGGCGTCCTTCATGATGAACTCCCGGCCCCGCATGAGGCCGAAGCGGGGACGCCGCTCGTCACGGAACTTGGTCTGGATCTGGTAGAGGTTGACGGGAAGCTGGCGGTACGAGCGGACCTCTTTCCGGACGACGTCCGTCACGACCTCCTCGTGCGTCGGCCCGAAGCAGAAATCGCGGTCGTGTCTGTCCTTGAGACGGAGAAGTTCCTTGCCGTACAGGTCCCACCGGCCGCTCTCCCGCCAAAGCTCGGCCGGCACGACGGCGGGCATCAGGATCTCCTGCGCCCCCGCCCTGTTCATCTCCTCCCGGACGATCTGCGAGACCTTCTGGATCACGCGGAGGCCGATCGGGAGGTAGGTGTAGATTCCGGCCGCGACCTTCCGGATCATCCCGGCGCGAAGCATGAGCTTGTGACTGATGACCTCGGCTTCGGCGGGCGTTTCTTTGACGGTGGGAACGAGGAGCTGGGAATGCCGCACGCGGTCGAGCTTCCTTTCAGGCCGAAAGGGCTTGCCCGGAGAAACCCTCCGGACAAGGAGGATTCCCCGCGGTTCGGAGGGGCCACGGGCTTGGAAATCGCAACGCCCGCGAGCCAACGGGACGCAGGCGCAAATCCGTTAATTCATAACAAACGAGGCGAGAAAAGTCAAACGCCGCATGCGGCCCGCGGCGAGATATGATAACATTTATTCGGCCGTTTCCCCGACCGGCCTCAGGCGGCCCCGGGCAGTCTGACGCGCCTGCCGGACGGTGGAAGGGCCCGATCTGACCATGAGGCAGGCTCCGTCGTGGTTGCCGACCTTCCGATCACAGCCGTCGTTCCGTACGCCCCGCGCCCCCCGGCCATTCCGCCAGCCCATCTGGACGACCGGCCGGCGGGAGGCCCGCGCGGCGGGCCCGGCCTCCCGCCGGAGGAAGGACCGCACAGCCGGCGGGTCGTCTGGGAACTTCTCCCTTCCCGGGGGCGAGTCGATCCCAGATCATCCTCCCGCCCGGTCCCGGAGGGAATCCGCGCCTACGACCGCTGGGGGTCGATCCAGGCCTCCGGCTTGAAGGGCCTGTTGGTCGATCTCTACGCATGATACCAACCGATAACCATCAACTTTCAACCTGCAACAAATCAAGGCTGGCCGAGGACAGGACCCGCTCCAGACATCCAACTATCGCCGGAGCGGGTGGCCGAGGCCGGGGCGCCCCATCGCCCGGAGCGGCCCACGCCGCGAGGACGATGGGGCTGGCCGAGGACAGGACCCGCTCCGAGCATCCATCGGTTTGCGAACACCCGTCGTCAGCAACGAACGGTGGACAGGCCGGGGACGCTTTGGGTATAGTCTCCCATCGTTTTCTCCTTCCCGATCCAACGCCTCTTTCTCCTCCGGGTCCGGGTCTTGCGCAACGGGGCCCGGCTAACCCCGCCAGGTCCGGAAGGAAGCAACGGTCCGCCGGACGCGCCGTGTGCCGCAAGGGCGCCCGGTCCCGGAGGAGGAAGAGGCGTTGACAGGAGCGTGTCTTAGGCGATGAGCTACCTCGTTCTGGCCCGCAAGTGGAGACCCCAGTCGTTCGACGACGTGGCCGGGCAGGAGCACGTCACCGAGACCCTCAAGAACGCCATCCGCCAGAGCAGAGTCGCCCACGCCTTTCTCTTCGCCGGCCCGCGCGGCGTCGGCAAGACGACCACGGCCCGGATCCTCGCCCGGGCGCTGAACTGCGCCCAGGGCCCCACGCCCGAGCCTTGCGGCGCGTGCGATCCCTGCCGCGAGATCACGGCCGGGACGTCCCTCAGCGTCCAGGAGATCGACGGCGCCTCGAACAGGGGCATCGACCAGATCCGCGAGCTCCGGGAGTCGGTCAAGTACGCGTCCACCTCGCGCTTCAAGATATACATCATCGACGAGGTCCACATGCTGACGACGGAGGCGTTCAACGCCCTCCTCAAGACGCTCGAGGAGCCGCCGCCGCACGTGATCTTCATCTTCGCAACGACGGAACGGCACAAGGTGCCGGCCACGATCCGCTCCAGGTGCCAGACGTACGATTTTCGCCGGATCGCACCGGCGGAGATCCGGGAGCGCCTCGCGAAGATCGCCGAGGCCGAGGGGGTGTCCATCAGCCCGACCGGCCTCCACATCCTGGCCCGCGCCGCCGACGGGTCTCTCCGCGACGCCCAGTCTCTCTTCGACCAGGTCCTGGCCTTCGCCGGTTCCACGATCACGGATGAAGACCTCCGGAGCATCCTGGGGACAATGGACGAGGCCGCCGTCCGGGACTTCGCCCGGGCGATCCTCGACCAAACGCCCGAGGCGGCACTCGAGATCATCGACCGTCTCGCGGAGGACGGAAGGGACCTCAAGGTCTTCACGCGGGACGTCGTGACGCGCGTTCGGGACCTGCTGATCGCGAACGCGGCCGGGGAAAAGACGGGCCGGTTCGTCGACCTCACGGAAGCGGAGGTCCGCGAGCTGATCGAGGAAGGAGAAAGGGCCCCGGCCGAGACCCTCCATCTGCTCTACCAGCTCTTCGTCCGGACGGAGGACGAGCTCCGCTGGTCCCAGCGTCCCCGCCACACGGTCGAAATCGCCGTCCTTCGGGCTTGCCACATGCCGCCCCCCGTGATCCTGGCCGACCTGATCGAGCGCCTCTCTTCATCCCCGGCGGAGGCCGTCCCTCCCTCCCCCCAGCCGCCGCCCGCGCGCGCATCCTCGCCTCCCCGAACGCCGTCTCCCCCGGCGAGCCGCCGCCCGGCCCCCGCCAAATCGGGGCCCGCTTCCGCCGGGGACCAACAAAGGCCCGTTGCGTCCGGCCGCGCCCCCGTCCAGGGCGGCGAGGCGGAGTCGGTCTGGCTCCGCCTCGTGCGCGAAGTGAAGAAGAAAAAGGCGAACGTAGGAGGCTACCTCGAGCAGGGGTCCCTCATCCGGCTCGACGAGTCGCGGATCGTCGTCGGCTACAAGGCCGCATCGTCGTTCCTCCAGGACATGATCCGCCGCAAGGAGAACCGCGAGACCATCGAGACCCTCGCGGAAGAGATCACGGGAAGAGCCCTTGCCCTGGAGGTGACGACGATTCCGGATGACGCCCCGGCGCCGCCCACGGCCGGAGAGCGGCTCATGGAAAAGGAAAAGAAGGGACAGAAGGCCAAGGTGGAGGCGGCGATGGCCGACCCGCTGACGCAGTCGGCTCTCGAGATGTTCTCCGGGAAACTGGTCTCCGTGGAAGAGGGCAACGCAAACGCCTCCGGCGCAAACGGATCGCCGGAGGCGCCGGTCGAGGAGGAGGGATGACGAAAAGAATGCTGGGCGACATCATGAAGCAGGCGCAGGCCATGCAGGAGCGCATGAAGCAGGTCCAGGAGGAGGCCGGCGGCAAGACGGTCGAGGCCGCGGCCGGAGGCGGAATGGTGACGGTCGTCATGAACGGGCGCCAGGAAGTACAGTCCGTGAAAATCGATCGGTCCGTCGTCAATCCGGACGACGTCGAGATGCTCGAAGACCTGGTCTCGGCGGCCTTCAACGAAGCGCTCCGGCGGGCCCAGGCCATGATGGCCGAAGAAATGGCCAAGGTCACGGGAGGGCTCAAGATCCCCGGCCTGTTCGGCTGATTCATGGAGCCCAGGACATCCAACGGCTCGGCCATGGAGCGCCTCGCGCTCTTTCTCCGGCGCCTTCCGGGCGTCGGGCCGAAGACGGCCGCGCGGCTCGCCCACGCCCTCTACCGGATGAGCGAGACCGACGCCCGCGGAATTGCCCAGGCGATCGTCGACATGCGGGAGAAGACCCGCCTGTGCCCCGCCTGCGGCCAGATCACGGAGGACGTCCCCTGCCGCATCTGCGGCGACCCGGCGCGCGACTCCTCCGTTCTCTGCGTGGTCGAAGAGCCGGCCAACGCCCAAGCCGTTGAACGGACCCGGGCCTTCCGGGGCCGGTATCACGTCCTGCACGGGGCCCTCTCCCCCCTCGACGGGATCGGGCCGGACCAGCTCGCGATCGAATCCCTCATCGGCCGCCTGAGAACGGGGGAGATCAAGGAAGTCATCCTCGCGACCAACCCGAACGTCAAGGGAGAAGCGACTGCTCTCTACCTGTTCAGGCTCATCCGGCCGCTCAATATCCGCGTGAGCCGCATCGCAACCGGCGTCCCGCTGGGCGGCGACCTGGAATACGCCGACGAGGCGACGCTCGCCCGTTCCCTTCGGGGACGCCAGCCGCTGGACGAGCAGACCCGATAGCCCGCGGCGGGAATCGGTTGACATCCCCGCGAGTGATTCCCTAATATTTGACTCAAGTTGCAACATCCCGAGTCTTATCCTTGTGTTAAAGGGCCCCCCAGACCCGCCTGTCGCCTGCCCAACCGGCCGGCAAGGTGGACAGGTCCTCCCAGTTGAACGCGAAGGAGCTTGCAATGGCGAAGGCGGCGATCGAACCGGAAGCGGCACGGACTCCCAAGGAGGCCTCGAAGGAGTCGAAGGGGCGCTTCCCTTTCCCCGGCTTCCCCGGCACGGCTGACGGAACGGCCATCGTCGTCCACGTGGAGACGCGGGCAACCGAGTGCGCGGCCGCCTACCCGATCACGCCTTCGACGCAGATGGGGATGGGGTATCAGGTCGCCCACGCGAACGGGTTCAAGAACGTCTGGGGCGCGCCGATCGGCTGGATGGAGCTCGAGAGCGAACATTCCTCGGCCTCGGCCTGCGAGGGGTACGCGATGGCGGGCGGGCGCGTGACGAACTTCACGTCCGGCCAGGGCCTCATCCTGATGAAGGAGGTCCTCTACGTCATCGCCGGCAAACGCCTTCCGATGGTCCTCAACATCGCCTCGCGGGCGCTCACCTCGCACGCCCTCAACGTCCACGCGGGCCACGACGACGTGATGGGCGTCGCCGACTGCGGCTGGGGGATGCTCTTCGCCAAGAACGTCCAGGAGATCGGCGACCTCTGCCTCATCGCGCGGCGGGCGAGCGAGGACTCCCTCGTCCCGTTCATCAACTCGCAGGACGGCTTTCTCACCAGCCACACGATCGAGAACGTCCTCTTCCCGGAGGACGAGCTGATCCGCGTCTACCTGGGGGACCCCCGAGAGAAGATCAAGCCTCTCTTCGACCCGGCCTTCCCCCTGATGAGCGGCACCGTTCAGAATCAGGACAGCTATATGAACGGGAAGATCGCCCAGCGCTGTTTCTATGACAAGACGCCCGCGATCCTCCAGAACGCGATGGACGAGTTCCACCGCCTGACGGGGCGGCGGTACAACTTCATCGAGCCGTTCCGGATGGATGACGCCGAATACGCCGTCGTGGCCATGGGCTCGACGGCCGAGACGGCGATGGCGGCGGCTGACCACATCCGCTCCCTGGGGATCAAGATCGGCGTCGTCAACGTCACGAGCTTCCGTCCGTTCCCCGGGCCGCAGATCGTCCAAGCCCTCGCCCGGGTCAAGGCCTTCTCGGTCATCGAGCGGTGCGACGTGCCCCTCATGGTCGACAACCCGCTGACCACCGAGGTCGAGGCCGCGTTCGCCAAGGCCGTGATGGGGACGCCCGGCTACCCCGCCGCTTCCAGGATCCCGAAGGCCTTCAGCGGCACGGGCGGCCTCGGAAGCCGCGATGTCACCCCCGGCCACATCGTCGCCGTCGCGAAGAACATGGCCGCGGGCGACTCGGGGAAGAGGTACTTCACGCTCGGGATCGACCACCCGGCCGCCCTGCCCGTAGAGAGCGAGCCGGACGTCCGCCCGCCGGGATCGTTCTCCATCCGCGGCCATTCGGTCGGCGGGTACGGCTCCGTCACGACGAACAAGATCATCGCCACGATGATCGGGGACATTTTCGGGTTCCCCGTGCAGGCGGCCCCCAAGTACGGCTCCGAGAAGAAAGGCCTGCCGACGAACACGTATCTGACGACGACGACCGGCGGAAAGATCATGACCCACAGCGAGCTCCAGCAGGTGGAGTTCGTCCCTCTCATGGACCCGAACACCTGGAACATGGGGAACCCGCTCGTGGGGCTCCAGGACGGCGGGATCGTCTTCCAGCACACGGACGCGGAATCGCCGGAGGCCCTGTGGGGATCGATCCCGGCCTGGGCAAAGCACTTCATCCTCGAGCACAAGATCCGGTTCTACGGCGTCGACACGATCCGGATCGCGCGCGAGTCGTGCAAGGCGGATGAATCCCTTATTCAGAGGTTCCAGGGGATCGTCCTCCTTGGTGTCTTCCTCCGCGTCACGCCGTACCGCGAGCAGGCTGGCATGAGCGAAGAAGAGCTCTTCCGGCGCGTCGAGGAGCCGCTGAGGCAGTATTTCGGCAAGAAGGGCGAGGCCGTCCTCCGGGAAAACCTAACAGCCGTTAAGAAGGGATACACCGAGGTCTTCGAGGTCTCGCGGTCCCTGATGGAAAAGACCGACCCGGCCGTGCTCGCGCGCGGAAAAGCCGAGTGGGAGCAGAAGGGCAAAGACGTCAACGCATTCTTCATCTAGGCGGGACATTTCCCATGAGTTCATCGCACACGAAGAAGATCACGAGACCGACGCCACCCTGGTACGACGCGAAGCGCGCCCAGGAGATCCTGGACGCCTACAACCGCGGCGCGGGATCGACCCAGCCTGCAGACGAGTTCGCGGCCCGGAGCGTCCTCCCGGCCGGGACGGGGTCCCAGCGCGATTTCAGCTACATCGCGCCCGATATCCCTCTGTTCATCGCCCCCAACTGCGTCGGGTGCATGGAGTGTGTGAACAACTGCCCCGACACGGCGATCCTCGGAAAGGCCCTCACGGAAGAGACCGTCGACGCGGAGCTCGCGAAGGTCCCTGACGAGAAGACGCGGGCCTTTCTCAAGGAGCAGTTCGTCGTCACCACGAAGTACCATGCGACCTACGAGAAGAAGCGGGCGAAGGACCCGAGCGCGCCCCCGGGCGCCCTGTTCGGCATCTTCGTCGATCCCACGAAGTGCAAGGGGTGCGGCGAGTGCGTCGAGGTCTGCGGAGACCATCGGGCCCTCCAGATGATCAAGAAGACGCCCGAGAACCTCCCCCGCTTCTTCACGATCTGGGATTTCCACAACGCCGTTCCGCCCACGCCTGACGCCTACATCAACCCGAAGGTCGTGGTCGACCTGATGCTCCGGGAGTCGAACAACCAGTACATGGGGGGCGGCGGCTCGTGCATGGGATGCGGCGAAGCCTCCGTCATCCGCCAGCTCCTCACCATGACGGCGGAGAAGGTCGGCGCCGACTACGGAATCGTCGCCGCGACGGGGTGCAACACCGTTTATGGCTCCACGTATCCGTACAACCCCTTCCTCGTCCCCTGGGCCAACTCCCTCTTCGAGAACGTCGCCACGTTCGCCATGGGGATCCGGCAGTTCTGGAACCAGACGGGGCACAAGGATCGCGTCCTCTGGACGTTCGGCGGGGACGGCGCGATGGTCGACATTGGGTTTCAGGCGCTTTCCCGGCTCCTCGCCTCGGGACAGAACGTGAAGGTCCTGATCCTCGACACGCAGGTCTACTCGAACACCGGCGGGCAGACGTCCACGGCGACCTACATCGGCCAGGAAGCCAAGATGAGCGTCCACGGGAAGGTCGTCCCGGGGAAGACGGAGCGGCGAAAGGAAATCGGTCTGATCTGCATGATGCACCCAAGGACGTTCGTGGCCCAGGTCGTGGGACCCATGACCGGGCACTTCTACAAGGCGGTGGCGCGGGCGCTGGAGTTCGACGGTCCCGCCGTGATCAACGCCTACACGACCTGCCAGCCGGAGCACGGCGTCGCCGACGACATGTCGGCCGCCCAAGCGAGGCTGGCCGTGGAGTCCCGCGCTTTTCCCATCTTCGTATACGATCCTGACGCGGGGGAAACCCTCCGCGAGCGGCTCTCTCTCCAGGGAAACCCGAGCGTCGACCGGGACTGGCACACGCGGAAGGCAAAGGACGGAGGGATCGAGACTGTCGACTTCGCCTCCTGGGCCCGGACCGAGGGCCGCTTCCGGAAGCATTTCGACAAGAACGGGAACCCGTCGGAGACCCTGCTTCGCTCCCAGGCGGAACGCCTGGAGAACTGGCGCCTTCTGCAGGAGATGGCCGGAATCGCCAACAAGGACCGCGCCCCTGCGAAAAGCGCGGCGTTGCAGTCGGCAGGCGCGTAGGAAGAGCGCCCTGCGCGCCATGCGAAAGGGTTCGTGAGCACCGCCTTCGCCGGATGGGAGGCCCTCCAAGACCGAATCCGGGCCGACCTCGCCGCCGTCCGCCCGGTGACGCCCCAAGTCAGCCGTCATCTCCAGTCGCATCACGGCATCTCCCCGGGGGATGAGGCCTCCTTCCTGGAATCCCGCCTTCCGCTTCTCGAAGAGTACGAGGTTGAGCTGGTTCTCTCCCCGCTCTTCACGCCGACGCAGGACGACCAGGCCCGCGTCTCTCAGCTCCTGAGCGATCCGCCCCCCTCGGCCGCGGCCGTTGAGGGCCTGGTGGAGCGCCTCGAAAACCAGGGTATCGAAGCGGTGGTCCAGTGCGAAGGCGCGTCCGTCCGCATCGCTCTGCCCCCCGGGATCATCCGCCGTTACGTCCGCCTCTTGAACCTTGCGGAACGGGTCCTCCCCCCCGTCCGGTCGGCCGCCGGGGCCTTCCCCCCTCCGCTCCGCGACCGTCTCCTGGCTCTCGCCCGAACGGAAACCTGGCGAGCGCCCGCCCGGCAGACAATCCTGGCCGCGTTCATCGAAGCTTTCGTCCGGCGATCCAGCTTCGACGAAGAGAAGATCGGCCATCTCTCTCAAATCGTCCAGACAACGCGCCCCGAGCGGCTGGGCGACCTTTCGGGGCCGATCGAGAGCCTCGTCCGCGTCACGAACCCCCCCAGCGGCCCCCGCTTCTTCGACGTGCAGATCGAGGACAGGTACGCGGAAGGGGCTGTGGAAGGGTTCGGGGAGAAGAAAACGCTCCCGACCAACGAAAGAATCCACGCCCTCGCGGCCGATCTCCTTTCGGACCTCCGGGCCGCCCTTGAGAACGCCGCACCTTGATCCCCTGGGGGAAATTTGTTAGAGTGTGAAAAGTTTTGCGTTTTCTTGTCCTTCCACCGGCTTCCGGGGGGCTCAGGATGCCAGGATATGACCTCATCATGTACGATGAGGAGTCCAAGCAGATCGACGCGGAGCTCAACCGCCTTCATTCCCAGTCCAACGCGAAGGTTGTCTTCCTGGTCGATAAGAACGGGCAATTGATCACGTCCGTCGGCGAGACCCGCGACATCGACACCACGTCCCTGGCGTCCCTCACGGCCGGAAACATCGCCGCGACGGGCGGCATGGCGAGGCTGTTGGGAGAGCGGGAGTTCTCCATCCTCTTTCACGAGGGGGAGAAAGACAACATCCATATTTCGGTCATCGGTCATCGCGTGATCCTCGTCGTGATCTTTGACCAGCGATCGTCGCTGGGGCTCGTCCGCCTGCGCGTCAAGAAGACCGCCGAAACGCTGACCAAGATATTCGAGGACCTGGCGGTCAAGACCCAGAAGGAAAAGGCCGCTCCCGAAGGCGCGCCGTCGCCCTTCGCCGAGATCAGCGATGAAGACATCGACAAGCTCTTTGGGTAGCCGGTGATCCTGCTCCGCATGCGAACCTTTATCCGATAGCAATCGAGGAACGGGATGTCGTTCATCAACTACTCCTCGCGGGAGATCAACTGCAAGATCGTCTACTACGGCCCCGGCCTGGGGGGGAAGACGACCAACCTCCAGTACATCTACAAGAAGACGAACCCGGAGAGCAAAGGAAAGCTGATCTCGCTCGCCACCGAGACGGAGCGGACCCTCTTCTTCGATTTTCTCCCCCTCAATCTGGGCGATATCCGCGGGTTCAAGACCCGCTTCCACCTCTACACCGTCCCGGGCCAGGTCTTCTACGACGCCTCGCGGAAGCTCATCCTCAAAGGCGTGGACGGCGTCGTGTTCGTCGCCGACTCCCAGGTCGAGCGGATGGAGGCCAACATCGAGAGCGTCGAGAACCTGAGGATCAACCTGAACGAGCAGGGGTACAACCTCGACAAGATCCCCTACACGATCCAGTACAACAAGCGCGACCTCCCCAACATCGTCCCCGTCGACGAGCTGAACCGGGCCCTCAACCAGCGGGGGGTCCCCTGGTACGAGGGCGTCGCCATCGAGGGGATCGGCGTGTTCGACACGCTCAAGAACATCGCCAAGCAGGTCCTGTTCGAACTCAAGAAGGGGTACTGACCGGGGGCGCGCCGCGATACGCCCCTGCGCCCGTCCCATGGGACGTCCTGAATCGCAATCCCGGGCCGCCGCGTGGGGCGGACTCGTCTGGACCCTGCTCCTCCTCTCTTCCACGCCCGCTCATTCCCTCTCTCCAGACGAGGGGAACACGATCCGCGTGTTCGACGACGCCCACGCCGGCGTGGTCAACATCACGAACTACGCCGTCGCCTACGACTATTTCCTCACGCCCATCCCCACCGAGGCATCGGGAACCGGGTCGATCATCGACAGGAACGGACACATCCTCACCAATAACCACGTCGTCGCCAACGCCAAGCGTCTGCAAGTCACGCTGGCCGACGGGACCCACTGGCCCGCCAAGCTCGTCGGCCGGGACCCTCAGACCGACCTCGCCGTCATCCGGATCAACGCCCCCCCGGACCGCTTGAGGCCGCTCCCGTGGGGCGACTCGCGGAAACTGCGCGTCGGACAAAAGGTCCTCGCGATCGGGAATCCGTTCGGGCTCGAGCAGACCCTCACGACTGGAATCGTCAGCGCGGTCCGAAAGCGACTCAAGATCGGCGACGTCGAGGTGGAGGACGTGATCCAGACGGACGCCGCCATCAATCCCGGCAACTCGGGGGGCCCCCTCCTGGATTCCGAAGGCCGCATGGTCGGGATCAATACGGCCATCTTTTCCCCTTCCGGCGCATCGGCCGGGATCGGGTTCGCCATTCCCGTCGCGACGGCCAGGAAGATCGTCGCCGAGCTGATCTCGCATGGTTACGTGCGGTACGCCTACGCCGGATTGGAACTCCAAACTCTTCTGCCCGCCGCCGCCAAATCTCTCGGTCTTACGGTCGAGAAAGGGGTCTTGATCGCCAAGGTCGTTCCGGGAGGGCCGGCGGCCAAGGCGGGGCTCAAGGGAGGCGACCGATACGTCGAGATCGGGAACCTGATTCTCCTCATCGGGGGAGACATCATCACGGCCGTTCAGGGGCAGGCAACGGACACGGCCGAGCAGGTCATCTCCATCCTTCGGGAGCGCAAGCCCGGAGAGACGGTTCAACTATCCGTCGTGCGGGGCCGAAGGAAGGTCGCGATCCCGCTCGCCTTGGAGGAACGCCCCCGGCCGTAGGAGCGCGTTGCAAGACCGCCACCTCTGCGCTTCCGTCATGCCCGCGCAAGCGGGCATCCAGGCGTCGTCCCCGCGAAAGCGGGGAACTATTAGGACCTGGATCCACACTCCCCGTTCAGGCCGGGGACAAGCTCCCGTGGGAATGACGTAGAAGTGGACGCGGGCTGTTTTTCGGCAAGACACCATCCCCTCCCGGCCAAACCGGCAGTGCAACAATTCCAATTGATTGATATTGTTCAGCAATCCAGACAACCATCCTCCCGCCAGGAATACGGATGATATTTTTTATGTTTTTATCGTAGTTTTCCGATATGATCTAAAAACCTGAATTTGAGGGGACAAGAATGAGTGGAAAACCGAAGTTTCTTACGGCTGGAGACGCGGCTCGATATTGCCAAGTCTCGCTCAACACGGTCAAGAATTGGATCGGGTCCGGCCTTCTGCCGGCGTTCAAGCTCCCGAAGGGACACTACCGGATCGAGCGTGACGCGTTCCGCCGGTTCCTCGAGGCCCAGGAGATGCCCGTCGATCCCGAGTTTTTCGGCGAGGAGTCGGCGAGGGTCCTGGTCGTCGACGACGAACCGGCGATTGTCCAGTTCCTCCAGCGGGCCCTCTCGCACGAGGGGTACGACGTCGAGACGGCGATGGACGGATACGAGGGCCTGATCCGGGTCGGCCAGTTCAAACCGGACCTTCTTCTTCTCGACGTCCGGATGCCGCTGATCGACGGCCTTGAAGTGACGCGGCGGATCAAGGCCAGCGCCGACACGAAGAAGATCGTCGTAATCGGAATGACGGGCCAGGACGATCCCGAGATCGGCCGGTCGCTCGTCGCCGCCGGGGCGCGGACCTGCCTCAAGAAACCGCTCGTTCTCGCCGATCTTCTTCGCGTGATCGAGGAGAACCTGCCCGGCGCGCGCCGCGAATCGAATCGGCCTTCATTCCATCCGGACCTCGTTTCCGAGCGTTGAGAGGAAACATCTTTTTCGCACGTCGGTGACTTGGGGCCCGGCAATCAGGGATGCGGCTCGGCGTTGAATGCGTCCGGCCCCGGAAAACGTCTCGATCCCAGGCCTGCGGAAACCTGGAGAAGATGGAAAACCGCGACAAGAAGATCCTCGTTGTCGACGACGAAGAGTCGATCCGGAACGTCCTGCACCGCGTCCTCAAGGGCGAGGGATACGACGTCCGCACGGCGTCGACGGGCGACGAAGCCTTGGCCCGCCTCGCCGAAGAACCCGCCGATCTCGTCCTGAGCGACATCCGGATGCCCGGGATGGACGGCATGGCCCTCCTCTCCCGGCTCGCCGAAAACGGGCACGACCTCTCCGTCATCATGGTGACGTCCGTCCAGGACGTCGAGACGGCCATCAAGGCGATGCGCCTGGGTGCCGTGGACTACATCGTCAAGCCGTTCAACCTTGACGAGATCGATATCGCCGTCGAGCGGGCGATCGAGGTCCTCCGTCTCAGGCGAGAGAACGCCTCGTACCAGCGCGAGCTGGAGGACAAGGTCCTCCTGCGGACGGCCGAGCTCCGCGAGGCGCTCGCGCGCCTCGACGTGACCTACGGCTCCACCCTGGAGGCGCTCGTCAATGCCCTGGACGCGCGCGAGCACGAGACGCAGTCGCATTCTCAGCGAGTCCGCGCCTACACCCTCCGCTTGGCCGCGCCGTTCCCGATGAGCGATCCGCTCCGGATTTCTCTGGGACACGGCGCCCTCCTTCACGACATCGGGAAGATCGGCGTCTCGGATGCAATCCTCCTCAAGCCGGCAAAGCTCACGCCCGAGGAATGGGTCGAGATGAGAAAGCACCCCCAGATCGGCTTCGACATCTTGAGCGGAATCGACTTTCTCCGGCCGGCGGCCGAAATCGTCCTCGCCCACCAGGAGAGGTTCGACGGGACAGGGTATCCACGTGGGCTCGCCGGAGACAATATCCCCCTGGGGGCCCGGATTTTCCCCGTTGTGGACACGCTCGACGCCATGACCTCGGACCGCCCCTATCGGAAGGCGCTCCCTTACGAGCGCGCGTTCGAGGAGATCCGGACGTACAGCGGACGGCAGTTCGATCCCGAGGTGGTCGAGGCGTTCTTCTCCATTCCCTCCGGGGAATGGCCCTCGATCCGCGCGCGCTTCTCCGGACTGTCCAGCCCGCGGGTCCTTCAAGCGCATTGACGCGCGCGGCGGGAATTGCCTAGAATCATCCCGTCTTCCCGCGGCGCCCGCCCCCGGATTGGGAATCAGGAAGAACAGAGGAGATCAAGGGATGCAATCCGGCGAGAACAAGAGGAGTCGGATCGGAATTCTCCCGATCGCGTGGGTCTCCGCGCCCGGAACGGGCCAGGAGGGACACATCCTGCTGAACGGGATCAGCATGACGGCCGCGCGGCTCTGTTCCCCGCGTCCCCTCTCCCCGCGGGCGCGGATCAGCCTCCGGCTCACGTTCTTCGACCGGATTGGAATCAGCAAGGAAGAGGAGTTCCGGGGACGCGTCGAAGACGTGGCCCGGGTGGGCACGTCGTACTCGATCCGGGTCCGCCTGACGCCGCTGAACGTCGACGACCACCCGTACACCATCGGATGGCTGGAAAAGCACGCGCCCCGGTCGGCGCCGCGCCGCGCCCGCGTCGAGCCGGTCGCGACATGACACGCTATCCCCGCCTCTACAAGCGCTCCGGCGTCATGGCCGTCACGGATGTCACGACGCACGTGGGCGAAACGTTTGAGGCGCTCGTGGGCAACCTGAGCCGGGGCGGAATCGGCCTCTACTCCGACCAGGCCCTGACGCCGGGCCGGAACGTCCAGTTGCGGCTGACATTCCTGACCGAGGACGGCCTGTCGGCCGGGGAGGTCATCGAGGCGGCCGTCCGCTGGTGCCGCAAGGTCCGAAACCACCACGCCGTCGGCCTCGAATTCCGCAACGTCACGGAGGAGACGCACCCCGAGCTTCTCGCTCTCATCGAGCGGTCCGGGCAGGGAAAAGGCTGATTCGGGGGTGTCTGGGCTTCGTCTTTCGGAAAGATTGCGGGCAACGAACATTCCCCTCCCCCTCGACGGGGGAG
>CAKKSE010000176.1 GCA_919903025.1 Nitrospiria bacterium | reverse complement strand
CCAAGCAACAAGCCACAGCATATTGGGGTGACCCACACAATAGTCGGAAGGACCCACCCATTCACCGATTCACCGTTCTTTGTTACTCCCTCCCCACCCGAGGGTCGGCCCAGGCGTAGAGGATGTCCACGACGATGTTCGCCGCATACAGGATCACGCCGTACACGAGCGTCACGCCCATGATCAGGGGATAGTCGCGGTTCGCCACGGAGTCGACGAAATATTTCCCCATGCCGGGAATCGAGAAAAGGTACTCGACGACGAACGAGCCGGTCACGAAGGCCGCCGTGAGCGGGCCGAGAACGGAGATGACGGGCGTCAAGGCGTTCCCAAGAACGTGGAACAGCATGACCTTGGCCGGATGAAGCCCTTTCGCCTTCGCCGTCCGGATGAAGTCCTGGTGCATCGTTTCGAGAATTCCCGAGCGGATCAGGCGCGCGAGGTACGCCGCGGGCCCTATCCCCAGCGTCACGGCCGGAAGGATCATGTGCCGCGCGCCCTCCCAGAGCGCAGGCGGGAAGATCCGCAGGTTGTGGGCGAAGACCAGGATGACGACCGCCCCCAGGAGGAATCCCGGAAGGGCGATTCCCAGCGTCGCGAGAAAGAGGGACGTTCGGTCCACCCACGTCCCCGAGAACGCCCCGGCCAGCGTCCCGAATATCAGCCCCATGATCAGAGAAACGACCAGAGCCAGCGCCCCCAGGGCGGCCGAAACAGGCAGGGTGGCGCGGACGATGTCCGTCACCGAGCGGTTGACGTACTTGTAGGACGGTCCGAGGTCTCCGCGCAGGACCCCGCCAATATAGGAAGCGTACTGGAGCCAGAACGGATCGTTCAATCGGTACTTGGCCTCGATATTGGCCTTGATGGCCGGCGGAAGGGGCTTCTCGACGTCGAACGGACCGCCCGGAACGGCCCTCATCAGGAAGAAGGTCAGCGTGGAGACGGCCAGCAGGACCAGGGGCGCGGCGAGGAGGCGCCTGAAAAGCAGGCGTCTCATTGAGACTCCAATGAGACCCGCTTCAGGATCCAGAGGTCGAGCGGGTTCGCCGGGAATCTCCGGACACGGGGATGGATCAGACGGTTGGAAGCCGAAAAGTAAACGGGGACGATCGGCGCTTCCTGCTCGAGGAGAATCCGCTGTGCCTCGTCGTAGATCGCCTTCCGCCTTTTCGGTTCCGGCTCCTCCGTCCCGCGCGCGACGAGGCGGTCGTACGCCTCATTCTTCCACCGCGTCCGGTTGTTCCCGCTCCCCGACGTCCACAGGGCCATGAAGTTGTCCGGGTCCGGATAGTCGGCCCCCCATCCCAGGCGGTAGATCTGCGGCGCGTCAGCGTTGAGACGGGCAAGAAACACCTTCCATTCGAGGTTGTCGATCGCGACCGCCGCGTTCAGGTTCTTCTTCCACTGGGCCTGGATGTTTTCGGCCAGCAGGCGGGACGTGGGATCGGTCGCGTAGACCATCGTGACCGGCGGAAGGTCCCCGCCGTCCGGATACCCGGCCTCCGCGAGGAGCTTCCGCGCCCGTCCCGGGTCGAAACGAAGACCGATCGACGGCTCGTGTCCGAACATCCCGACCGGAATCCAGGAGGTCGCGGCGATCTCCCCTCCCTGGAGGATCGGCGGGATCTGCGTCCGGTCGATGGCGTGACCGAAGGCCCGGCGGACGCGCGGGTCGTCAAGCGGAGGCTTCGTCACGTTGAACGCGACGTAGTTTCCCCGCAGGACCGGATTGTTGACGAAGTCAGGCCGGTTTCGATACGAAGGGATCGCCACGGGCATGAGGCCCGTCACGTCCAGGTCGCCCGTCTCGTAGAGCGTGAGCGACGTGGCCCCGTCCCGGACCATAAACATCCGGACGCGGTCGAGCTTCGGACGCGGCCCGAAATAGCGCGGGTTGGGGACGATCTCGATCTTGTACTCGTGCTCCCACCGATCCAGCGAGAACGGACCGTTCGTGACGATGTTCCCCGGTTCCGTCCAGCGGTCGCCGAATCTCTCCACGACATCCCGTCTCAGAGGAAAAGTCGCGGGAAACGTAACGAGCGAGGGGAAGAACACGACGGGCTTCCGCAAGCGCACTTCGAGCTGCGTGGAAGAGATCGCCCGGATCCCGACGCTCTCCGGGTCTTTGTTCTTCCCGGCGTTGAAATCCTCCGCCCCCTCGACGTCGAACAGGAAGTAGGCGTACTCCGACCCGGTACCAGGATCGAGGAGCCGCCGCCAGGCGTACACGTAGTCGTCCGCCGTCACCGGCCTCCCGTCCGTCCAGACCGCGTCCGGCCTGAGGTGGAAGAGGTACCGCTGACCGTCCGGACTCACGTCCCACTTGAGGGCCATGTTGGGCCTGGGGTTCAGCTCCTCGTCGAACTCGGCCAGACCTTCCATGATGTTCATGATGACGACGAAGGAAGTGGAATCCGTCGCGAGCGACCAGTCCAGCGTCGGCGGCTCGTTGCCGAGGTTGATCCGAAGAGTGGAGGCGCGGTCGTCCGGGACGCGGCCGCATCCCGCCAGAAATACGAGCGCGAGGATCAGTCGACCCGCGATCCGCCCGCGTCGGGGAATCATTCCCCTCGTCCCGGCCTCGCTTCGGCTGACCGGGGGGACCCTGGTCCTTCCTCCATGCCCGTCAGCCGCTTGAGCTTTTGCGCCTCTCCGGGCGTGAGGGCGCGAAATGCGCCGGTCGGAAGGCCCGCCGGCGTCAGGAAGGCGTAGCGGATCCGCTTGAGTTTGAGCACGGTATGCCCCACTTTTTCGACCATTCGGCGGACCTGCCGCTTTCGCCCCTCGTGGATAGTGATCTCGATCCAGGAATTCGCTTCCGTCTTGCGGATCTTCCGAATCCGCGCCGGAGCCGTCCGCCCTTCTTCGAGGGGAATCCCCCGCGACAGACGCTCGATCTGTCCTTCGGCAAGCACGCCCTGCACCTTCACGAGGTATGTCTTCTCCACGCCGTGCCTGGGATGCATCAGCCTGTTCGCCAGATCGCCGTCGTTCGTGAGCAGGAGAAGCCCCTCGCTGTCGAAGTCCAGCCGGCCCACCGGATAGACGCGCTCCTTGACTCCCTTCAGGAGGTCGACAACCGTCCGGCGCCCTTCCGGATCGGAAAGGGTCGACAGGACCCCCCGGGGCTTGTTGAGGAGAATGTACCGGAACGCCCCGCCCGCCCCGCGGACCAGCCGCCCGCTCACCTTGATCGAGTCGCGGTCGGGATCGGCTTTCGCTCCCATCTCGGTCACGACCCGGCCGTTGACCGTGACGCGGCCCTCCCGGATCCACTCTTCCGCCTTTCGGCGGGAAGCCAGGCCCGCGCGCGAAATGATCTTCTGAAGGCGCTCTTCCACGTCTCCTTTACTCCGCCCTTGACCTTTGATAAACTGTCGCCCCATTGCAAACTGCGGAACAACCGAAGGAGGTCATCTCGCCATGAGAGTTCGGAACCAGGAGATCAGACGCAGGCGTCATCGAAAAGAACAGGTGCAAAAAGCCCGCCGCCACGCGGCCATCGAAGCCGCCGCGCAAGCCAAGCGTCAGCCGGCCCCCTCCAAGCCGCGCCGGTAGATCCGTCACTCACTCCCACTCGATCGTGCTGGGAGGTTTCGAGGACACGTCGTACACGACCCGGTTGACGCCCTTGACCTCGTTGATGATCCGGGTCGACAGCCGGCGGAGGAGCGCTGCCGGCAGAGGGGCCCAGTCCGCCGTCATGCCATCCTCGCTCGTCACGGCTCGGACCGCGATCACGTTCTCGTAGGTCCTCTCGTCCCCCATCACGCCGACCGTCTGGATCGGCAGGAGGACGGCGAACGCCTGCCAGAGCTTCCGGTACCACCCGCCCCCCCGGATCTCCTCCTCGACGACGGCGTCCGCATGCCGCAGGATCGATAGCCGCCGCTCCGAGACGGGGCCAATCACCCGGATGGCGAGACCGGGCCCGGGGAACGGCTGGCGCCAGACGATGCCCTCCGGAAGCCCCAGCGCCTCGCCCGCGGCCCGTGCCTCGTCCTTGAAGATCTCGCGGAGCGGCTCGACGAGCTTCAGCCGCATGGCTGAGGGAAGCCCGCCCACGTTGTGGTGCGACTTGATCACGGCCGACGGCCCGCGGAACGAGACGCTCTCGATCACGTCTGGATAGAGCGTCCCCTGCGCGAGGAAGTCCGCGCCCCCGATCTTCCGCGCCTCCTCCTCGAACACGGCAATGAACTCGTGTCCGATCTTCTTTCTCTTCACTTCCGGGTCCTCCACGCCTTCGAGAAGCCGGAGGAACCTCTTCCGGGCGTCAACGACGCGGAGCCGCATCTTGAACCTCTTGCGGAACGTCGCTTCGACCTGCTGTCGCTCCCCTTCGCGCATGAGACCTGGATCGACGAAGATGCACGTGAGCTGGTCCCCGATGGCGCGGTGGACGAGGACGGCGACCACGGACGAGTCGACCCCGCCCGAGAGAGCGCAGACGACCTTTCCCCGGCCGACCCTCTCCCGGATCATCGCGATCGAGTGCTCGATGAACGAAGCCGGCGTCCACGCGGCCTTGCACCCGCAGACCTTGCGGGCAAAGTTGACCAGCATCTGCTTTCCGTTCGGCGTGTGGACGACCTCGGGATGGAACTGGACGCCGTACCAGTCCCGCGTCAGGTCCCCCATGGCCGCGACGGGCGAATTGGCCGTTCCCGCGAGAGGGATAAAGCCCTTCGGCGGCCGCTCGATCCTGTCGCCGTGGCTCATCCAGACAGGGACCGGCTCTCCCGTCCTGCCGATGGAGGCAAACAGCCGGCCCGGCCGCTTGATCGACAATTCCGCGTGCCCGTACTCCCGTCTCTGGGCGCGTCCGACCCTGCCGCCCAGCATCTTCGTCATGACCTGCATCCCATAGCATATCCCGAGGACCGGAACACCGAGATCGAAGACGACGGGATCGGGCATCGGCGCGCCCGCCTGTGTCACGGACGCCGGGCTCCCCGATAGAATCACGCCTTTCGGCGCGAACGCCCGGATCTTCTCCCCCGTCATGCTGAATGGATGGATCTCGCTGTAGACGCCGCTTTCGCGGACGCGGCGGGCGATGAGCTGGGTCGTCTGGGACCCGAAGTCGAGAACGAGGATTCGTTCGGAAGGAAGAGCGGCGGCCCCGGCGGGCGCCTTGCGCGCCCGGGCCTCGCGTGTCCGCGCGGTCATGGCTCGATGCGGTAGTTCGGGGCTTCCTTCGTGATCGTCACGTCGTGCACGTGGCTCTCCCGGAGGCCGGCCGCAGTCACCCGGATGAAGCGGCCCTTCCGCCGGAGATCCCCGATCGTCCGGCAGCCGCAGTACCCCATGCCCGACCGAAGTCCCCCGATGAGCTGGAGGGCCGAGGCCGAAAGCGGTCCCTTGAACGGGACCCGTCCTTCGACCCCCTCCGGAACGAGCTTCGGCGCCGCCTCTTCGTGCTCCTGGAAGTAGCGGTCCTTGCTCCCGCGCTCCATCGCCGCGATCGAGCCCATCCCGCGGTAGACCTTGTACGACCGGCCCTGGTAGAGGACCGTCTCCCCCGGACTCTCTTCCGTCCCGGCGAAAAGGCCGCCGATCATCACGGAGTGGGCCCCTGCCGCCAGCGCCTTCGTGACGTCGCCCGAGAACTTGATCCCGCCGTCGGCGATCACCGGCACCTGGCTCCGGGCCGCCTCGCGCGTGCACGTCATGACCGCCGTGATCTGCGGCACGCCCGCGCCGGAGACGATCCGCGTCGTGCAGATCGATCCCGGGCCGATCCCCACCTTGATCGCGTCCGCGCCGCAGCGAATGAGGTCCCGCGTCCCTTCCGCCGTGGCCACGTTCCCCGCCACGAGCGATACCTTGGGGTATTTCCTCTTGATCGCCCGGACCGCATCCATGACGCTGCGCGAGTGGCCGTGCGCCGTGTCGACCAGGACAACATCGACGCCGGCCTTCAGCAGGAGGGGGACGCGCTCCTCGTAGTCCCCCGGCCCCACGGCGGCGCCAACGCGCAGCCGGCCCAGTTCGTCCTTGCAGGCGTTGGGATATTTGATCTTCTTCTCGATGTCCTTGATCGTGATCAGGCCCCGGAGGCGGTGATCCTTGTCGACGATCAAGAGCTTCTCGATCCGATGCTTGTGGAGGATCGAGATGGCCTCTTCGATCGTCGTCCCGACCGGCGC
>CAKKSE010000175.1 GCA_919903025.1 Nitrospiria bacterium | reverse complement strand
TTCCTGTTCCCGATGCCGGGCTTGGAGGCAGAACGCCGGGAGGGACAACCGCGTGGGCGACGGCAGAGGGGGACGATGCTATTATAAGTAACTTATTCTCCATCACCCCAACCACCCATCAACCCGTTCTTCCAATAGAGAGCATCACGAAGCTCCCGGCCTCCTTCCGGGTGCCGATCCAGACGGACAGGAGCCTTCCTTCCTTCGACGCGATGTAGAGTGTCCCCCCGCCCGTCTTCAGCCCAGGCTTGCTCGCGTTCCATCCCTTCTCCGCCAGCGCCTTCTCGTAGTAAGCGGCCAATTCGCCCGCCCCCGAGGGAGATTCGAGATAGGCCGTGGCCGGCCTCTCCGCCCTTCGCGGGATATGGAACTGCTTCGAGGAGATCTTGGGCGGAAGGGGCGCGTCGGACGGGAATTCCTCCTCCTTCGAGAGAAAGAGGTCGATACCCGCTTCGCCGATTCCGAGCGCGCGGGAGGCGGCCTCCCCGACGGTCTGAGCGCCGGGGATCCAGCGCGCGATCCTCTCGACGGCGCCTCCCGCCGAATACCAGGAGTGTACGAGGTATCCGCCGCCCGCCGCGCCCAGGATGAGGAGAAGCGCGGCCGCGCACGTTCCTCCGAGACACCGTATCGCCTTCCCCATCTCCCTAGCCCCCTTCCGCCCGCTCCGCGTCCAGCACCTCTCTCACCTTGCGCGCCAGCCCCTCTGGCGTGAACGGCTTCTGGAGGAACGAAATGCCCGGATCGAGGACGCCGTGGTGAACGATGGCGTTTTCCGCGTACCCCGACATGTAGAGCACCTTCATTCCCGGATGACGCGCCGCGAGACGACGGGCCGCCTCCCGGCCGTTCAGGCCCGGCATGATAACATCGGTCACCATCAGATGGATCGCTCCGCCCTCCCGCTCGCCGGCCTGGACCGCCCCTCTGCCGTCGGACGCCTCGATCACCCGGTAGCCGCGCTCATCGAGGGCCTCGCGCGCCGCTGTTCGGACGCTCTCCTCGTCCTCGGCCAGCAGAACGGTCTCCGACCCGCCGAGGGAAACGGCCTCCGGCGGGGCAGGCGGCGGAACATCTTCTCCATGTCGGCGATTGCGGCGTTCAGGTCCAGAACCCTGGGCTGAAGGACCTGCTTCCGGCTGAACGCGAGGAGCTGGGACGTTATGAACGCGGCTCTCTCGGAGGCCTTCCGGATCTCGTCGGCAAAGCCGCGCAGACGATCTCCCGGATCCAGGCGCGTCAGCATGAAGTCGGCGCAGCTCGGGACGACGGTCAAGATGTTGTTGAAATCGTGCGCCACGCCTCCGGCCAGCCGGCCGACGGCCTCGAGCTTCCTGGCCTGAAGAAGCTGTTCCTCGCTCCGCTTGAGTCCCTCGATCTTCCCGTCGAGCGACAGGACGATCGAGACCCAGTCCGCGCACATCTGGGCGAAGTCCAGGTCGGCCTCTTCGAACAACGCGACGCGCGGCTCGTTCCCGTGGAAGTTGATCACGCCTTCGATGCGGCCGTCGATCCGGAGAGGGAAACCGACGTAGGCGCCCGTTTCGACCGCCGCTGGGTGGTCGGCCCAGGGTGTCTTCCAGACATTGTGGAAATGGACGGACTGTCCGGCCGCGACGACCTTCCCGCAGGGAGTGCCCTCCAGCGGGAGAACGTCGCCGGCCGACAGCCCCTTCCCAGGAGCGTGGACGTGGGCGACGACGTACTCGCCTTCCCGGATCCGCCCCACCATCCCCGCGTCAAGCCCCAGGTGCCGGCATCCGAATGCCAGAACGGTCCTCACCCTCGCGTCGGCGTCCCCCGGTTCGGTCGTGATGCGGTTGAGCTCGCGGAGCCACGCCACGTTGATCTTCAGGAGTTGAAGGCGGGCCAGAAGGATCCCAAAAACAAGCCCCACGATGATTGGAACCAGGATGTGCGCCGGCCGGATCTGTTCTACACCAAGGAAGTACTTCATCTGGAGAAACGCGAAGACCTGGACAGTCAGGACGGAGGCGATGATGTATCGGGCATAGACCGCGCCCGCCCTGCTCTTGGGCTTCTTCATCCGGCGGAACCTCTGCTACATCTTTCCCGCGAGCTCTTCCGCCCGGCTTTCCGATTCGGCGGCCCCCGGCGACTCGGCTCGCGCGCCGGGCCGAGTCGTTTCGGCCGCGGCCAGCCTCCGTCCCTCGGCGAGGAGCGCCCGCGCCGTCTCCCACCGGTCAGGCGCGTTCAGCAGGACGAGGAGGACGTCGTGGCCGTCCCCCGCAGATCGGGCCACGAGGCACGGCCCCGCCTTCTTGGTAAGACCCGTCTTGATCCCGACGAGATCCGGATCGGCCGCAAGGAGCTTGTTGCTCGCCTCCATCCTGAAGGATCGCCGGCCGTTCACCGGCCCCGCGCGGCCCTCCCGGATGGCCGCAACTTCGTTGAATGTCCTCGAACGGATCGCGTACTCGGCGAGAGCCATGATGTCCCGCGCCGTCGAGAGGTGTCCGTCGGCGTCGTGGCCGCAGGCGTTCACGAACCGGGTGGCCCGGAGCCCCAGCGCGCCGGCCTTGAGGTTCATCCGGTCCACGAAGGCCCCCTCCGTCCCCGCGACGTGGATCGCCGCGGCCAGACAGGCGTCGTTGGCCGACGTGACGAGAAACAGGCGGAGGAGGTCCGATACCGTGTACTTCTCGCCGGGTCTCAGCCCGATCCGGGCGCCCCGCGCGGCGGGGCCGGCCGCCCGCGTGATGACGACCGTGTCGGTCGGCTTCGATTGTTCGAGGAGGAGCGCCGCCGTCATGATCTTCGTGAGCGACGCGGGCGGAAGGGGCGCGTCGGCCCGGTGTTCCTTGAGAATTCGTCCCGTCCGGAGATCTTTGAGGAGAACCGCCGCGTAGGGTCCCTGGGGGGCTCCGCCGTCCGCCGCGTCCTCCGCTCCCGCTCCGGCTGGAACGAGCGGGAGCAGGAAGAGAAGCGAAACGCAGGCCGCCGGAAACACGATTGCCGCTCTCAACGCCGTTTCTCCTCCGGGGGCGGGACGTCCGAGGCGGGCGTCCGTTCGATCCTCTCGGGGGCCCGGACCGGAGAGACCCGGCCCATCTCCTCGACCGTGGCCTTCCGCGCCCACGTCGAGACGACCGATCCGCCGCCGTCGACGAGGCGCCCCGTCACTCTTTCCTTGAGGGGATCGAGGACCTCGGTCGCAATTGCCCCGCCCTCCCAAAGAACGGTCCACGAGAGGTTGTCCGGCGCGGTCACGACCGTTCTGGCCGGCCGCCCCGTTGCGCCTCGGACCGGAGAGGGCTCCTTGACGCGCCAGGAGAGCTGTCCCTGGAGCGGACTGACCGATTCGTTCCGCATCACGACGTGAATCACTCCAGCCCTGTCCCAGCGGACGATCACGCCTCCAGTATAACAGCCGGAGCACCCGGCGGCCGGCGCACCCTGCACCCGTTGCGAGAACAGGGCGGCGCGGACGCCGCCTTCGCGCTCCAGTGGATCGCCTTCGATCCTGAGGTCGACCGTCTCGGGTCCCTTCCAAGCGAGTTGGAGGGTGAACCGGACCGGGTGTTCCACGTGGACGGAAAATGCCTGCGAGGCCCTGTCCGCCAGGTAGAACGACTGGTTTCCCTGGATGGCCGCCGCCCGCGCGGCGCTGGAATCGAACCCCGCACAGAGAACGACGGCGCACATTGCCAGGAACCTTCTCACCCGGGCCTCCTCCTATTGTCGCCCTCAAAACATCCGATCTTCATAATCCCTCCCAACCTCCCTTTTCCAAAGGTCCCGATTTGTCGGGATTTGGAAAAGAGGGGGCAGGGGAGATTCTGGAAGAATGGCGTTTCCAGAATGCTGTTACTGCTTCTTCAAGTATCCAGCCGGAACTTCGAAGGCTGTCGGCGGAAGGCCGTCCGCGTTGATCGCCTTGACCTCGATCGTGCTCGAAAAGATCGGGCCCCCCTTCGGCGATGTCTTTTCCTCGACCTTCTTCTGGGCCATCCGGCCCGCGAGCCCTCCGAGAAGCCCGCTCACGCCGCCGGAGAGATCGAGGCCCGGCTCGGCAGGGGCCTGCGCCTTCTCGGCGGAGGCGCCCTTTGCCTCGTCCCCCTCGAACGTCCACGAGATCGACGTCCGGATCGGGTATCCCTTGACCTTGGCCATCTCGTCCTTGACCCGCGCGAGTCCCTTGCGGACGTCGGCGTCAGGCGCACCCGACATCGAGGCGAACGCCGCCATCCCCATCTGCCTCGCCTCCTCGTCCGAGATTTCGCTCGCGATCTTGCGGGCGTGCGCCAGGTCGAACCGCTTCTCCTCGCCCTTCGCCTTCTGGATCACGGACGTCTCGGGCGTCGTCCACAGGTCCGTCGTCATCGTGCTCCGCGACCGGGCCTTGGTCTCGATGTCCTCGACTTCCATGAGCCACGTGACGACGTACTCCTCGCACGGCCAGCCGTTGATCGTCTCCGAGGCGCCGGTCTTCTTGACTGTGAACTCCGACTTCGTGATGCGGGCCTTGGGCTTCTCGTCCGCGCGCTTTCCGGGCTTCGTCTTTTCCGCGGACTTATCGGTCTTCGCCTCCTTGGACCTGGGCGGCACGAGGGGACTCTCCTTGTACGTCTTCGTCTTGGGGTCGAGCGTCCAGACGACTCCCTTGTCCACTCGCGTGATCGTGACCGTCTCCCCGCCGGGGGCGAGCCGGGAGAGAATCGCCCCCGTGAACCTCATCTGGGACGTCTCTGACTTCTTATCCCCCTGAATCCGCTTGACCGACGTCGATTCGGCCGCCCCCATCCCGCCGACACCGCTCGTCTTGAAGAACGACTCGAACGTTGCATCGCCCCACGCCGGGGCAGCGCCGAAAGCGATCAGGACAGCGGCCGTCAGAAAGCTCGTTCGTTTCATGGCTGTTTCCTCCCTGGCAGCAATAGATTGGACGCTTGCCCGCCGGCTCCCGTCGGGCGGGTCGGCAGAACGGTCACGGCCCATAGGGCCACGTTATTGTAAGGAGACCTCTCGGGAACGGCGTTCCCCGGATCGATGACTGCGGCCAGGTAGTACGTCCCAGGCGGCGTATCGGCGGGAATGGCGATCGGCCCCTGGAGTCTGACCGATTCGCTCTCGCCCGGGGCGAGCCCCCGGACTTTTACCCGGCCGTTCTTGAAAAGGAGCCCGTCGACGAAGAATGCGGCGTAGGAGGCGGGGCGGACGGCCACGCCCGGCGTCGTCGAGAGAACGAGATCGACCGTGAACTCGGACGCGGGGACCGCTCCCGCGTTTCGGACGGTGAGAGCGAGGCGGGACGAGATGTCCTCCCCCGGCTGGACAGTCGCCGGACCCTTGAGAGTCCCCGCCAGGTCCGGCCTGCGCTCGCCGGCGGCGGCGCGGCAAGGACCGAGCGGGAACCCTCTGAAGGCCCCGCCAGCCGTTGGGCTTTCCGCCGCCCCGGCCTTCCCCGCGCCGTCGGCCGCGTGGACGGCAATCCACGCCGTAAGCGGCCGGTTGACCTTCAGGACGGAGATGGGAATCGAGACCGCGCCGCCGGCGCGCCTCAGCTCCGGGCGATGGCTGAGATCGACGTCGATCCGCCCCATCGCGTCGTCGTCGAAGCGCATCTCGACCGCCCAGCGCCCGGATGGAAGGGTCCGTTGCGACGCGTTTCTGAGAACGACGACGATTCCGCCGGCAGGATGGCAGGTCAGGTCCCGGACTTCGATCTCCTCGCCCGCGGCCAGCGCCGCCGGGACAAGAAGGAGACCGGCAACGATCCCGAGGAGCCGGCCGAATTCAGGCCGGCGGCGGGAGACCGCTCCGAAGAGGATAGAGGATGAAGCGATAGGCAAGGAGTACCCCGGCGAACCAGACGACCACACCCAGAGCCATTGTCCTGCGATCGACGCCGGAGACCGTTTCCGCGTCGATCGTGTACCGGAAGGACCAGGCCTCTTTCTTGAACTTCTGCCCTGGCTTGAGCTTGTCGTACACGGGCTTGATGACCGTCGTCCGCCTCGGATAGAAGAACCTATCCTCGATCCAGACGTTCCCCAGCTCGATCCGCGCGAACCCCAGCGGCAGGTTGACGATCATGCCCTTCGATGTGACGGTCCCCTCTATGGAAGAAAAGAAGCCGGTCAAGTGCTGGGGAACGCCCACCGTGACGATAAGCAGGACGAAGCAGAAAAGGACGATCCGGTCGATCCGCAGGCGGGCATCGGCCGAAAGCATCGTTCCCCGCTCTTGAGAGGCCGCAAGGTCAGCGGACATCGGCGCGCTCCATCTCTACCGCCGCGGATACGACCGGTCGCACGCCCGCCCGCACGACTCGGCACAGACGCGCTGATTCTGCGATTCCCGGCAGACCTTGTAGCAGATGTCGTAGCACCTCAGCCACCCCAGGTATGGGTCCTCGATGATCACGCGCCCCTCATAAACCCGATGCCGGCGAGACCATTCGCGGACGACGGCCTGCTCGAAGTAGCCGAGTATCGCGAACTCCTGGTCCTTCGTCTCCGCCTTCAGAAGCGCCCGCTCGATCTCCTCCCGCCACGCACGGCGGTGCCAGAGGTTCTGGGCCACGACCTTGTCGATCCGCGATCGGACGTCCTCCGGGAGAACGTGCGCCGGCCCGGACAAGGGTTTGGCTCCCTCGGATTTCTTGTAGTCGTAGAACCCTCCGCCCTCCTCGGCGGCCCACGCGGGGGCCGCGGCAATCAGGAGAAACACGGCCGCCAGCGCGCAAATCGTTTGACCGTCGATCTTGAGTCTCATCTGCCTCCCTCCCGCTCCGGAAGTCCCAGCCCGAAGCGGTAACACGTTGTCGCCCGATCTTCCGTGATTTCCGTCACGCGGCGGAACGCGGTCTACTTCTTCTTCTTCGGAGAAGGCTTCTCGCCCGGCGGCGCAGGCTGGCAGGTGTAGTGCCAGGGCTTGAACTGTTCGTCCGCGAAGACCCCCTTGCACGCCTTGCAGGCGGACTCTCCGCACAGCCGGTCGGCCGACTTTCCCTCCCGGCTCTTCGGATCGGGGAAAGCCTGCGCGACGGCTCTCGGGTCCAGCCTGCAGTCGTCGAACTTCGCGTCAAAGCATTTTGCGATGTCGGCGCCCTTGAGCGCGATCCGCTCCGATCCTCCGATTCCCAGGTTGCTGAATGTGACCGTCGACCCGTCCGCCGACGTCGTCTTTATGTACTCGGAAACGGCGGCGCCCTTCCCGGCCTCCCGGGAGGAGCCCTTCTGCTGGGCCAGGGCCAGGCCGGGAGCAAGCAGGATGAAGAGGATGATGGCGGCTTTTCTCACGGTCTGTCTCTCCCAGGAGAATTCAGCAACAGCCAAGGGCGCACGGCAACGGGCCATGCGTCCAAGGCAGGAAAAACTACCACAATGACGGGAAAATCACAACCGAAACGCCGCCCCGCCGACGGAAGGACCGCCATCCGAACCCCGCGTGGAATTGTTGACACGAGAGGGCCGGAGCATGAGAATAGGAGCATGCAGTCCCGGGAAACCCTCTTGAGACAGATCCCCGCCGTCGACGAGATGCTTCGCCTCCCCGCGGTCGAGGCATGGGCGAAGAGCCGTCCTCGCGCCGTCATGGTCGAGGCGATCCGCGGCGCCCTGGCCGATCTGCGGGAGCACATCCTCGCCGGGGACGCCCTCCGGCCCGAGGACCTCGATCCGGCGCGCCTCCTGCCCGCGGTCGAGGCCCGCCTCATCGCCATTCTCCGCCCCTCCCTCCGGCGCGTGGTCAACGCCACCGGCGTCGTTGTTCACACGAACCTGGGCCGGTCTCCCCTCCCCGCCGAAGCCATCGAGGCGATCCGGCGCGTCGCCGAGGGGTACTCGAATCTCGAGTACGACGTCGCCCGCGGCGAGCGCGGGAAGAGATTCGTCCACGTGGAGGGGCTCCTGAGGGACCTCACGGGGGCCGAGGCCGCCACGGTCGTCAACAACAACGCGGCGGCGGTCCTCCTCGTCCTGAACGCCCTGGCCGAAGGGAAGGAGGTCGTCGTCTCCCGGGGCGAGCTGATCGAGATCGGCGGCTCCTTCCGGATCCCCGACGTCATGGCCCGGAGCGGGGCGAGGCTTCGCGAAGTCGGTACGACGAACAAGACGCGTCTCAAGGACTACGAGGAAGCCGTGGGCCCCGACACGGCCATGCTCCTCAAGGTCCACACGAGCAACTTCGCCATCGTGGGATTCACCGAGGACGTCCCCGTCTCCGGCCTGGCCGGCCTCGGCCGCCGGCGCGGCATTCCCGTGATGCACGACCTGGGGAGCGGATCGTTCGTCGATCTGGCTCAGCTCGGGATCGGCCCCGAGCCGACCGTGGGCGAGAGCCTCAAGGCGGGCGCCGACGTTGTGACGTTCAGCGGAGACAAGCTGTTGGGCGGCCCCCAGGCGGGGATCATTCTCGGGAAGAAGGACCTGATTGAGAAGATCCGCCGGAACCCCCTGGCCCGCGCCGTCCGGATCGACAAGCTCACGCTCGCCGCCCTGGAGGCGGTCCTGCGGATCTACCGGGACGATCCGGCGGACGCCGCGAAGAAGATCCCGGTGCTCGCGATGCTCACCGCCGCCCCTTCGGACCTCAAGCGCCGCGCCCAGAAGCTGGCCGAGATGATCCGCCGGGAGGTCCGGGACCGAGCCGCTGTCTCCGTCCAGCCCGAGCAGTCGCAGGCCGGCGGCGGGGCCCTGCCGCTTGGGAATCTCCCGACCTTTGCCGCGTCCGTCCTCCCGGCGGACGTCTCCGTCTCGCGCGTCGAGGCGCTCCTCCGGGAGAGCGATCCTCCCGTCATCGCCCGCGTCAAGGAGGGGTGCGTCCTCTTCGACCCGCGAACTCTTCGCGACGCCGACTTCCCCGTCGTGGCTCAGGCGGTGGGCCGGGCACTGGGGGAAGCGGCCGCGGAAACCGGAAAGTGACGGCGCCCCCCCGCTCCCTCGTCCTCGGGACGGCCGGCCACATCGATCACGGAAAATCGACCCTCGTCAAAGCGCTCACCGGCACCGATCCCGACAGGCTGAAGGAGGAGAAGGAGCGAGGGATCACGATCGACCTCGGGTTCGCGTTCCTCACGCTCCCGAATGGAGCGTCCGTCGGGATTGTGGACGTCCCCGGTCACGAAAAGCTGATCCGGAACATGCTGGCCGGCGTCGGCGGGATCGACCTCGTCATGCTCGTCGTCGCCGCCGACGAGGGGATCATGCCGCAGACGCGCGAGCACCTGGCGATCTGCGATCTCCTCGGCGTCCCGCGCGGCCTCGTGGCGGTCACGAAAACGGACCTAGTGGAACCGGAATGGCTCGCTCTCGTGACCGAGGAGGTCCGCCGAACGGTCAAGGGGACGTTCCTCGAAGACGCGCCGATCGTTCCCGTCTCGTCCAGGACCGGCGCGGGCCTTCCCCATCTCGTCGAAACGATCCAGGAGCTGGGCGCGGATATCCGCGCCCGGCCGGCCGACGGTCCTCTCCGCCTCCCCATCGACCGGGTCTTCACCGTCAAAGGATTCGGGACGGTCGTGACCGGCACGCTCATCTCGGGACGCCTGCGCGAGGAGGAGACGGTCGTCGTCCTCCCGGCGGGCCTCTCGTCGCGCGTCCGCGGGCTCCAGACGCACGGGCTGAAGGTTGTCGAGATCGCGGCCGGCCAGCGAGCCGCCGTCAACCTGCAAGGCGTGGAAAAGGACCAGGTCGAGCGGGGCGACGTCCTGGCCCGCGCCGGCCAGTTCAAGCCGTCGCGCCTCATCGACGTCCACATCCGGCTCCTCAAGGAGGGGCCCGCGGGAATCAAGATGAGATCGCGCGTCCGGGTCCACCTCGGAACGGCTGAGGCGATGGGCCGCGTCGTCCTCTTCCCTCCCCGAGAGATTTCGCCGGGGGATTCGTCGTACGCGCAGATCCGCCTCGAGTCGCCGCTCGTTCCCGCGGCCGGGGACCGGTTCATCCTGCGCCGCTTCTCGCCTGTCGAAACTCTGGGCGGCGGCGTCGTCCTCGATCCCACGCCCGTCAAGCACCGCATCCGCGAAGAAGGGCTCCTCACCGCACTGGAGACGCTTCGCGCGGGATCGCTCGCCGATCGTCTCGGAATCAAGGTGCGCCGCGCCGGCCTCTCGGGGATCGACAGGGAATCGCTCTCAGCCTTCACCGGCCTCTCGCGGAAGGAAACGGAAGCGGCCCTGGCCCAGCTTGTCCAGGCAGGGACGGTTCTGATGGCCGACAAGGAAAGCGAGACCTTCATCCACCGCGATCCCCTGGAAGACCTTAAGAACCGGATCGTCTCGGCCGTCTCGGCCTTTCACCGCGACAACCCTCTCAAGCCCGGGATCCCCAAGGAAGAACTGCGCGGGCGCCTGGGAGCCGGCGTCCCGCTCCGCCTTCTGAACAAGACGCTCGACCTTCTCGCCAGGGACAACCGCGCGGCGGCGGACCGGGACCTTGTCCGTCTCCCGGACTTCGGCGTCCGCCTCGGTGGAGCGGAGACGGACACGATCGCCCGGATCGTCGCCCTCTACCGCGAATCCGGGACCCAGCCGCCGCTCCGGGAGGAACTGCCCGGAAAGCTCGGCACGGACGCAAAGACCGTCGCCGACCTTCTCCGGCAGGCGGCGAGCGGGGGAGATCTGGTCCGCATCAACGACTCGCTCTATTTTCACCGCGAGGCGTACGAGTCGATCCGCCGGATCCTGCGCGAGACGCTCGCCGCCCGGAAGGAGATCACGGTCGCCGAGATGCGCGACGCCATCGGGACGACGCGCAAGTTCGCCGTCCCCCTCGCGGAGCATCTCGATTCGGCGAAGTTCACGCTCCGCGTCGGCGACAAGCGGAGGCTGATGGATACGACAGGAGGGAAACCATGACGCTGGACAGAAGACTTCCTCGGATCGCCCCGTTCGTTCTGTGTCTGCTCCTCGCCGTCCCGCTTGCCGGTGGTTGCTCGATCGTCAAGGGCGGGGCCCGGACCACATGCGAGAAGTTCATCGACCTCTACATGGCCGGCAAACTTCAGGAGACCGTCAGCCTCCTCCACCCCAACGCCGTCACGGGCGATTTCTTCCAGCACAAGTTCGCGTCGTACGAATTCGTGAAGAAGGACTCGAAGGGAGACAACGTCGTCCTCGTCTACGACTTCGTCCGCAAGGACGAGAAGACAAAGTACACCTTCACGATGGCGAAGGAAGCGGACAAATGGATGGTCCTGGCGATCGATTGAGGCGAAAACGCCCGGGGCCGCTGTCGACGGGCTGCGGCGATCCTCCAAACGGCCGGCATGCCTTTGAAGAACCCCGCCTTGAAAGGCGAGGACTCTCCGACCTCCAGGGTGTTTTTCGTTATTTGCATTCGTGCGCCTTGACCCCGCCCCAAAGGGCGGGGATTGCGGCGCACTCTGCGGTTCAAGTCCTTCGGAGCCTTTTTTCCAGACTCTCGTAGTCGCCGAGGTGCGCCCGCATCAGGCTCTTCCAGAGCCGACCGTGGTTGGGAACGCCGAAGTGCAGAAGTTCGTGGACGATGACGTAGTCGCTCAGCTTCTTATCCATTCCCAGCAATTCGGCGTTGAAGTTGAGATTGCCGCCGGTCGAACACGACGCCCACTTGCTGCGCATCGGGCGAACGGCCAGGGAGCGTACCCTTACGTCGAGCCTGTCGGCCCACTCGAACACCCGGGCCTTGAACTCCTCTTTGTCGCGCCAAGCCTTCATGATCGGAAACTCTTCTTCAGCAGGTTGAACAGCGCTTCGACGGTGGCGGCGACCTTCTCGATGTCATCCTCCTCCGCGACGAGCGCAAACGTCACCAGTTTCCGCACTTCACGCAGTTCGGCTTCGCTTCGCTGCCAGTTGGGGTGCTTGGCGAACGACGCGGCGACTCTGCGGCTCGCGGCCTCAGGGTTCGGGATGCCGTCGTCGGTCAACTTGCAGAGCACGAAGTAGGTCAGCCCATCCAGCCCCTTCGCGGCCTGCTCTTGTTTTCGCCGCTCGTTCTTCTCGATTTCCCCGAGCAGTTCGGCCAGCGCCTCGGCGGTGGTCGTCTGCCGGTCCTCGAAGCCCTCCTGGACGACCTTGGCCCGGTCGGCCAGCGCCACGAGGAAGGGGTCGTCGCTGTTCTCTTCCGCCGTCTTCTCGATCGCCTTGACAAGGTTGATGACCTTGGTCGCAGCTCCCTCCTTGCGATTCTTGATCGTTTCGATCGTTGGTCCGTCGAGACGAATAGGCTCAAAGGCTCCGTCATCGATCGCGGCGCCGATATGCGACTGGATCAGCTCGTTGGTTTTCCGCTGGAACGCGCGATCCACATAGACCTTCCTGGCGTACGCATTCCGTACCACGTCGTAGATGGCGGATAGCGTCACATAGTCCTTGATGAACGGCCGCAGGAAAGCATCGGGCGAGATAATCTCGTAGAGCATCTCGATCTCCTTGTACTCCTTGAAGAACTCCTTGCGCCGCTCCTTGTCTCGGAAGTGCTCGATCAGGTTGTCCACGTCCTTGTCGTCGAATTTGCGCGTGACCACCGCCAGATAGGCCGGCGCCTTGGCCTCCATCTTGGCCTTGAACAACTGCTTGAGCAGGCCAAGGTCCTTGACGATGGCGTTGATCTCGTCGCTGTCGAAGGCCAGCGCCTTTTCAAGTTTGTCGAAGATGCCCACGAAATCGAGCACGAAGCCGTGCGGCTTCATCATTTCCGCCGTCTCGTTCTCGTAGGGCCGGTTCACCCGCGCGATGGCCTGGAGCAGCGTGTGGTCGCGCATCGGCTTGTCGAGATACATGGCGTAGAGAATCGGCGCGTCGAAGCCGGTGAGCAGTTTTTCGGTGACGATCAGAATCTTTGGCCACTCGCCGACCTTGGTGAAATTCTTGCGAATCTGCTTCTCTTTCTTGTCATCGAGGTGCCACTTCTTCAGGTGCTTGGGATCGTTGTTGTTGCCGGTGAAGACGATCTCGGAGTATTCCGGCGGCAGTATCTTGTCGAGCGCCTCCTTGTAGAAGGCGCAGGCCTCGCGGTCCACGGCCACAAGGAACGCCTTGTAGCCGAGCGGCTCGACATTCTGGCGGAAATGATCGGCGACAAACCACGCCACCTTCGGCACCCGGTCCCTGCCCTTGAGGAAGTTCTTCAGGTTCACCGCGCGTTCGAGAATCTTGTTCAGCTCCTCGATGTCGGCGATGCCCTCTGTCTCCGCCAGCGCCAGGAATTCCTTCTCCATGATCTCGTGCGGCACCAGCATCTCGTTCGGCGCGAGGTTGTAGTAGAGCGGAAGGGTGGTGCCGTCCTCGATACTTTCGGAGATGGAATATTTGTGCAGGTAGCCCTTGTCGTCCTCGCAACCGAAGGTCTTGAACGTCCCCTTGCCGTAGGCGGTCTTGTCCACCGGCGTTCCGGTAAAGCCGATGTAGCTCGCGTTCGGCAGGCCGGCCATCAGGTAGTTGCCGAGATCGCCGCCGGTCGTGCGGTGCGCCTCGTCGATCAGCACGAAGACGTTCTTGCGCGTATTGAGGTTCGCCGGCATATCGCGGAACTTGTGGATCATGGTCACGACGATGCCGCGGTAGTCCTGACCCTTCTCGTCCAACAGCTTGTTGAGCGTGGCGATGCGGTCGGCGTGCGCGACGTTGCCCAACCCCACCGCCGCCAGGTTCTTGAGCATCTGGTCTTCCAATTCGTTCCGGTCGATCATCAGCAGGATGGTCGGCTTTTGCGCCTCGTTGGCCTTGAACAGCAGTTCGGCGGCCTTGATCATCGTGTAGGTCTTGCCGCTCCCCTGAGTGTGCCAGACGAGGCCGCGCGAGCGCTTCGGGTCGAGTGCGCGCGCCACCACCTTGTCCACCGCTGTCGTCTGGTGCTGGTGCAGGACGTACTTTTGGAGTTCCTCCTCCTTCTCGGCGAACAGGATGAAATCCTTCAGGACTCGCAACAGATGCGGAACAGCGCAAAAGCTCTTTACCTTGGCTTCGAGGTTGCCCACCTCTTCATGCTTCCAGTTGAAGATATTGCGCCGCACCGTGTTCCACGTCACGCCGTAGGCAAAGCCGATGGCCTCGGTGGCGGTGAAGATCATCTCCGGCACCATCACCTCCGGCGTCTCGGCGTGGTAGCGGCGAATCTGGTCTATCCCGAGCGCGATCGCCTCGTCCTTGGTCGCGTTCTTGCACTCGATTACCAGCACCGGGATGCCGTTGATGAGGAACACCACGTCCTCGCGCGTGCCGTAACGGCCGTTGTGGACGTAGAACTCTTCGGTCACGTCGTACACATTGCGCCACTTCTCGCGCGGGCGTGTCAGGTCGCCATAATCGATGAGATGAAGGTCCAGCTCGCGGTTTTCCTCGGCGCAGAAGAACTTGCCCTGATTACGGAGGTAGGCGAGAAATTCGCGGTTGCCGGCGATGTCGGCGTTTAAGCGCTGGAACTCGCCAACCAGTGCGCCCTCAGCCTCTTTGTATTTCAGATTGAAGGCGTGCACCTGTGCATGCAGCAGGTCGCCGAAGTAGAGCGATGCCGGGCGGGCGCGGTCGTCGGGCGTGACGCCATCCGGGTCGAATCCCCTCCGCTTCTCCGCTTCCGCGCGTGACACGTAGCGCCACCCGATCTCCTGCGCATAGACGAGGATCCGAGACTGGACGGTTTTGTGTTCGCCGGGTTTAGACATTTATTTTCCCAGGAAAAATGCGAATCAACGCCATGTTTCCTTCCACTTCTGGTATTGCGACGGCCGCAACGCGCGGGGGACGTAGCGCGCGGTCTATTTCCTGCGCATAGGCAAGGATGCGGGGATGGACGGTTTTGTGTTCGCTGGGGCGATTCATTGGTTTGGCTTGTCAGCTCGACATCGACTAGAGAAATCTACATACATCATTTTTCGGCGTCAGAATAGACGCGCGTTTCCTCGCTCGCGTAACCGCCACTCGCAGGGCCAAGCGCGCTTGGGCAATATCTCGATCTGATGCGTTTGCGCGTACGATCCGCCCTTGGTGACGGCCCTCGTAGACAATAACTTCGTCGAACTCCTTGCCTTTGGATTTGTGGATAGTCATCACATGGACGCCTCGCCACTCCATTGTCGAGGCCGAGAAATGTTCTTGAAGCAACGCATCGCGTACAGCAGATGCAGCCCCACGGTAGCCTGCGGATGTCCGCCAAAGCTCACCAAGTCGGGAACGAAGCGTTGCGCCTTTGTGCAACAATCGGAGGTACTTTGCATCCTCAGCGATCTGCCGGAGAACATCAGCATCTGATCCGGCAAGCAATCGGCGGACTGCGAGCCAGTCTTCCCAAGGATCTCCGGATAGATCGAGACGATGCCTTTCCTCAGCGACTCTTATACTCTCCTGAACAATCTGCTCTCGCTTTTTGCCCCTGACCGCTCCCGACCGAAGATAGCCACCAAGCGCTCCCGCAATTCCAAGCTCGGCCTGATTCGGTGGATTGTTACCCTTCCGACCTCGGATATGCGTGCAGAGGTCAACAATCAAACGCTGGGCGGACTCGGCAGGAGTAGCGCCACCCTCCAGAACTCCCGCAATGAGGACGGCAGCCAAAGCAGGCGCTTCGGTATCGAGGGCAACATCATGATTCAGCGAGGGCAAGCCATCCGCATCATCTGACAGATAGTCGGAGACTTGAAGCATCAAACGCTTTGTTGGCACCAAGACGGCAACAGACCAGCCACCCAGCCCCGGTTTCAGGCGATTAATGGCCTGGATCAGAGCCCCCTTCATTGCATAGTGAGCACTTCTGCCCCGGTAGAAACCGTAACGGGTCAACACGACATCGTTGTAGTTCTTAGCCTTGTTCGCTTCTGTGAGGAGGTCGTTCCCGAAAACAGTTATATCAGTGCCGTTGCTACGGTTGTTCTCCGATCCGAAATCGAATTGCGCCGGCTGATACGCCGTGATGAATTCACCGATACGCTTTGGGTCTGCTCCTCGAAACTCGTAAATACGTTGCTCAGCATCGGCAAGCGCGATTAACCGGCTCCGCTCGCCGAGCGCTTGAATCATTTGCCACTCGTCCGAATTCGTGTCTTGGAACTCGTCAAGTATAACGATTGGATACGCATCGCCGACTATGCGAGCGAGTGCTTTACTCTTCAACAACAGCTCTGAACAAAAATCGGCGAAGAGGTCAAAGTGCAATAATCCTTCGTCCTGAAACAGGCGTCGTTTCTCAGATGTTCGCGCATCGTTGCCATCGATTTCTGCAAGGCGTGACGCCGCTTCAGGTGGTGGAAGCAGGCGAATTGGATTTCCACTATTTAAGAGATAGCCGTGACTCCGCAACAGATTCCATGCAAACCCGTGATAGGTGTTGATCTCCAGGCACTCCCGCTCCGATCCGGTGATCAACTTTCCTGCTTGTTGGGCAACCCGCGCGATCGTTGCCCGTGCAACGCTCAGAAACAAAATGCGTTGGCCGCGTAAGAGTTTGCCTGCTCGAATCTCGCGGTCTGCTTTTAACAGTGCAATGTATGTTTTGCCAGAGCCTGGCCCGCCCAAGACCAAGATATGACCATCAGTATCTAGCAGCCTCTGCTTTTCTGTTGTCAGCTCAGGCACGCCAGTTCTACCCTCTATCCCGTTGGTGGTTTGGCGGCAATCTCAACCGGCCCGTCGCCGGTTTCAACATTCGAGACTGGCTCAACAATAGCCTGTATCGATTCGAGCGTACCGACAATGAAGTCAGGCATCTCATCAAGCGAGCATATGCCCAGCAAATCTGCGGCACCTCCGGCCCCTTTCGCCCACCCAAGGTAGTCCTTGAGCGCATCGCGCAACTCGTTAAGGGGCATGGCCGCTGTTGGGGTCTTGCCGCCCAAGTGCTGTGGCCAATCGCCTTCTGCAACAAGTCCAAGCGCGTATCGGCGCAACGCAGACTCAGCAGTCCCTTTCAACAATACATCTTCGAAATCCTTTTCTGGAGCCTCGAATGTATGAGGAATCTTGGCTTCGATCTCAGTTTTCTGAGCAGGCTCCTGTTTGTCGAATACTGCAAGGACGGTTTTGCCGAGCTTGCTAAAATACTCGCCAAGTGGTGCGATCTGCGAATCAGTATTAGCGCTGACCAAGGCAAGCCCAAGTGCTTCAAGAGTCTTGAAACGGTTAGGATCAAACTCGTGCAATCTTCTCGCGGCCGCTGGAAAGGCGTCATACTCCGTCCGGCCCTCAGTTATGAGTACCTTTCTGGCTAGAAGCGCTTCGCAAAAGCGAGTTCGGAACTCGGCGCGATATGCCTTCGGCTTTACTGCTGGCGGATAATCCGCCGTCGTGCCAGATAACACCCCGGCCTCGCGTTTAACAACCAGAACCTGCGAGGGTTTAAACTCCTCCAGCACGTAGGGTGAGTGCGAGGTAAACAGGGCCTGCGCAGACTTCTTACACACGCTGTCGATGATTCGTTTCTGCGTGTACGGCGGAATCGCTATCTCGGGTTCTTCCATTGCGAAGATCACGTTTTGTTTCAATTCAGCGATCAGCGAAAGAAGGGCCAAAACAAGTATATTGATTGTGCCGGTACCTTGGTGCTGGAACGGTGCCGCATAGTCCGAACCGTCCTGGCGTTTGGCTCCAGTGCCCATAAATACGGTCAGGGCCTTCCGCAAATTCTCACGAGTCAGATCCGTCACCCGCATGTGGGGGTTGTCTGCCCACTCGGACGGAACAAACGACCTTACCGCTTTCTGTACCTTCGAGAGGATGTCACTTATCCCAAGTTCCGGTTTCTCGGCAACCGGGAGCTTCCGGAGTTGGTCCAGAACTTCCTCCCACATCTGAAGCCGCTTTTCCTGCAACCGGAGAATGATGTCGAGCAGCGAGCCACGCTCAAGACTCAACGCCCGCGAGCCTGTGCGAAGCGTTCGCAAAAACAGAAATCCGCAAAGCCGTTTGTCAGGTGTCCGAAACGGAGTATGGCCTCCGTTTTCCAGCGCGGGGGAGAGGAAGTAGGTTGTACCCGTAAAGTCATCTTCCTCCTTGTCGTAGGCGCCTGTGAACCCAGCCCGGAGAGATGGAAACACGCCTGCCTGGTCAGTGCCTTCTGGCGGCGGACCATCCAGTAGGCTCTTTGTACCTTCATTCCACCATTCCAAATGGTCCCGGAAAAACCGCGTTTGCTCATCAGTGAGGTCAATGACAACCACCTCGATCTTGATCGGGACCGAGTTTGCTTCTGCGTCGATATAGCGGCCGGCGTAGAAGTCGTGTTCATCGATCGCTGGTCTCCTAGCCAACCGTTCGGGACCAAGCACCAAGTCAATCGCTTCCAGCACGGTAGATTTTCCCGTGTTGTTATCTCCTACAAGCACCGTGTGGCCATTGAAAAACAATTCGCCCTTAGAGACGCCACGGAAGTTTTCTATATTTATTCGTGCGATTCTCAAGGTGCGCTCCTATTCACGCGGTCTCTAACTCTGGCAGACTTAGATCGTTAACCCGAATCTGCGCCGTCATCAACTGGTGCAACAGCGTGCGGAATAGATCGGTCAACGCAGTCTTCTTTTGCTGATGGTGACTCTGCTTGTTGTCCACGTGTGAAATGATCCGCGCAATTTCTCGTTGCTCGTCTATGTCTCCGGGAAGCGGCATCAGAACTGGGATCAAATCCTTCTTGTTCAGCTGCGGTGTTGGACCGGGAGCGGTGATCTTCCGCAAATCAAACGTCTGTTGCCAGTGGAACAGAAACTCGGCATCCCCCTCTGTGCCAACATGTGTGAGACACTGACCCCCCGTGAGTTTAGTGTAGAGG
>CAKKSE010000174.1 GCA_919903025.1 Nitrospiria bacterium | reverse complement strand
TAAAGAACGCTTCCATTGTCTATGACCCGGTCCCCTTGGACAAGATACAAGGGAAAGGGTGGGGGTGAATAGACGCGGCGAATCGGCAACTGGGAAACGCGCCGGTCAATCATTTCGGCAAAGGAGAACGACAATGGCCACGGATGAAAGGAAAGGGGGCGATCTCCTCCAGCTCGTTTCGTTCCACCTGGGGCGGGAGGAGTTCGCGGTGGACATCCTGAAGATCCAGGAGATCAACCGGATGGTGGAGATCACGAAGGTCCCGCGGTCGCCGGAGTTCGTCGAGGGGATCATCAACCTCCGCGGCAAGGTCATCCCGATCGTGGATCTCCGGAAGCGGTTCCATCTGCCCAAGGTGGAGTCGACCAAGTCGACACGGATCGTCGTCGTCGACGTCGGGGGGAAGACGATCGGCCTCGTCGTCGACTCCGTCTCCGAGGTCCTTCGGATCCCCGCGGAGACGATCGAGCCGCCGCCGCCGATCGTGGCGGGCATCGACCCCGCCTACATCAGCGGCGTGGGGAAGCTCGAGGACAGGCTGCTGATCCTTCTGGACCTGGGCAAAGTCCTCAGCGCAGAGGAGAAGCACGTTCTGGCGGGAGTGGCGTGAAGGGAATGGTTCGGAGTTCGGAGTGGGGAGTTCGGAGAACAACCGACCCCCTGTCCGGGTTGCTCCCAACTCCGAACTCCGAACTCGGAGCGGGTTGCCCCCATGAACGAGGTCACGAACATCCAGCAGGTCGTTCAGCAGATCTCGAGCGCCGAGCGCGTTCAGCAGATCATCCAGCAGCAGGGCGAGTCCCAGCAGAAAGCGTTCGCCCAGGCGATGATGAAGGAGGCCGATCAGCGCCAGCACGAGGTGAACGAGTCGCCGGAGGAGGGGCGCGTCACCCACGAGGCCAACGAGGGGAGACCGGGCCGGCAGCGCAAGAGGAAGAAACGAGGACCTCCTCAGGCCTCCGAACAAGCCGAAACGAGTTCCGGCGAAGAGCCGCCCGGTGAAGAGGACGAGAAGGGGAGCCAGATCGATATTCGCGTGTAAGCGATTAGTTCGGAGTTCGGAGTTGGGAGTAGGAAGAGGGGAGGATTTCGGATTTCGGATTTCAAACCTCATCTTCGGATGATGGGTTCTGGACTTCGTCTTCTGAACTCTGAACTCCAAACTCCGAACTCCGAACCGGGGGTAACGCCTTGGACGCCAAACCAGTCGGCATAGCGGCGCCGCTCGAGACGATCGTCCTCGCCCGCCCCCAGGCGGCCGGTCTTCCCGCCGTGCTCAAGGCCGGGGAAATCGTCACGGGCGAGATCCTTTCCCTGCTTGACGGGGGGAAGATCTCGATCGAGATCAAGGGGAGGGTTGTAACGGCCCAGACCAATCTTCCCCTGTCCGCCGGCCAGACGGTGGACCTCCGGGTTTCCGACGTCGGGCCCAACGTGATCCTCTCGCTCGTTCCTCCGCCAGGCGAAGAGGCCTTGGCGGCGGGACGGATCAAGTCTCTGATCGGCCAGGCTCCCGCCCTCTCCCAAGCCGTTGAGGATCTGCTCGGGTCCGCGCGCGCGCTCGTTCGCGGGCCGGAAGGATCGGTTGAAACCGGGGCCGCGGCCTTGTTCAGCAAGGCGGGGGCCTCGCTCGGAGGGGAGGCGGGCCGGCTGTTGGATCTCGTGGGAGCGCGTCTCGCTCAACTTCCCGTAACGGGGGACAAGGTACCGCCCGATTTCGTTCCGCGGCTGATCGAAACCCTCGGACTTGCCCACGAGGCCGTTCTCCGGGCCTCCGTCGAGAGACCGGGCCGACTGCCGGAGGCGATGGAAGACCTGAAAGGTCTGCTCCTCTCGCTCAAGGAAAGGCTGGAAGCCAGATCCTCCCCCGCGGCGGGCGCGGAGGCCCAGAGACCGGACGGAGGCGCACAGGCGCCCCGTCTGGCTGCACAGGCGGCGGACGGGTTCGTCAAGGCGGTGGAACTGGCCCAGTGGCAGAACATCGTCAGTCGGGCGCAGGATGGGCCGATACTTCTAAACGTTCCCTTTGCTTTCCCGGACGGGATGTCGGCTGGAGAGCTCCGAATCCACCGGGATGGGAAGAAAGACCGCGGGCAGGATGACGACGGGCCGACAACGGTCGTGCTCCTTCTCGACATGACTGGGCTGGGGCCGATCCGAATCGACGCCTGGATTTCCACGAAGCGGGCCGCCGTCCGCGTGACCGTGAGCGAGGAGGACGCGGCCGGGTTCGTGAGCGGTCTCCTCCCCGAGCTCGCCGGGCGCCTTTCCGCGATGGGATACGAGACGCACGCGATGTGCGGAGTCGCCGCGAAGGGAGCGGGATCGGCCGGGCCGGACGCCCCGCCGGTCCCCGCGGGCATTCTCGACATCCGGGCATGAATCGGCGAATCGGTGAATGGGTGAATCGGTAATGGACCGAAGAAAAATCCGGCAAAAGGCGGTTGTCGCCCTCAAGTACCGCCCGGAGCGGGATAAAGCACCGCGCGTGACGGCCAAGGGGAAGGGGCTCGTCGCGGAAAAGATCATGGCTCTGGCCCGCGAGCGGGGGATCCCCGTTCACGACGACCCGGCTCTCGTTGAAATTCTTTCCACGCTCGAACTGAACCAGGAGATTCCGCCCCATGTCTACAAGGCCGTTGCCGAGATATTGGGGTTTGTCTACTCCTTGAACCGCCGGTGGAAGGAACAGGGAGGGAGGGCCCCAAATATTGAATATTGAAAATTGGAAATTGAAAATTGGAAATTGGAAAATCAAATTTGAGTTTAGGCGGGTTCGGTGACCCGCCCGAAAAGCCCCCGTAGGGCAGCACACCGTGCCTGCCCCCACTTAGAACTGGAAATTGGATTGGAAATTTGAAATTGGAGAACGGGACGAAGAAAGCTCTTATCCTTTCGCCCGGCTGGCCGATAAGAAATCAGGAGGCTGGGCATGGCTTCGGACGGTTTGACAGAGATCGGGGACTTGGGGCTTCCATTCTCGGCGGAGGTCGTGATTGGGATCCTGATGGAATCTCCCTTCTATTTCAAGATCAGCCCGGCCGACCGTCTATCCCTTGTCAAACATGTCGTCGACCTCGCCGTCCATAACGCCGTCGGCGTGGATGGGGGCGCCTGATGCCGGCCATTCCTTCCTCCATGCGGGGGCGCCTTGAGCGGGTCTTCGTCATTGTCATGGCGGTTTTCTCCTCCCTCGTTCCACATCCTTCGCGCGACCTCGTCCCCGTCCGCGTAAGAGCGCGCTCGATTTCGCCCCTGCGCGGCCCCATGACGCTCAGGCGTCATCGCGGCCGCGTTCGCTAGGCAAAACTTTCTCCTTCTAGTCCCCGGGATCCTCCTCTTCCGCTTTTCCGGATTCGTAACGTACTGACAAACAAGCGAAAGTGGGGCATGCCCCGCCCTGCGGGCCGATGGCACCTGCCTTGCTCTTTCCGGCGTGTGGTGCGGTTGGCTTTTCCGATACGAAACGGGAAGCGTTCTCCGGAGGAATGAATGTTCCACGGACTCTACGAGGCTCTCTCAGGCGCGGTCGGGCAGGAGACGAAGCTCGATATCATCACGAACAACTTGGCGAATGCCGGGACGCCCGGTTACAAGCGGGACTTTGTTCCATTCCAAACCGAACTCCACAGAGCCGTCAAATCGGGCCAGGCCGGCCCCGCAGACCGCCGCTACGCCGATCCGGAAGGAAGCTACACCGATTTTTCTCCGGGATCGGTCGTCTCCACGGGGAATCCGCTCGATGTCGCCCTCCTGGGGGATGGATTCCTGGTCGTGCAGTCGCCCGGCGGAGTCCGATTCACACGCCAGGGAAACCTCAAGCTCGACACGGAGGGCAACCTGGTGACGTCGGGCGGCCATGGCGTCCTGGGCGGGGGCGGCCCGATCAATCTCCAGGAGGCGATCGACAACGGCCTTCCGATCCAGATCGACGCGAGCGGGGCCGTGACGGCTGGGCAGACGCAGGTGGACACCCTTCGAATCGCAAAACCCGCGAAGACGAAAGACCTGCTGAAGGAAGGCGGCAACCTGTTCACGGTCCGGCCGGGCGCTCCCGCGCCGGCCGACACGGAGGATACGGTCGTCCAGCAAGGCGCGCTCGAACAAGGAAACGTGAACCTGGTTTCCGAGATGACCGGCCTGATCGAGGCGAACAGGATTTTCGAGGCGTACCAGCGGGTGATCCAGGCAGTCGACGAGGCGACGGGAAAGGCGACGAACGAGATCGGACGGGTGGCATAGAAAAATGGCGAATCGGTGAATGGGTGAATGGGTGAATCGGGGAAGAAGCGACCAGCGGTCAGCAGGCTGAACGCTGGTCGCTGAGAGCTAAGGAGGAACAATGATTCGAGCGCTTTACACGGCGGCCACGGGTATGGAGGCCCAACAGCTCAACATCGACGTGATCTCGAACAATCTGGCCAACGTCAACACGACGGGATTCAAGAGGAGCCGGGCCGACTTTCAGGACCTCCTCTACCAGACGCTTCGCGCGCCCGGCGCGGCCTCCTCGACGGAAACCACCATCCCGACCGGAATCCAGGTCGGCCTCGGATCGCGTCCGGCCGCCGTCCAGAAGCTCTTCACCCAGGGGGACTTCCAGCAGACGGGGAACGAGATGGACATCGTCATCGAGGGGAACGGGTTCTTCCAGATCACCCGGCCGGGCGGGGCGATCGCGTACACGCGGGCGGGCGCGTTCAAGGTCAACGCGAACGGCGAGATCGTCAACTCCGACGGCTATCTCCTGGAGCCGTCGGTCACGATTCCGTCCGGGACGACGAAGATCACGATCGCGCAGGATGGCACGATCACGGCGACCGTCGGCGGGGTGCCGTCGCAGATCGGCTCGATCTCGCTGGCGCGGTTCGTCAATCCGGGCGGCCTCGACTCCATCGGCCGGAACCTCTATCTCCCGACGGTCGCGTCGGGCGATGCAGTGACCGGAACGCCGGGGCAGGACGGTTTCGGAACGATCGCGCAAGGATTCCTCGAAGCGTCGAACGTCAACATCGTCGAGGAACTGGTCGGCATGATCATCGCCCAGCGGGCGTACGAGATCAACTCGAAGGCCATTCAGGCGTCCGACGAGATGCTCCAGACCGCGTCGAACCTGAGGCGATAGGCGGCGGACATGAGAGCGGGATTGATCGCGGTCCTGGCGGCGGCATCCATTCTTTTCTCGAGCGGCGCGGACGCACGGTCCGGCGCCGGGGGAACGGCGGCGGCTTCTTCAGAAGGCGTGCAGGAGGTCTCCGAGCGGGACATTCGCGAAGCCGTGGCCGCGTTCATCCGGGACAACGCCCCCTGGCCGTCGGAACAGGTGGAAGTCGAAGCCATCTTCGTCCCAGGGCCCGCCTTCGTTCCTCTCGGCAGAGTCGGTCTTCATGTCTCGGCGCCCAAGGGCGGGCGGTTCGTCGGGCGGTCGAACTTCGCCGTCGGTGTCTCCGTGGACCGCCGTCCCGCACGAACCGTGTGGGTGGCGGCCGAGATCACGGTCTGGTCGGAAGCGGTCGTGGCGCTTCGGCCGCTCTACAAGGGAGAGAAGGTGGGAGCGGTTGACGTTGCGCCGGAAAGGCGGCGCCTCAAGGATGTTCCCCGGGGCGCGGCACCCAGCGCGGACGATGTCGTGGGGAAGAGAGTGACGCGTCTTATTCCGGCGGGATCGGTCGTGACCTTGTCCGCGGTCGAGGTCCCGCCCGTCATCCGGAAGGGGGACTGGGTCACGATCCTCGCGGAAGGCGGATCGGTCAGGGTCTCCGCCCCCGGGGAGGCTCGGGAAGAGGGGGCGCCGGGCGAGACGATCCGCGTGGCCAACAGGGCCTCCAAGAGGACCGTCCAGGCAAAGGTCGTCGATTCGAAGACTGTCAGGGTGGAATGGTAGGCCGGCTTGGTGAATCGGTGAATGGGTGAATCGGTGAAACGGAGATCCAAAATCCATCTGGCCGGGTGGTTCCTCTTGTCTCTGCCGACCCTGCTGACGGGGTGCGGAGAAACGCTGATGGGGAATGTCCGGCCGGACGAGTACCAGATCCCGTCGTACGTGCCGACGCCTCCGCCGCCGGTCGCCCGGACGGATGGATCTCTTTGGCCGGGGGAAGGCCGATCGAGCGTCCTCTTTGCCGACAATCGGGCGCGCTATGTGAACGACATCGTGACAATCACGGTGAACGAGTCGGCGGAAGGGACGAAGGACGTCACGACGAAGACATCGAACAAGTCCGACAACTCGGCCGCCATCAAGGCGTTTCTGGGTCTTCCGCTCAATCTCGGCATCAAGAACTTGGTCGGACTCGGGACGGCTCTGGATCCCTCCTATGAGACGACGAAGTCGAACTCGTACGACGGCTCGGGGTCAACGACCCGGAAGGGGGAACTGAAGGCCTCGATCTCGACGCGGGTCGTGGACTTGTTTCCGAACGGCAACCTCCGGATCGCCGGGAAGCGGGAGGTCGTCATCAACAACGAGCGCCAGATTCTGATCCTGACCGGCGTGATCCGGCCCGAGGACATCCAGGCGAACAACACGATCCAGTCCACGTACGTCGCGGATGCCAAGATCATCCTGACCGGCCAGGGCGTGGCGCAGGAGAAACAGCATCCCGGCTGGATGGCGCGGGTCCTGGACGAGGTGTGGCCGTTCTGAAGAGCGATTAGACGGCGAATCGCCCCCCCACCTCTATCCTCCCCCGCGAGGGGGGAGGAGGAGAAGAAGCGGGGGGACCAGGAATCCCCTCCCCCTTGATGGGGGAGCAACTGTGTTGAATGTCAAGATGTCTGAGCG
>CAKKSE010000173.1 GCA_919903025.1 Nitrospiria bacterium | reverse complement strand
GGGGCAACGCTTCCCCCAAGATATGGGCCACACCCACACAAAACCCGGATGCGCCTTTAGTTGTAGCTTTTCTACTGGGTATTATGGTTTTTAAAAATATCTCATCGCTTTCTTGCACATAAGGAACGAGATAGGCATGATCATTAATCCTGACTGTTGCGATTTTTTGATTCGGATACCTATCTTGATTTGGGTGTTCAATTGTTTCAAGAACATCTTCACGTTCCATCAGGATAACGACTTGCTCAAAACAAACTCCCCTATTTTTCTTCAACCATTCATTTTTCTCATTACCCCATCGAAAAACCTTCATGGTATATATCTACGACATTGTGTGCCTTTTGTCAATATTATTTTGGTCCTTCCGACTATTGTGTGGGTCACCCCAATATGCTGTGGCTTGTTGCTTGGCCTGTTTCTCCCCCCACCTTGATCCTCCCCCGCAAGGGGGGAGGAGAGCATGGGGCGGAAACGCCGATTTTCCATGGGTTTGGAGGAAGCCGGCTCAAAAGCAATCCCCTCCCCCTTGAGGGGGGAGGGTGAGGGTGGGGGTGACGAGGCGTGACGACGACCCACAAGATATCGGGGCCACCCACAAGAAACCCGGAAGCGCCATAATTACGCTTAACGCCTGAACTCAAATCACTTGGGACACTACGAGTTTCCATCAACCTGGATGATACCCCCATCCCACAATTACTTCACCACCTCCCGCCAGTCGAGGATCCGGACCGCGGCGCCGGCGCGGGAACCGCCGGCCGTTGCCTTGGGGGACTGCCAAACCGCTCACGGTGAGACAACGCGCATGGGCGGGGAAAGAGACCGGCCCTTCCTGGCCAGCTCCTCGTCGAAGGTCGCAAATCCCTCCGAACCGCCGCTCGATGCGAGATGCAGAGCGTCCGCGAAGTCCAGACCCCGCGCGTATCCGTCCAAGGCCTCTGCCACCGCCCGCGGGTCTTCGACAGAGACCTCGGAAAGCCCCAGAAGCTTTCGAAACGCCTCGTCGATAGACCGTGGGCGGAGGCCGTAGACGTACCGGAGAACCCATTCCGTTTCGAGAAGGACGGTCTCGGGGACAAAGACATGGTGTTTGCGGAAGAGGGCGGCCGCCCGGCGCGTCTGCTCCGCGTCGTCCTCCGTGAGCAGGCGAACGAGCACGTTCGTGTCAACGGCGATCATCGGCTTTCCCGCGCCCCGCGCGCAATCGCCGCCTCCATCTCCTTGAGAGACCGCCGGGGGCCCTTGTAGCCCGCGCAGCCGATCACATCCTTAAGCTTCGTCGGTTGAAAGGGCCTCGCGGGCCTCAGCAGGAGTCCCTCGGCGGCGTCCTCAACCACAAGCTCAAGGCCCGGCTTCCAGCCCCTGCTTTTCCGAATGGCCTTCGGAATCACGATCTGGCCCTTGCTCGAAAGCCGCGTGGCGTGCATGGCCTCCTCCAGGTGTAAGGCGCAAGTAAGATAACCCTACGGTATCGGGGGGAGAAAATCAAGCCCTGGAATCAGCGCGTCCCTACTTCACCACCTCCCGCCAGTCGAGGATGCGGACGGGACCCGTACTCGGGCACGATCCCGCGACCGTCACCGGGTCAGAGGCCGTCCGGGTCTGACTGCCGGCAATGTTCGTCCCGACGAAGACGAGCGTCGGCGTGTACGATCCAGCCGCCGCTGGACTCGTCGCCGCCTGATAGGTCAGCTCCCACCGCTCGCCGGGATCGATCTCGCCGTCGCCGTCGTTCGAACAGGCCCCGACGCACGACGGACCGCACGCCGTGGCCTGGACCGCCGGCGTCTGGGCCGGGTTCAGCCCGGTGATCGCGAAGGTTGTGGACGCGAGCGTCAGCGTCGTCGCCTGCGTCCCATCGTTCCGGACGCAAACCTTGAACGTTGTTCCGCCGCAGTTCAGCCCAACGGTCATCGGCGAAAGACTCCCGCCGACGTACTGGAGATTAGGGCCGGTTACGCCCGAAAAAACCACCTGAATTGCGGCGTCGGTGTTGATGTACGTCCCGGTGACGTTCGCCGTCACATCTGTCGAACTTATGGGAGCCGTTAGAACGACGCTCGCCTGGCCCGAGGCGTTCGTCACGGCCGTCGCCGATGAGAGCGTCCCGGCCGTGGATGCGAACGTGATCGTCTTCCCAGACACGGGCGCGCCCGCCGGCGTCGTGAGGGTCGCCGTGATCGTGTACTGGCTCGTCCCGTCGGCCGGAAGAGGCCCCCCGGGGCTCGCGGCCATTGTAAGCCGATAGGCCGTCACGATGACCTCCGGGCTCAGCGTCCAAAGGTACGTTCCGCACCCGGTGGTCCGGTAGAGGTCGATGAACCACGAGTACGTGGTGTCCTGGCTGACCGTCGGAACACTGCTGTACGTGACGTTGAACGTGCAGGTCGTGTTGTTATTGAACGTCCCTCCGGAGAAACGGCGCCCCCCTCCGGTCGGGGCATTGGCCATTCCGCACGTGTTGTTTGCCGCGGAGTAGACAAATCCCGCGGGCGGATGGTAGAAGTTGATACAGCCGATCTGTCCGCCCCCCCGGTTCGTGATGCTGAAGCTGAACGTGATGTTCGTGCTCCCCGACGTGACCGAGTCCGGCGTCAGAACCACGCCATAGCTCACGAGCGATCCAAGCCCGGACATGGCCGTGTTGCTCGTTATGCTTCCGGGAGACGTAGCCGCGGCCGATCCCTGGAACTGGATCGTCTGGCCGACGGCGCCGTTCATCGTGCACGTCCACTGGAACGTCCCCGTCGCCCCGTAGGCGAGCGAGACGAGCGTCGCGGGAGACGGCCCCGTGCAGGAGTCGTTGGCCGTCCCGATGTGGCTCAAGGTCGGCGTGATGTTCCCCAAGGCGACCTTGCCGCGGACCGTGGCGCCGCTCGAATGGTTCGCGGCCGTCGTCCCATTCACACCCCGCGTCACGCCCGTGAATGTTGTAGCCGTTATTCCGGTGTAGGCCATCTCCTCGTTGTCAATGATGAGCGTGCCGGAATTCGGGAAGCCCGACGTGGACATTACCGTCAGAGTCGTGTCGGTCGGCGAAATATCGCCGTTCAACGTCGTCGTGATTCCGTTGTTCCGGACGGTCATCGTCACGGTCAGACTGTCCCCCGGCGAGACATCGAGCGGGCTGTGCGTCAGCGTGGCCGAAAAATCGGCGATCGTCACGACGTTGGAATTCTCGGTCTTGGACGTGGACGTGCCCAGGGTGTCGCGAACGCTCGCCGAGAAATACCCCTGCCCCGTGGACGTAGGGATGTACGTGTACGTGATCGTCCCTTGCGCCCCGGCGGCCAGGTTCAGCGGGTTCGGGTTATAGGTCGGGCCGCCCGTATTCGTGAACGTCGCGCCCGTCGCCGTCGGCGGGGAGGGCGTGGCCGTGATCCCGTTCTTGGCCGCGGTGGCCCGGTTTTCGACCAGCATCTCCAGAGTGACCGTGTTCCCGATCCCGACCAGGGACGGCGTCGCCACGGGCTGGAGCTTGAGGGCCTTCCTCTGCCACGCAGGAAGCGCGCCGCTAAACGTGGCTTCCACGTTGTTCGTCCGCCACGCCCGGACCTGGGCGAGGGAGTCCGTTCGGTCCACGGTATCCCGGACGAGGTTCCCCCAGCCAGGCCCCTCCATCGTCAGATTGAAGACCTGGCTCGTCCCCTGATTGATGTTGTTGCTGCTGGTCGTGAATTCGATCCAGTAATTCGCGCCAGAGATGCCGTAGTTGCTGAAGATCCACCCTTGGGCGGGTGAAGTCCATTCAACATAGTAGAGACCGCTCGGCACGTAGAATCGGACGGTGTCGATCGGCGGGTTCTCGTCAACATTCGTAATCGTGAACGAAAGGACTCCCGAACCGTCGCCCATCGTCACGGCGGAGTTCGCCGGAAGCGAGACCGTGAACGCGGCAAGAGCCTGTCCCGGCAAAAGCAGGACGAGAGCAGAAACAATGAAAGCGAGAAGAGAATGACGCAATCCCCCCGCCCCCCCCTTTGACAAAGGGGGGCAAAGGGGGGATTCTGCAACGAAGGGATCTGGGTGACAACGCGCCTGCCTATTCATGGCTCACACTGATCATTGCCGCGTGCGGAAGGGAGACATCAACACGTTCCTCCTTCCCGTCCGCGCGGACAGCGACCAGGACAAACGACGGCCTCCTCTCCCGCCCGCCCTGCTGGAAGACGTCCGCCGCGCGTCCACCGCCCCGCGCTTGAAATACAATCCCGGCGTTGAGCGCCTGAACGTGCCCACCTCCTGGCGCGGGCAGGAGGCGAAGAACGAGCGGCGAGATCGCAACCTCGTGCCAGCGCACTTTTTCGTCGAATCGTGCCCCGACGGGGGTGAGCGGAAGGCGCTCCGGAGCCTCGATCCGGACTTCCCGGAGCGGCGCGTCGCTTCGGATCTCGAGCAGAAGCACGACCCGGCCGTCTTTCATTCCCCGGACCGGCTCCCCGGCAAAGTCCACGGAGACCCCCGCCCATGCGGAAGAGGCGACAAGAAAGACCAAGAAAGACCCAGCGATCACCCGCAGCACCTTGCATGTCAGGGACATTTTTGGCTATCTCCTCCTCGCACCGCATTCCCAATACGTTTCCTACGCTGCTTCCGTCTACTGCGCTCTACACCTGAGCCTCACACCCTCCATCCGCATATCTATTCGACATCCACAATGTCCTCGATGTCTCTGAATATCTTGGGTCCTATTCCAGGAACACGTCTCAAATCTCCAACCCTCTTGAAACCTCCATGCCCCTTGCGATATTCAACGATACTCTGTGCCCGTTTTTCTCCAATGTGGGGCAGTTGCCTCAATTCGCTGACTGATGCCCTGTTGATGTTAACGGGACCCTTCAACCCTCGCGCTTGGGCGCAGCCCCGTTTGAAGGTCTTATAGTGTTGTTCCAAGTGAATCTTGGCCCTGGAAGCGTTTTCGGGGACAACCCACTTCACATCATGAATCCTAACCAAAGCCATCTTTAAGTGATAGACATCAAGCTCTCCCAAGTTGTTGTGATGGGGGAAGTGGCGTACCTTCTTGCCATCTCTTGTCGTTTCAACGACGGCAAAAGCAGAATCCGGAAGGCTGTCGGCATAACGCTGGCTCCACTCCTCCCCCACCGCCGATAATGCAAGCATCAGAAGGACAACCACAGATATTCCCAGGAAGCGCACCTGGATTTTCATTTCACCATCTCCCGCCAATCGAGGATGCGGACGGTCCCGCCGCCGCACGAACCGGCGACCGTCACGCTGTCGCTCACGGGGCGAACCTGCGGAGGGCTGGCGATCCCCGTCCCGTAGAGACTCATGGACGGAGCGTAGGACCCGTTCGCGAACGAAGGATTCAGCGCCACGCCGCCCCCGCCCCCCGCCGACGTCGGAGACCCGAAGGACAACGAGGCCGTCGCTCCCGCGTTTACGCTTGTTGAGGCATTCAGGTACGCCGTGAACGTGTTCGTCCCGTCCGTAAACGTGAGGAATGCATTGCTGTTTAGTGTCGTGTTGGTCGTGCCAACATTCCTGACCTGAAGCGTGGAAGTGAGGTTCGGGCAGCCCGATCCCTTCGGCACGGCCATGGGGCTCAGCGTCCCTCCGATGTACTGAAGGTTCGGGCCGGAGAATGCCGAGAACGAGACGGAGTCTCGACCCACGGCCTTGAGATACGTCGCCGTCAGAGAGGACGTCACGGCCGTCGAGCTTGAAGGCGCAGTGAGGATGACCTGGGCCTGGCCCGAGGCATTGGTCACGGCCGTACCGGAGGAGAGCTTTCCCGCCGTCGTCGTGAACGCGATCGTCCGGTTCGCGAGCGGAGAACCGGCCCGCGTCAGCGTGGCCGTCAGCGAAATTTGGCTCGTCCCGTCCGCCGGCGCCGCGGCCGGAGCATGGGTCAAAGCTATTGCGTACTCAGTCACAGTGAGCCGGCCGTACGCAGTTCCCCGGTATCCCGCGGAGCAGTTCGCCCCCGTGAGGCCGTCGAACTGGAAAACGTAGTCCGTATCCTTCGTGACCGTCGGAGCGCTCGAATAGTTGACCGTGAAGACGCAAGAACCGCCGTTGGCGACGCGCGAAGGATTATTGTTCGCCGTGAACCGGACCCCCGGGCGCGCCCCGCCGAACGGCGCAACCGTCC
>CAKKSE010000172.1 GCA_919903025.1 Nitrospiria bacterium | reverse complement strand
GGGGCAGGGACCGCCGCGCGTTGCCCGGGGGGCGGGTCCGTAGGGGTTTCCGAGTCACCAAGCCAAGGTTCGCGTGGCTGCCGAGTTTGAAACTGGGAAAAGGGGGGACGCGTGATCGAATTGAAGCCGGAACAGATCCAAGAGTGGATGGTTGGAACAGCCACGGCGGGCGTGGCGTTCGCGGGGATCGCCCACGGGCTGTTTGGACGCTTGGCCGATGAAGGGCCGGTCTCCGCGAAAGATTTGGCCAACCAAGCCGGTGTTGACGAGGCCTACTGCGCGCGCTGGTGCGAAGTGGCGTTCGCGTTCGGATTTCTCGATCGGGAGGGGGACGGCTTCGCGCTATCCGACGCGGGCAGGGCCGCCCTCGTTCCCGGTTCGCCTCAGTACGCCGGCGGGGCATTCGTCAACATGATGCTCCTCGGCCACTTCAGCCTCCGGTTCGCCGAGTGCCTGGGAACGGGCGACGTTCCCGGCGAAGGTCTCTTTGCCGAGCGCGGGATCTTCGCGCCCCTTTTCGGTCCGATGCTCGAGGCGAACTTCAAGCCCTTGTTCGAGAAGGCCGTTCTGCCGGCCGTCGCGGCCTACCGGGAGGCGGGCGGGAAGGGCGGGCGCGTGCTGGATCTCGGATGCGGGAACGCGTGGTTCCTCGTCTCGCTCGCCCGCGCGTACCCCTCCCTTGCGGGTGTCGGCGTCGAGGGGCACGAGGCCCAGATCGCGAACGCGAACAAGCGAATCGAGTCCGAGGGGTTGGGAGGCCGCCTCCGATGCGTGGCGGGGGATATCGTGGAGCCGCCGGTGGACGGGCCGTTCGACCTCGTCACGATGAACCGCTCGGTCCATCACGTTTGGGACAGGAAAGAGAGGCTCATTGGGTCCGTCAGGGACCGGCTTTCGACGAGCGGCCGGTTCGTCGTCTGGGACCCCAACTTCCCCGACACGGACGAGGAGCTGAGAACCCCCGCAAAGCGGACGATGGTCCTGCACTCGCTCGCGGAGGCGATGCAGGGGAACCGCCTGATGCCGGCGACCGAGATCGCCGACTGGATGCGGTCGGGCGGGTTCGACGTGGAAGCGCATCTTCTCAACGGAGGGAACGAGGGCGTTGTCGTGGGGAGGAAGAGAGCATCGTAGGGGCGGGTTTCAAACCCGCCCCCTGCCGCGAACCCGGCATTGACAAACAGGGCCCAAGAAGTGTACTTTCGCGTCCTACGCCCAACCGCTTCTTCCTTGCACTTGCAACGGATACCATTTCCCGGGTAGCTCAGCTGGCAGAGCAGGTGGCTGTTAACCACCCTGTCGGGGG
>CAKKSE010000171.1 GCA_919903025.1 Nitrospiria bacterium | reverse complement strand
GACATCCCGAGACCACAACATGCGGGGGATACCCACAGGAAAGCCGGAAGGACCAATTTATCAACGCCTCGTTCGCCCAGTACCCGCTCTCCACCAGGGCAAAGTCGCCCGTGTACGAAGTCCCGGCGGGCTGAAGGTCCGGACGGCTGAGGGGCTGGATCGTCGCGTCCCGGAAGGTCTCGACCGCCATGGGGTGCCCCGTAACAGCGTCGGATCGCTTGACGAGGAGAGATGAAGAGGTTATCGTTACAAATAAAAAGCCTCCCCCTGAGGTATGAACCATGATTACCAACAGCCATACGGTCCAGACGGTCATCGAAAAGATCCGCGCTTTATCGCCCGAAAAGATCTCCGAGGTGGAGGATTTTGTCGACTTCCTGCGTCAGCGGGACCGCGACCGCCAACTCGCCAGGGCGGCGACAAAACTCTCCGAGGGCGCCTTCCAAACGGTTTGGGACAACCCGGACGATGCCGACTATGACAGGCTATGAGTTCGGCGATCTCGTCCTCGTCCCTTTCCCCTTCACCGATCTGACGTCCCAAAAGAAGCGCCCCGCCGTTGTTGTAAGTTCCGCCAGCTGCCACCGAGAGCGCCCAGATATTATCGTCATGGCCGTCACCAGCCAAGTGAAACCAGCGGAAACATTTGGCGAAACCACAATCCTCCGCTGGAAGGAAGCCGGCCTCCTCAAGCCCTCCGTCATCAAACCGATCTTGGCCACTCTTGAGGATCGGCTTGTCCTCCGCAATCTCGGGCGGCTCCAAGAACAAGATCAGCAATCACTCCAGAAAACGCTGCAAGCGATCATCGGACCAGAAAAGCCTTAAACCTCAGAACTCGCTGAGGGGGCCACGCATTCACCCGCGAAAGACTCGGGGATGTTGCTTCTAGGTGCTTTTCGATATTTGCATTCGTGCGGTTCAGAAGCGGTTCAGAAGCGCCTTGACACCTTCTCTCCCCTTCTCTAGACTTCACACGCTTTGACTCGGTCCCGGATCCTCCAATGACCCGTTTTCTGATCCTCTTCGCGGTCCTCCTCCTCGCGGTCTTCTTCCTATCCGGTCTCTTTCGCGGACTGAGAGGCGTCTCACAGCGCCGGGAGGAAGGGCGGGGAAACGTGGTCGAAGGCGGCGACATGGTCCGGGACCCGGTGTGCGGAGTCTACGTCGCCAAGCGGACGGCCCTCGCCCGCCATTACGGCGGCGAGACGCACTACTTCTGCGGCGAGACCTGCGCGAAGAAATTCGAAATCGAGCCCGGACAGTCTTGAAAGGATCAAATCCCTTCCCCCTTGAAGGGGGAAGGTCAGGATGGGGGTGAAATCGCGAGCCGCACAACCACCCCCCGCCTCGATCCTCCCCCCCGGTCCTGGAGCCCTGACCGGGATCTCGGACCGTCGAGGGGGAGGAGTTTGGAACAGGAGAACCCGACTTCACCATGAAGAGTCTCTGGTCCGACGAAGAAGCCCGCGGGAAGGACGACCTCGCCCTCCGCGTTTACACCTCGCGTCTCATCGGAGCCGAGCCGAACTTGGTCATGTGGGGAGGCGGGAACACCTCGGTCAAGACGAAGGAAACCGACCACCGCGGGCGGCCCGTGGACGTCCTCCGGGTCAAAGGGTCCGGCTCGGATCTCAAGACGATCGAGCCGAAGCACTTCTCGCCCGTCCGGATGGACGACGTTCTCGCGCTCGAGCCGCGCGACGGGATGGCCGACGAGGAGATGGTCGCCTACCTGCGCGCCGCCATGACCGATCCCGAGGCGGCGCGGCCGTCCATCGAGACGCTCCTCCACGCCTTCCTTCCTCACAAGTTCATCGACCACACGCACGCCGACGCGATCCTCTCGCTCACGAACCAGGCCCGCGGCGAGGCTCTCGTCCGCGAAGTCTTGGGGGACGGCGTGATCTGCGTCCCATTCATCCAGCCGGGCTTTCATCTGTCGAAGGTCACGCTCGAAGCGTACCGGAAGAACCCCGACGCGCGCGCCATCGTCCTCTTGAAGCACGGCCTTATCACGTTCGGCGGCACAGCGAAGGAATCTTATGACCGGACGATCGAATACGTGACCCGCGCCGAGGAGTTCATCACGCGGGGCCTCAAGACGCGCAATCCGTTCACGCCGGCCGGCGTCCCTGCCCTGCCGCCCGATGAACGGCGGGCGATCGCGGCCCAGGTCGGCCCCGCGCTTCGAGGCGCCGTCTCGAAGCTCAAGCGGTCGATCCTTCTCTTCGACGACTCGCCGGAAGTCATGGAGTTCGTCAACTCGAAGGAGCTTTACACCCTTTCCCAGATCGGCCCCGCGACGCCCGACCACGTCATCCGGACCAAGGGGCTTCCGCTCACCGTCCGCGTGTCGTCCGTCCGGGACGCCGCGTCGATCAGGGCCGAGATCGCCGCCCAGGCGGAGGAATTTTCCGGTCGGTACACCGCCTACTTCGAGCGGCAAAGACAGGGCGGGGCAAGGCGCCACGATCCATATCCCCGCGTGATTCTCGTCCCCGGCCTCGGGATGTGGACGACGGGAGAAAACGTGAAGTCCGCCGGAATTGCCCGTGACCTGTACGTCCACACGATCTCGGTCATCAAGGGGGCGGCGTCGGTCGGCGAGTACGCCTCGATCTCCGAGAAGGAAGTGTACGACATGGAATACTGGCCGATGGAGCTTTACAAACTCACCCTGGCCCCGCCGGAAGCGGCCCTGTCCCGCCGCGTGGCGCTCGTCACCGGCGCCGCTTCGGGAATCGGCCGGGCCATCTGCTTCAAGCTCGCCCGCGAGGGCGCGCACGTCGTCGCCACGGACCTTAAGGAGGATTCCGTCCGGGACCTGGCCGGCGAGATCAACGGAACGTTCGGCCCCGGCCGCGCTTCATTCGCCCGCATGGACGTCACCGACGAAGCCTCCGTCGCCGCCGCGTTCCAGGCCGCGGCCCTGGCGTACGGCGGCGTGGACGTCGTCGTCTCCAACGCCGGCCTCGCCCACGTCGAGGGAATCGACTCGCTGGGCTTAGCCGACTGGAAGAAGTGCCTCGACGTGAACGCAACCGGCCACTTTCTCGTCTCCCGCGAGGGGTTCCGCCTGATGAAGTCCCAGGGGATCGAGGGAGCATTCGTCTTCGTCTCGTCGAAGAACGTCTTCTCACCCGGCAAGGAATTCGCGGCTTACTCCGCCTCCAAGGCCGCCGAGCACCAGCTCGCCAAGGTCCTCGCCCTGGAGGCGGCCGACCACGGGATCCGCGTCAACATGGTGAATCCCGACGGGATCTTCGAGGGATCGGCCCTCTGGTCCAAGGATGTCCGCGAGAGCCGGGCGAAGAGCTACGGGATCGCGGAGAGCGAGATCGAGGAGTTCTACCGGAAGCGGAACATGCTCAAGGTGCGGATCTACGCCGAGGACGTGGCGGAGACGGTCTTCTTCCTCGCCTCCGACGCCGCGGCCAAGACCACCGGCTGCACGGTCACTGTGGACGGCGGCGTCAAGGACGCCTTTCCGAGGTAGCGGGAAGCTCTCACCGGCCGTCAACTATCAAATCGTTTCCCTTGGCCCAATCACCAACCACTGGACAGCTCCCAAAAATATGGCTATACTTATGGCCACATCTGCGGGGGGTGCCGCCGTGCGTTTTGTCAGCGTCGCCGAGGTCAAGAACCAGTTCTCCCGGTACCTTGCCACGGCCAGAAAAAAGAAACAGTCGATTGTCATCACGCATCACGGGAAGCCGTACGCCCTGATCCAGCCGCTCACTGATCGAGACCTCGAAGACCTGGAATGGAAAGACTTTGCCCGCAAACGCCTTTCGCGCGCATGGGAGGGAGAAGAGGATGCCCTCTACGACTACCTATGAGCGCGGTCAGGTTGTCGTGGTCAACGTATCCTTCTCGAATCAGTCCGGCGCTAAGCCGCGTCCAGCGCTGGTCATCAGCGCCGAACCGTTTCACCGCAACCTCCCGGATGTGATCATTTGCCCGATCAGCAGCCAGCCTCGTTACCATCAAAACCCCGGGCCGGGAGATCATCCCCTTCAACATTGGAGAACCGTTGGCTTGCACTTCCCCAGCACGGCTCGTGTTTCCAATATCCAAACCGTGGAGAAAACGATCATCAAGAAAATCCTGGGCACACTGCCGGGGGATGATCTCGCAAGAATCGACAACGAACTGCGAACAGCTCTGAACCTTTGACCAATACTCGAGGACATCATGAAAATCTTCCTGGACACGGCGAACATCGACGAAATTCGGGACGCGGCGTCGCTCGGCGTCGTTGACGGCGTCACGACCAACCCCTCGCTCATCGCAAAGGAAGGGCGGGACTTCGAAGAGGTCATCCGCGAGATCTGCGCCATCGTGGACGGGCCGATCTCGGCCGAGGTGATCTCGACAGAGGCCAAGGGGATGGTCGCGGAAGCGCGGAAATTGACCAAGATCCACCCCAACGTCACGATCAAGATCCCGATGATCGCCGAGGGGCTCAAGGCAACGAAAATCCTCGCGGCCGAGGGAATCAAGACGAACGTCACGCTCGTCTTCTCCGCCTCCCAGGCCCTTCTCGCCGCCAAGGCGGGCGCGACCTTCGTTTCCCCCTTCGTCGGGCGGCTGGACGACGTCTCCCACGAAGGAATGGACATCATCGCCCAGATCGTCCAGATCTACGACAATTACGGCTACGAGACCGAGATCATCGTCGCCTCGGTCCGCCATCCGCTCCACGCCGTCGTGGCCGCCCAGATGGGCGCCCACGTCGCCACGATCCCTCCCAAGATCCTCATGCAGATGATCAAGCACCCGCTCACGGACGTGGGGCTCAAAAACTTCCTCGCGGACTGGGAGAAGGTCCCCAAGAAGGTCCCGGTACAAAAGAGGTGAGCCAACCGACACCCCCTCGCCCAAAGACAGAAACCCCTCCCCCTTGAGGGGGGAGGGTCGGGTGGGGGTGATAAGGAGAAGAAACGCCATGCCCATCTACGAATACCACTGCAATGACTGCGGAAAAGACTTCGAGCGCTTGGTCCTCGGCCCGTCGGGCCAGGATGAGGTCCTCTGTCCTTCCTGCCGCAAGACCGATGTCGTCAAGAAGTTCTCTGTCTTCGCGGCCGCCACCGGCTCGTCCCGCGAGTCCGCCGGACCCCCGCCCGGCGGTTGCGGCGTCTGCGACGTCTCGTGCCCCAACCGTCGATGAGACGGATCACGTCCCCGGCGATCTGACCGGCGATTTGACCTAAGAGGGTGGTGAAGAGATCCCCTCTCCCCTTGCCAGGGGGAGAGGGCAAGGGTGAAGGGGTATAGCAAGCCGTTGATTCTCGTGTCCCTCACCCCATCCCTCTCCCAGAGGGAGAGGGATCCGAGCCGGCCAGCTTCCTGAGCGTCGAAAGATTCTGCCTGTCCTTCTCGTGCCCGCCTTCCTTCGGCGTCTCTATGATCTTCGGAACGGCGGCGAGACGCGGATCGTTCATGATCGCCCTGAACGGCTCCAGGCCGATGCGCCCCTTCCCGATATGCGCGTGGCGGTCGACACGTGAGCCGAGGGGCCTCGCCGAATCGTTCAGGTGGATCGCCTCCAACCGATCCATCCCCACCCACCGCTCGAATTCGTCCAGGGTGTCCTTCCATCCCTGCGACGTTCGGATGTCGTATTCGGCGGCGAACACATGGCACGTGTCCAGGCAAACGCCCAAACGCTCCGGCTCCCGGACGATGTCGAGGATCCGCCGGATCTGCTCGAACCGGCGGCCGAGCGTCGTCCCCTGCCCCGCCGTCGTTTCGATCAGGATACGCATCCGTAATCCCCGCGTCCGCTCGTGAACCTCGTCGAACGCCGCCGCCACGCGGCGAAGCCCCGCGTCCTCGCCGGCCCCCATGTGGGCGCCCGGGTGCATGATCAGGGACGGAAGTGCCAGCCGCTCCGCGCGCTCCATCTCCTCGTGGAACGCGTCGATCGACTTTCGCCTCAACTCTTCTCTTGGAGACGCCAGGTTGATGAGATACGAATCGTGGACGACGCAGACCCGGACGGGGGACGCGGCGAGAGCCGCCCGGAACGACCGGACGTCGTCCTCCAAAAGAGGTTTGGCCTTCCACTGGTTCGACGACTTGGAGAAGACCTGAAGGGCCGTGCATCGGAGCTCGACCGCGTCAGCGACGGCGTTGTGGAGACCGCCGGCGATCGACAGATGGGCCCCCAGCAACGGTTGTTCGATCGGATCACGCCTCACGTCGTCTCGCGCTCGACGGCGAAAAGCGTCCTCTCCTCCCGAGCGACGGGAAGCGTTCGGACGACGACTTCGGCCAGCCTTCCTCCCATTCCCCCCGCCTCATCCCTCAGCCACGCCTCAAGCGCCGCCGCTCCCTTCCCCCGGCTCAGAATCACGCGCCCGCCGCCTCTCGCCAGGCGAAGGGCCGTCCCCAGCCAGTCCTCCGGGGAGACAGCCCGCATGACCACGACGTCGTAACGGCCGCAATGCTCGGGATCCCCGGCGATCTCCTCGATCCTCCCCTCATGGACCGTGATCCCGGGCAAGCGAATGAGACGCACAGCCTCCCGGAGGAACGCAGCTTTCTTCGCGCGGCTCTCGACCAGGACGATCGTATCCTCGGGGCGCGCGATCTTGACCGGGATACCCGGCAGACCGGCCCCGGAGCCGATATCGATAACCCGCAAGGGAGAGCCGGCGGGAAAGACCTCAAGAAACAAAAGGGAATCGATCACGTGACGGATGACGATCTCCGACGGATCGTCCGTCCCGATCAGGTTGACCCGCCGGTTCCACTTGAGGAGGAGATGGACGTATTGAAGGAAGGCCTCGACCTGCCCGTCGGACAGGCGGACGCCGATCTCCGACGCTCCCGCGCGCAGGAGTCGTCCCATGTCGATTTTGACCATCGCGTCCGGCTCCCGTCCCGATCGGCCGGGCAAAGTCGTTCTCTCAGTCCGACTTGGCCGCTCGATCGGCCAGGCAGGCGTCGCACCGGCAGATCTCCCGGAGCCGCGCGTAAGGATAAATTCCGTTCGAGTGACCGTCGTTCCAGGTGATCTTGATGGCGTACCGCCCCACCGGATCGACGCTCTCGGGGGCCACGTCGTCCGACACCGACTCCGGGTCGAGGATCGGCTCCCCGGTCATCTCGTGAACGCATTCGGCGCACTTGCATTCAAGGCGCAGGAAGCGGCCGGGAAAGAAGCCGATGTGTCCATCGGCCCATGAAATCGAGATATCGCTGTCGTTGACGATCTCCACATCCAACGGCTGAAGTGCTCGCGGATCCATAATCACCTCTCTTGTTTTCGTCTCAGGATAGGATAGTAGAGCCGATTTCCATTCCGCAAGTGCTTCGCGCACTTGAACGCTCCCGGCCCGCATGGTAGTCTCGCGATCATGCAGGTCATCCGGAGGAGAATATTCGTCGAGGGATCGGTTCAAGGCGTGTTCTTCCGCGACGGCGCCCGCCGGGCGGCCCAGTCGCTGGGCGTACGCGGATGGGTGAGAAACCTCCGGGACGGAAGAGTGGAAGTCCTCGCCGAAGGAGACCCGCCCGCCGTCGGCAAGTTGATCGACTGGTGCCGCGCGGGCCCGCCCGCCGCGCGCGTCGAGCGCGTGGAGGTCATCGAGGAGGCGGATCCCGAAGGCTTGACCGGCTTCACGATCCGCTACTGACTTCGAGGATTCTTACCGCCCGTCCAGGATCAGATACAGCCAGTTTGCCGCGACCACGAATGCGGCCAGCGGGCGAAGAACGGAATGCGCCCGTCCCGGGAACCGCCCTCCGGCCGCGAGCCAAGCCGACGCCAGGAAGCCAAGACCGACTCCCGTCGTAACGAGCGGCTGTAACCGGAGGGCGCTCCAAGCATCTCCCTTCGCGAGCGCGAGGAGCGCCCGCGTCGTTCCGCACGTCGGGCACGGTACGCTCGTGAGTTCTTTGAGGGGACACGCGAGAACGCCGGCCGCTCCCGGAAATGCCCAGAGAACGAGAAGGGCGCCGGCGATCGAAGCCATCCCCGCCGCGCCGATCCCGCGCCAGATCGGGCTCTCACCCGCCTGCATCACAAGCCCCCCTTCGCGGCCGACACGTACGCCGGGATCAGAATGGCGGCCAGGATGCCGATGATCGCAACGAAACCGCAGCATACGGCAAGGGGAAGGAGAACCGCGGCAAGCGCCCTGCCCGTTGTCGTCTCGTGCGCCTCGCGGATGCCGATCACCTCGGCGACGAGGACCCAGACCGCGCCGATCAGTCCGCCGCAGAACGGGATCGCGTTCAGGATCTGGATGCCGTTCGCCCAGCAGACGACGCGGAATGTCGCCCCGATCCCGTTCCGGGCTCCTCCCACGATCCAGAGAAAGAAGTGAAGGATGGCCGTCCCGACGTAGAGGCCCATGAGGACCAGGAGCGGCGCAAACGGGACCAACAGAAGGTAGATGCCCATCTCCTGCCTGTTCACCTCGCCGCCGGCCATTCCCATCCCGAGCGCGATCAAGCCCTGCCAGAAGAGGCCGGCGCCGAACCCGATCGTCCCGAGAATGAGCGCGTACGAGACGGGTGAACATTGCGGCCCGCCGACCGCCATCGATCGGAAGAAATCGGCCGGACGAACCATCGAATCGCGCAGGGTCCGCCAAAGAGCCGTGATGAACCCCATGTCCGACCTGCGATCCCACGGCGTTCCGGATCGGCCGCCGCCTCCCGGCCCCGTGACCCTCTCGAAAACGGGTTCCGCGACGGGCGCCCCGCCCCCCGGGAGCGGCTCCGAAAGCGGGCGGCCGCACGCCGGGCAACGGGACTCCGCAAGACCTTCAGGGACCGGTTGACCGCAGTTCGGGCAGTTCATGATTCCCCCTTTCCGAATCGGCCGGGGCCCTCGGCCTCATCCTTGATCTTCGCCAGCCACTCCCGGATTTCCGCGTGAATCTGCCCCTTGAGGGCCTCGTGCGCTTCCTGGATGTCGGCGGTCTGGAAACCGCCTCCCTCAAGCCACAGAAGCGCCCGAAGAAACCGCCGGATGATCGATTCGCCCTCGGCGTTTCGAACCTCGTCGGGAACAGGAAGAGCGCGAAACGACTCCTCGTGAGTCAGACGGCACCCCGCTCCCGCGGGGGCCACGTCGAGAGCGATCTCCAGGTCACCGTGGATCTCGGATTTGCAGACGAGGCGGCGCGGAGGGTCATAGTCGACCACGCGGCTCACGTGCTCGATCCGCGTCCGGTCCCTTCTGACCACGAACCGGTAACGCGACCCCGAGCGGATCGGCCCGCCGTCCAGCGCCTCGCAGGCGATCACCCGCCACGCGGGGTTCAGGCGCGCCCGGCGGCACAAGTCGGAGACGAGAGCGAAAACATCCGTCTGAGCCGCCTTGATCTCGACAGACTCGCGGATGCGCTCCATCAGACCCTCCCCGGCCGGGTCCTCCGTTTACGTAAGGAGGGTCATGCCGACAATAACGCTCGCGACTCCGGACGCGATGCGAAGGAGCCGTTCAACCGGTGGAGGAACGGCGCGGAGCGTCCGGCCCACCGCGTATGTCATGGCCCCCATCGCGCCCATGGCGCCCGCCACGTAAAGACAAATCGTCATCCACCGATGAAGGGCGCTCGGCGCCGCGGACCATGCCACGGCCACCAAAAGGCCGCTCCCGGCCAAACCGTGGAGCATCCCCATCCCCACACTGCGTCCCAGCGAGAGAATGGCATAACCGTGCTCGTGCCCGTGTTCGTGGATCTCCGAAACGCCATGAACCGCGCAGTGCGCCGCAATCCCCGCCCCTTGGGGCGGGGTCAAGGCGCACGAATGTAAATATCGAAAAGTACCTTGGAGGTCGAAGAATCCCCGCCTTTCAAGGCGGGGTTCTTCAATGTGCGGGTGCGGGTGCGGGTGCGGGTGCGCGTGAGCGTGTCCGTCGTCGTGGTCGTGCATGTGAGCGTGCCAGCGGCCTGAAAGGACGTTGTGGAGGACGACGGCCCCGAGGAGGATCAGCACGCCGCCGACTATCCGGTCCGGCCAGCCTTCCAGGGATTCAGGGAGAAAGGAGAGCCCGAGCGATACAAACCCAAACACGGCCAGGAGAACGAGACCGTGCCCCGCGCCCCAGGCAAGGCCGAGCCGGAGGGCCATACGGGAATTCGGCTCACGGACGACGAGAGCGGAAACGGCCGCTACGTGATCCGGCTCGAATGCGTGCCGGATGCCGGCCAGGAGGCCGCTCGCCAGCCACAAGAGCACGCTCAGATCCACGGGGCGTTCCCCCCTGCTGTTCCGACGAATTCCCGGCGAACTATAACAGACAGCCGCTGTCCCCGCAAGAAAACGGCTTCGAACTCCAGCTAGTGTTGTGATTCAAGAGTCCCTTTGCTTTGTTGGCGCTTCCGGGTTTTGTGTGGGTGGCCCCAATATTTGGGGTTGCGTCGCCCAACCCTCTCACCCCCACCCTCGCCCTCCCCCATCAAGGGGGAGGGGACAATTTCTTTGGGCGGGCCCTCTCCGGGAGCCCGCCTGCCTGTGCGTCGCACGCAGACAGGCCGCGGCGGGTGGAG
>CAKKSE010000170.1:4222-8597 GCA_919903025.1 Nitrospiria bacterium | reverse complement strand
GCCGAATTCTCCCCCGGCCAGGCTGGCCGTGATCCTCGACAGCGCCGCGATGGGCTTCCCGATCCGCCGGGCCGTCACGAGAGCGACCCCGGCCGCCGCGAGGGCCGCCGCGAGGGCCAGCAGGACGATCCGCCTCCGGATGGCGGCGATGGGGGCGAGCGCCTCGGCCGGCTCCATCTCCGCGACGAGCGTCCAGCCCATCTTGGCGAAGCACGTCGACGCGCCCAGGACCTCTCTGCCGGAGTGGTTCGTGTAGATTCCCGTCGTCTCCCGTCCCGCCGCGCACTCCCGGATGGGGAGCGTGTCCACCCGGCGATCCAGGACGCCGCTGTTCCACCGGGAGGGCGTGATGAGCTTCTTGTCCCGGTTGACCAGGTAGACGTCGAGAGACCTGCGCCGCTCGGACGCCGCGCCCCCCGCGGCGTCTCCGGGCTGGAAACGCCCCATGAGGACCCTTCCCAACTCGCCGCCGTCGTAGACGTTGACGATCACGCCCGCCGCCTTTCCCGCTGTCCGGCCCTTGATCGGCGCGGCAACGAGGATCGCCGGCTGGCCGGCGGCGGGGCCGTGATCCGTCCGGTGGACATCGCTCATGTAGAGCCCGCTCAAACCGTGGACGAAGTAGTCGTCTACCGACTCGTCCCGTCCCAGGTCGCGCTCGTCCGTCGCGGCGATTATCTTGCCGTCCGGCCCGATCACGAGGATACCCCGGAGAATCGGGTCGAGCGGAAGTTTGTTCCCTTCGAGGTAGGCGTTGAGGGACCGGCCAAGGTCCGCGCGCTTCGAGTCTTTCGGGGCGAGGCGGTCGATCTCCTCCGCCGCGTCGCGGATGAAGCCGTCCGTCGCGAAATCGCTCGTCCGCTCGCGCATGTGGTCGAGAAAGCTGTTTACGTGACCCTCCGTGGCTTCGGCCACGAGCGCGAAGTCGTCCAGGATCTGCTTTTCCAAAGCCCGCTGGGCGGCAAAATAGATCATCGAGCCGAGCAGGGCGAGCGGCACGAGCGCCGTCAGGAGAAACGCCAGGATGAGCTTCGGCCCGAGCCTCACGCCGCGAGGACCTCCCGGACCTTCCGCGCCAGCGCCTCGGGAGCGAACGGCTTCTGCAGGAACGCGATCTCGGACTCCAGAACGCCGTGGCGGACGACGGTATCGTCGGTGTACCCGGACATGAAGAGGACCTTCGTCCCCGGACGGATGGAGGCCACTCTGCCGGCCAGGTCCCCGCCGCTCATTCCGGGCATGACGACGTCGGTCACCAGCAGGTGGATCCGCCCCGCGTACTTGGATGAAATCAGGATGGCTTCCTTCCCGTCTCCCGCGTCGAGGACGGTGTACCCGAGATCGCGCAGAACGCGCGCAGAGAACTCGCGGACCGTCGGGTCGTCCTCCGCGAGGAGGATCGTCTCCCGGCCCTCGTACGCCGCGGCCCCGCCGTGCTGGGCCGCGCGAGAGACCCCGGGTTCCTCTTCAACTTGGGGAAAGTAGATCCGAAACGTCGTCCCCCGTCCCGGTTCGCTCTCGACTTCGATATATCCGTCGCTCTGCTTGACGATCCCGTAGACCATGGAGAGGCCGAGGCCCGTGCCCTTCCCGACTTCCTTCGTCGTGAAGAACGGCTCGAAGACGTGCGACAGCGTCTCGGAATCCATGCCGACGCCCGTGTCGGAGATCGCGAGCATGACGCACGGGCCGGGCGACGCGCCAGTGTGGACTTGGACGAAGTCCTTTGAAAGCTCCGTGTTCGCCGTCTCGATCGTCAGCGTCCCTCCCCGGGGCATCGCATCCCGGGCGTTCACGACGAGGTTCATGATGATCTGCTCGACCTGGCCTGGATCGGCCTTCACGTTCCCCAGGTCCTTCGCCTTGATCGTGACGAGATCGACGTCCTCTCCGATGATCCGCCTGATCATCTTCTCCAGCCCCGAGACGATCCCGTTCAGATCCAGGACCGACGGAGCGAGGATCTGCTTCCGGCTGAAGGCCAACAGCTGGCGGGTGAGCACCGCCGCTCGGTCGGCCGCATGGTCGATCGCCTCGACGTCCGGGCGCAGTTCGTCGGCCGGAGCCAGCCGCTTCAAGAGGAGCTGGGTGTACCCCAGAATCACCGTCAGAAGGTTGTTGAAGTCGTGGGCGATACCCCCCGCGAGCCGCCCCACCGCCTCGATCTTCTGGGACTGGCGGGCCTGCTCTTCCAGGCGCTTCCGGTCGGTCACGTCGCGGAAAACGACGACGGTCCCGACGTACTCCCCGTTACTGCGGATCGGCGAAGCGGTCATCTCCATGTCCCTCCCCCCGCACACCGCCTCCCCCGCGTAGTACTCCTTCCTCCCGTCCTGCAGATCCGCCATGATCTCTCGGACGTTCTCGATCGCCCAGGACCACTCCGACGCGGGCTTCCCCACGACGTCCTCGCTCCTGATCCCGAGCGACTCCTCGATCGATTTGTTGATCATGACCACGTTCCCGCCGTCGTCGATGAAGCAGACGCCTTCCTTGACGTCGCGGATGAGCGCCTCCAGGCGCGACTTCTCCTCCAGGATGCCCCGCCGGGACTCGGCCAGGCGCTCGGTCATCTTGTTGAAGGAGAGGGCCAGTTCGCCGATCTCGTCGCGGGACTCGGCCGAGGCGCGGGAACGGAGGTCTCCGCCCGCAATCGCCCGCATGACGCGCGAGAGAGCGGCCACCGGCCGGGAGATCCCCAGGCCGATCAAGTACGAGGCGGTGAGAACGATCAGCGCGACGCCGGCCCCCAGGACGAGCATCCTGGTCCGGAGTTCCCGTATCGGCCCAAACGCTTCCTCGGCATCGATCTCGGCGATGAGCGTCCAGCCCATGCTCTTGACGCACATCGCCGCCCCCAGAACATCCCGCCCCAGATGGTTCCTGTAGGCGCTCGTCGTCTCCCAGCCGAACCCGCACGCCGTCACGGGAAGGGTTTCGACCCGCTGTTTCATGACCTCGCCGCCCGGCCGCGATGGTGTAATCAAGACGCCGTCCTTGTTGACGAGGTAAATGTCGATCGTCTCCATCCTTCCCCGCATGCCGGACTGGGCGCCCTTCTCGATCTGGAACGCGCCCGAGAGGATCTTGTCCATGTCGCGGGTGTCGTAGAAATTCACGATCGCGCCCAGGGTAACGCCGTTCCTCATGCCGAGGAGCGGCGCGGCCGCGGCGATGTGCGGCCCCTTCCCAGCGGCTTTGTGACGCGAATAGTGAACGTCGCTGACGTAGATCTCGTTCCGTCCCGTGATGAAATAAACGTCCTTCGACTCGTCGGCGCCCAGATCGTCGTCGCTCGTTGCGCCGACGATTCGCCCCTTGGAGTCGATGACGCTGATGAACTGAATGCTCCTGTCGAGGGGTTGCTTGTTGTTCTTGAGGTGCCGGTTGAGGGCCCTCTGCAGACCGATGAACCGAGAGGACTTGGGGTCCAGCCCCTTCATCGCCTCGACGTGCTCCCGGATGAAGCCGTCACTGCTGAAGTCGACGGCCCTCCCCTTGACGGCTTCGAGGAACCCGTAGAGGTGCCCTTCCTTCGCCTCGGCGACGAGCGTCAAGTCGTTCAGGGCCTGCCTCTTGAGGGCGTCCCGGGCGGACCAGTAGTTGAGGTATCCGAGGAGCCCCATCGGCGCGAGGCTCGCCAGAAGGAACGATGCGATGAGCTTGGGTTTAAGTCTCACGGCCCCGTCTTTCCCCACCGCCTCGCTTCCAGCGCTTCCCGAACCTTTCGCGCGAGCGCGTCGGACGTGAAAGGCTTCTGGATGAAGGCCGTGCCGGCCTCCAGGACGCCGCGCCGGGCGATCGCCGTCTCCGTGTACCCGGACATATAGAGAACAGCCGCCTGCGGGCGGGACGGCGTGATCCGGTCGGCGAGTTCCCGCCCGTTCATCCCGGGCATGACCACGTCGGTCAGAAGGAGATCGATCGGGCCGTCGTAGCTTTCCGATACCTCTACGGCCTCTTGCGCGTGGGCCGCCTTGAGGACCGTGTACCCGCGCATGGAGAGGATCTCGTTCACGGTCTCCCGCACTTCCTCTTCGTCCTCCACGAGCAGGATCGTCTCGCTTCCCCTGAGCGAGCCGGCCGGCGTGTCTCTCGGGTCCTCGAAACCGCCCGCTTCCGCTTCGACGCGCGGCAGGTAGACGCTGAAGGCGCTTCCCTCCCCCGGGCGGCTGTCGACCCAGATGAACCCCCCGCTCTGCTTGACGATCCCGTACACCGTGGCGAGCCCCAGGCCGGTTCCTTTTCCCAGCTCCTTCGTCGTGAAGAACGGCTCGAAGATCCGCGCGCGGGTCGCCTCGTCCATTCCTATTCCCGTGTCCGAGACCTTGAGGAGCGCGTACGATCCGGCCTGCATGGGCGGATGCTCGCGCGC
>CAKKSE010000170.1:0-4122 GCA_919903025.1 Nitrospiria bacterium | reverse complement strand
CAACTGTTGCGTGAGAAGGGCGGCCCGGTCGGCAATCCGGTTGATCTCCCGGACGTAGCGCCGGAGAGGGTCCGCCTCTCCGATCCGGCCGAGGAGGATCTCGCTGTAGCCGATGATCACCGTGAGGAGGTTGTTGAAGTCGTGGGCGACGCCCCCGGCCAGTTGTCCGATCGCCTCGACCCTCTGCGACAGAACGAGGTGCCGCTCGATCTGAAGGTCCCGCGTCACGTCGCGCTTGACGGCGACGTAGTTGACGATCCGCCCGCGCGCGTCGCGCACGGGGGAGATGACCGCTCTTTCGTCGTAGAGACTGCCGTCCTTCCGGCGGTTCGTGAAAATCCCCGTCCAAACCTCGCCCCGGCCGACCGTCTCCCACATCTCCCGGTAGAACTCGGGGAAATGTTTGCCGCTCTTCAGGATGCGGGGGTTCTTCCCGACCGCTTCCGCCCGGCTGTACCCCGTGTTCCGCTCGAAGGCGGGATTGACGTAGACGATCGTCCCGTCCAACTCCGTGATGACGACGGCCAGGTCCCCCTGCTCGACGGCCGTCCCCAGGCGGGCGACGTCGCTCTCCGCCTGCTTCCGCCCGGTGATGTCCCGGCCGACGACAAGCGTGGCCGGCCGCCCCCCGTCCATGATCGAGATCGCCGCCACCTCGACGTCGATCGGCCGTCCGTCGAGCCGGATGTACCTCTGCTCCATCGTGTCCAGATGGGTCTTCCCCTCCCGCTGGGTCTCCCGAATCCGCCTGGCGATGATCTCCCTGTAGTCGGGGTGGACAAGCTCCAAGGCGTTTCGCCCGACAAGGTCCGCCGCTCTCGACCCCCCCAGGAGTTCCACGGCCGCCGGGTTGGCATAGAAAATCTCTCCCCCCCGGTGCGCGACGATGGCAAAGGGCGAGTATTCCACCAAGGCCCGGTACCGGTCCTCGCTCTCCCGGAGTTCCCGCACCGTCCGCTCCCGCCCGTCCGCTTCCCGGGCGAGCGATTCAGCCGTTTCCCGGAGCTGTGTCAGGAGGCGCATGATGATCCAGACGACGATCGAGGAGACGACGAAACCCGCCGCGGCGCCCGTGACCAGATAGTCGGCCGCGATCCGCCCGTGGAAGGCGAGGCTCATCGCGGAGACGACGGCGAGCGTGAGCGCTTCCGAGAACGCCACGGAGCCCCAAAACAACGCTCGTCCGCTGATCGAGTGGAGCCTGTCGACGACCCGGTCAAGCATCGCCTGCCATTCCCCGAGGTTGGTCACCCAAGGCTGTCGCCGAGCCTTGACGGAGGGTGTTTCCGCCCTTTTTGACGCATATTACATTACGCGACCGTTGAGGGTGAAAACAAATTGGGGCGGCCCCGGGAGGCCGCCCCAATTTATCGGAATAACAGGTTGAGAACGTTAGTCTTTTTCGTACTTGACCGCCCCCTTTTTGACGAGGGCGTCGATCACCTCCTGCTTGACGGCGACGCCGTTCCCCTTCCCTCCGTCGGCCGCCAGCACATCCCCGTCCACCATCACCGATGGCGCCACCTGGCCCGGCTTCATCATGCTCAAAGGGATGAACTCCACCTTGACGCCCTTGTACTGGTCGAGGATGGAGAAAGCCATGGCCATATTTCTGTTTCACCGCGCCCCCGGCGGCTCGTTGAGCGTAAGGGTCAATGTCGCCGCCTGAGCGGTCCCGACAAGAGCGAGCGAGAGAACCGCCGCTCCGATCAAAGTCCCGAACTTCATGTACATCACCTCCTTTCGAAAAGAGCGTTCAGCTTTCGGCATTCAGCGCTCAGCGAGAGACGAACCTCGCATTTGGTTCTTGCTGATCGCTGACGGATGGGCTTTTCCGATTCACCAATTTCCCCGTTATTCTTCACCCCCACCCTGGCCCTCCCCCATCAAGGGGGAGGGGATTCCCATGTGGGCGGCCACGGAGGGCCGCCCCTACGGTTTTCTTTTCTCTCCTCCCCCCTTGCGGGGGAGGATTAAGGTGGGGGGTAAGCTGCCCGATTCACCCATTCACCTGCAAGCTCCCCCTCCTTTGTAAGGAGGGGCAAGGGGAGGTAGAAGCGCTCGATGAACCACACACCTTCTACCCCACCCAACGTCCCTGCCTGCGGCAGGCAGGCCCTTACAAAGGAGAGGAGTGTTCTTCCCCATTCACTCATTCACCAAATCCCCCCGTTCTCCCCTTTGACAAAGGGGGGAACGGGGGGATTTTTCTCCGATTCTCCGATTCCCCGTTTCACCGTTTCAGTTCTTATATCCACTTCCACATCCACCACTTCTCGAAGAGGACCTTGCCCATGCGCCACATCCGGCCGGGCGGATGAAGCCGCACAGCCGGGTTCGGTTCGGCGTAGAACTCGCCGCCCGCGAACCCCGCCCGACCATCCCCTGTCTCGACCCAGCAGTACCCCTTCCCCCGGAAGCGACCCTGCGCCGATTGTCCTTCGAGCCTGGCCGCGATCCCCTCCGCCACGACCTCAGCCTCTCCGTGCGCGAAGACGCCCGCCTTGGGAAGCGGCTTCCCGTTGGCAAGAGTGATCGTCGTGACGTCGCCGATCGCGTAGATCCCTTCCTGCTTCGTCTCGAGCGTCCAGCGGTCCACGGGGACCCAACCCGTCTCCCCGGCCAGGCCGGAATCGCGGACGACGGCCGGCGGCCGATGCGGCGGAACGGCCACGAGCAGATCGAACCCCGCCCTCCCGCCATCCTTCAATACGAGTGTCTTTTCCGCGGCGTTCACGGCTGAGACAGGCGTGTTGGCCCGGTATCCGATCCCCCGGGCCGACAGGATTCCTTTCACCGCCTCTCCCAGGACAGGCCCGGCCACCGGCATCGGCTGGGGCTCGGGCGTGATGATTTCCATTTCCACTTTCCCCCGTCTGCCCCGCTCGCGGAAGAATGCTTCCATCAGCAGGGCCGTCTCATACGGCGCGGCCGGGCACTTGAAGGGGATGGATGAGACCATCACGACGACCCGCCCTCCCTTGAAACCAACCAACGCGCCGCCCAGCTTTTCCGCGCCCTCCAGCGTGTACGGCGTGTGAGCGGCCTCGGCCAGCCCCGGCAGGGCCTCCGGGACAACGTCCGCGCCTAGGGAGACGACAAGATGATCGAACGGAACCTTTCCGGCCGAAGTGCGGACCGCCCTCTCCGCGAGGTCGATCCCCTCCACCTGGGCCTGCATGAACTCCACGCCATACCGGGCCAGCCCCGCAAGGCTCCGGCCCGTCTCCTCCGGTCTGCGCCAACCCATCATGACCCAGAGGAAGGCCGGGCTGAAGAGGTGCCGGTCCCGGCGATCCACGAGGATGATCCGGTGCTTCCCGCGCAACCGGCCGGCCAAGCGCCGGGCCGTAACCAGCCCGCCCACCCCCCCGCCGAGGATAACAATGTTCTTTGACATCGAGTCGCCCCTCCCAAGTCACCGATCTCCTCCCCCTTGAGGGGGGAGGACCAAGGTGGGGGTGAAGCGGCGGAACCGCTGTCCTCTTCAAATCACCCCCATCCCACCCTTCCCCCGTCGAGGGGGAAGGGGCCTGATTCCGAACCTTTATGCGTACATCAGAACGTCAGCACCTTGTCGCTCGCGACCACGAGTTGGGCGAGGATCAACTGCTTCCCGTCCTGCACCCCCTCCAACACCTCTTCCGGCAAGACCCCACGGGCCTTGAGGCAGGTGCCTCAAGCGAAGACGTCCGCGCCTCTCGCCATCCCCTCCGCGAGCATCTCGCCCATGTTGTAGTACCCCTTGGGGACCTGCTGGCCCTTCTTCGCCGCGAGGACCGCGTCTCCCTGGAGGAAAATGGAGACCTCCTGCTTCATCGTCAGGAGTGCCGAAGCGAGCCTCAGCGCGTTCCACGACCGCTCGATTCCATACGGTGCGTCATTCACGATAATCGTAACCATGCGACCCCCCCCCGTTCGTCGACAGCCGTCAGTCGTCCGCTTTCAGCATTCAGCTTTCAGCGCTCAGCAAAAGACAAAACCCGCATTTCGTTCTTGCTGACCGCTGACGGCTGATCGCTGAGAGCATCCCTTATCACCGATTCACCGCCCCCTGTTTCTTCACACCCACCCTGTCCCTTGTATCTTGTCCAAGGGGACCGGGTCATAGACAATGGAAGC
>CAKKSE010000169.1 GCA_919903025.1 Nitrospiria bacterium | reverse complement strand
TTCATGTGGTGGCCGCTGGCCGCGGGGAAGGTCGACTCGGGGAGTTGGCGGATCGAGCATCTTCTTGAGGACATCGAATCGCTCAACCGCCGGGCGATGATGGGCGAGCTCGAGATCACGGCCGTCTCGATCCATGCCTACGCCTATCTCGCGGATCGTTACCTCCTTCTCCCGCACGGGGCCAGCATGGGGGACGGATACGGGCCTCTCCTCGTTTCGCGGGAGCCGATGACTTCCGCCGATCTCGCCGGAGCGGCGATCGCCGTGCCCGGACGGATGACGTCCGCCTTCCTGGCGCTCAAGCTCTTCCAGCCGGACGTCCGCGACATCGTCGTCCCGTTCGACGAGATCCCGCAATACGTGGCCGACGGGAGAGCGTCCGTCGGTCTCCTCATCCACGAGGGCCAGCTCACGTATGGAAACCTCGGCCTGCACAAGGTCGCGGACCTGGGGGCGTGGTGGAAGGAGGAGACGGGCCTCCCCCTGCCGCTCGGCGGGAACGCGATCCGGAAGGACCTTGGCCCGGAGGCGATCCGGGAACTCTCCGTCATCCTCAAGTCCTCCATCCGCTACGCCCTCGATCATCGGGAGGAGGCTCTGGGCGCGGCGATGAAGTATGCCCGCGACATGGGGCGGGATCTCGCCGACCGGTTCGTGGGGATGTACGTGAACGACTACACGCTCGATTACGGGCCGAAAGGGCGGGAAGCGATCGCGCTCTTCCTCGACCGGGCGCGCCAAGCCGGCCTCGTTCCGCCGGTCGGGGTCGAGTGGGCGCCGTGAGCCGCCTTTTCGATCCGCTGAACCTTCGGGGCGTGGAGTTCCGCAACCGGATCTTCATGTCCCCCATGTGCCAGCACTGCGCCATGGACAGCATCCCCGGCGACTGGCACTTCGCCCACTACGCGGCCCGGGCCGCGGGTGGAGCGGGACTCATCATCGTCGAGGCCACGGCCATCACGCCCGAGGGCCGGATCTCGCCGGGCGACCTCGGGATCTGGTCGGACGAGCAGGCGAGGGCGTTCCAGCGGATCACCCGGTTCATCCGTCAGCAGGGGGCCGTTGCCGGAATCCAGATCGCCCACGCGGGGCGGAAGGGCTCCACGGACATTCCCTGGAAGGGCGGAGAGCCTCTCGGAGAGGAGAAAAGCGGATGGCCCGTCGTCGCGCCGAGCCCCATTCCGTTTTCGCCGCGGCACTCGGTGCCAAGGGCCTTGTCGGAAGCCGATATTTGCGACCTGCTCGGCGTGTACGAGGGCGCGGCCCGGCGTTGCTTGGAGGCCGGCTTCCAGGTCGTTGAGATCCACATGGCGCACGGCTACCTGCTTCACGAGTTCCTATCCCACATCACGAACAAGCGCACCGACGCCTATGGCGGCTCCTTCGAGAACCGGGTCCGGTTTCCGATGGAAGTCGCGAGGACGGTCCGCAAGGCGTGGCCGGACGATCTGCCGGTGTTCGTCCGGATCTCGGCCACGGACTGGGCGGAGGGAGGGTGGGACCTCGATCAGTCGATCCGGCTGGCGCGTGCTCTCAAGGAGATCGGGATCGACTTCATCGATTGTTCGAGCGGCGGCCTCGTGGAGGACGCCGTGATTCCGGCGGGCCACGGGTTCCAGGTGCCGTTTGCCGCGGCTGTCCGGGAGAAGGCGGAGATCCAGACGGGGGCCGTGGGGTTCATCACGAGCCCGGTTCAGGCTGATCAGATCGTCGCCACCGGGCAGGCGGACGCCGTTCTCCTGGGCCGCGTCCTTCTCCGCGATCCGTACTGGGCGCTGCACGC
>CAKKSE010000168.1 GCA_919903025.1 Nitrospiria bacterium | reverse complement strand
CTTTCAGGATAATCCTGAGCCGTTTTCAGCCGTTTTCCCGTGTCGAAATCCCGCATTCTGCCGAAAATGACCGTGTTGGCAATGGTGCCAAATCTCCCAAAGGAGCGCGAGCCATGAGAATCAACACGCCGGTCACGACGGTTGAGCGGGAGTTCAGGGATGGAGAGACGATCGTTTCGAAGACGGATCTCAAGGGCATCGTTACCTACGTCAATCCGTACTTCTGCGAAATCGCCGGCTACACCGAGAAGGAATCGCTCGGTCAGCCGCACAACTTCGTCCGTCATCCCGACATGCCGCCTGAGGCGTTCGCCGATCTCTGGGACAACCTGAAGCGAGGACGCCCGTGGACGGGGTACGTCAAGAACAGGACAAAGAACGGCGACTCCTACTGGGTCGAGGCGAACGCGACGCCCATTCGAGAAGGCGGCCACGTGGTCGGATACATGTCGGTGCGGACGAAGCCGCCGCGCGCCGTCGTCGAGGCTGTCTCCAAGGTCTACCAGGAGATGCGGGAAGGGACGAGGAAGTGGATCGTCCGCGACGGGAAGGCCTTGAAGCCGAGCCTCTTCCGGAAGCTCGACTTCGTGCGGAAGTGGAGCGTCCGAAAGAACATCTGGATCGTGAGCGCCGGGGTCTCAGTTTTCCTCGGGGCTCTGGGATGGGTGGGCGCCACGGGGGGCGGCCCCGTCCTGTCCGCCTCGATCGCGGGCGCCGGCATCCTCTTCGCGGCTGTCGCGGGGGGACTTCTCGGCCGGTCGGTGAGCGCCCCGGTCCGGCAGGCCACGGAGGTCCTGAACAAGATGGCGGAGGGGAAGCTCGACAACAGGATCGACGTCGCCCAGGAGAACGAGTTCGGCGTGATGCTGAGGGCGATCAAGTCGATGCAGATCAAGCTCGGGTTCGACATGGACGACGCGCGCAGGGTACGGGACGGGGCGCTCAGGATCAAGAACGCGCTGGACAACTCCTCCACTGGAATGATGATCGCCGATCGCGAGGCGAGCGTCATCTACGTGAACCAGGCGGTCCAGGCGGTTCTCAAGACGGCCGAATCCGACATTCGAAAGGAAATCCCGGCGTTCTCCGCGGATGCGCTCGTCGGGTCGAGTCTCGATCAATTCCAGAAACATCCGGCCTTCCAGAGGGAGTTCCTGCGATCGCTCTCGTCTACGCATCGGACGTCGATGGAGATCGGCGGGCGGACATTCCGCCTGGCCGTGAGTCCCGTCGTGTCCGCAACGGGCGAGCGTCTGGGCTCGTGCGTCGAGTGGCTGGACGCCACGGCCGAGGTTAGGGTGGAGGAAGAGGTGAACCAGATCGTTCGGGCGGCGGTCGCGGGCGATTTGTCCCGCAGGCTCGATCTCGACGGGAAGGACGGCTTCATGCGGAGACTCGGCGAGGGGATCAACGAACTGACCGGGACGGCGTCCGGCGTGATCGACGAGACGGTCCGGGTGATCGAGCGGATCTCGCAGGGCGACCTGACGGAAACGATCTCGAATGAGTATCAGGGAACGTTCAAGCGTCTGAAGGACGCGACGAACGACACCGTCAGCAAGCTTCTCCAGTCGATCACGGACGTGCGGATCGCGGCGGACGCCCTTCTGAGCGCATCGTCGCAGGTCTCGGCGTCGGCGCAGTCGCTCTCGCAAGGGTCGAACGAGCAGGCGTCGAGCGTCGAGGAGACGAGCGCTTCGCTCGAGGAGATGAGCGCGTCGGTCAACCAGAATGCCGACAACGCGAAGCAGACCGAAGGGATGGCCTTGAAGGCGGCGAAGGAGGCGGAAGAAGGCGGGACCGCCGTCCAGGAGACGGTCTCGGCGATGAAGCAGATCGCCGGGAAGATCGGGATCGTCGAGGACATCGCGTATCAGACGAACCTCCTCGCTTTGAACGCCGCGATCGAGGCGGCCCGGGCGGGCGAGCACGGGAAGGGGTTCGCCGTCGTCGCGACGGAGGTTCGGAAGCTCGCCGAGAGAAGCCAAGTGGCGGCGCAGGAGATCAGCGGGCTGGCCGCGAACAGCATGCAGGTGGCCGAGCACGCGGGAACGCTTCTGAAGGAGATGGTGCCCAGCATAAAGAAGACTGCGGACCTCGTCCAGGAGATCACGGCGGCGTCGCAGGAGCAGGCTTCGGGGATCAATCAGATCAATACCGCGATGGGCCAGCTCGATCAAGTTACCCAGCAGAACGCCTCTGGATCGGAGGAACTGGCTTCGACGGCGGACGAGATGAGCGGCCAGGTGGACAAGCTCCAGGAGGTGGTCTCCTTCTTCCGGGTCGATCGCGACGAGCGTGTCGAGAGGACGGGGATTGGAGCGGGTTCGACCGCGGAAAAGGCGGGCCGGGTCAAGGCGGTCCCGCATCCATCGGCGGAAACGAGCGGCCGGGGTCAAGCGCCCGTCCAAGCAGGCCGCCCGGCGAAGGTTGGGGTCCTCGCCGCGCCGGGAGAACGTAAACGAACAACTTCGGGAAACGGCGCG
>CAKKSE010000167.1 GCA_919903025.1 Nitrospiria bacterium | reverse complement strand
GTTCAGCGGGACACAGGAGGACTGCGCCTTGACAAAATCAAAACGGCCGGGTCCCGAAGGCGAGCCGCGGCGCCGGGCGAAGGCGGCAGGCTCGGCTGGACGGCCGGGGCGTGCGGGGTTTCATCCATCTTGCGCGTGAAATCTCGCAGGGGCGACCGGATCGATAAAGGTTTTTCCCGTCTTCCGCTCGCAACTCCTTGCGGTATCTACGACTCTTCTTCGGCTTCGCCCGGTACGCGAATTGCTTTGCCCTTAAGCGCGACTTGGGGGAACGAGCCATGGAAGGAACTAGCCCTCTGTTGTTAAGGAAGATTCGACGACTCGTCTTAACGGCTGTCTGCCTCGCTTTTCTTGCGATAGGAGAGAGAGCCGGAGCCGGATCGATCGTCGGTTCCAAGCACGACCTTTCTTCCGTAATCAACAACTTCATCGGGAGCGGGATGGAGAACGAGATGAACAACTACGGGGAGGTGTGCGTCTATTGCCACACTCCTCACGGGGCGAGCGATATCGCGCCTCTTTGGAACCGGAACACTCCGACGGGACCGTACCAGATGTACGCGAGCCCGACGATGGAGGCGACGGTCCCTGGAACGCCGACCGGGATTTCGCTGGCCTGTCTTTCGTGCCACGACGGGACGATCGCCGTCGACTCCGTCCGGAACCAGCCCGGTTCGGGGACCGTGGCGAGCAGTTGGTACGGAAAGCCGCCGGCCGCCTACCATTACGCGATGAGTGCGCCGGGACAGGCCAACGCCTCTCCGGGCGGATCCTGCGCGGCCTGCCACGGGACGCCCAATCCATACCCCCACAACGCCGTCGTCAAGTACCTGACCACCGACCTTCGTGACGACCATCCGATCTCGATCGTCTATTCCGAGGCTGACGGGTCGAATCATGCAACGGGATTCAACCCGCCCGTTGGCGACAAGTTTCCCAACGGCATCCGGCTCTACTCGGGCCGGGTTGAGTGTGCCTCCTGCCATAACGTCCACGATCCGGCCGTTCCTCCTTTTCTGCGCACGTCCAATGCAAACAGCTCTCTTTGCAAGACGTGCCACATCAAGTGAGGGAAAAGGAGCGGAGCGGGCGCGAATAGGGACGCCGGCTGAAGCCTCGTGAGGGGGGATCTCGGGAGCAGTCTTTCGGGGGGAAAACGGCCCCGGGGTCCCCTTTTCACGTTCCGGATGCAATGCGCTCGAATAATCAAGGCAAACGCTGGGAAACCGCGGTGGCGCGCCTATGGGTATATCCGCAGGTCGTAACTCACCATTTCTTTCATCGGCTGGAGGAGGATAAACTTAAGGCTTGACAGATCCGGAAATCCAAAATATTCTTATGGCGCTATAAGGCAAACAGCGTTTGTCGATCACATCCCCCCCGGCGAACGCTCCAAATCCCCTCCCCCCAAGGGACTTCAGGCGCGTAAACGACTCGATCCGTTTCGGAGCGAACATGCCTGCCCTGCACGCTTGCGGCGCCGGTTCCAGGATGAATCCAGCCTCCCGTTGTTTTGGACGGTCTTTTCAGTGCTTTCTGCTCTCCGCCACATCGGCGACGTTCGCCGTCCTTCTCCTGGTTCCATCCGCCTCCGGCGAATACGGCGATGTTGTCCTGGACTCCAAGAAAGAGAGCATGGCGAAGGCCGGCGTCGGGCCGGTTGTCTTTCCGCACTGGTTTCACCGCATCCGGTTCAAGTGCAAGGTCTGCCACGAGGATATTTTCGTCATGCAGCGGGGCGCCAACAACGTCTCCATGAAGGAGATCGTCCAGGGGCGCTCATGCGGTGTTTGCCACAACGGGATCGTCGCCTGGGAGCCGCTGTATTGCGAGAGATGCCACGCCGAACCCGGGGCGAAGGGGCCGGCGCCTGCGGCCGCCCCGAGGAAGTAGGTCCTCTTTGCCGAGGGATGAGGTGAGATCGCTCATGTTTTTCAGGCTGGCGGCCGCGGGTCTCGGAATCGTTCTCGGGATGAGCGGATCGGGAATGGCCGAGGAATCGGGCGGGGGCCCTCCGGCCGGACCCTCTCGACCCGAGGCGGCAGGCGGCGGTCAGGCGGTCCCGGACTCGATCTACCTGGATTCTCATGGGAGGGCGGCCGGCCGGGGAGGGGACGCGCAGCACCCAGTGAGCGAGGCGTATCGGAAAGGGCATGCGTGGCATCCGCTGGCGCTCCAGAACCAGGCTTTGCCCAAGGACCGCTTCGGACTGGTGGACTGGGCCCATGCGCTCAAGAAGGGAGTCATTCAGCCCAAGTCCTCGATTCGTCCGGGAGATGAGGAGCTCCCGGGACTCGACCTGGATGTCGTGATCCCCACGAAAAGCGATTTCCTGGACGACGTGATCTTTCCCCATTCGATCCATACATGGTGGCTTGGATGCGATTCGTGTCATCCGAAGCTCTTCGTCCCGGCGCGCGGAGCGAATCCGATTTCGATGCGTGAGATGGCCCAGGGGAAACACTGCGGGGCCTGCCACAACAAGGTCGCGTTTCCACTGACCGACTGCACGAGGTGCCATGCGAAGCCAAAGTCACGGGCGGCGAAGTGAGGGTGGAATGCTGACCGTTGGATCTCGCCGGGCGGCCGCGTCCGGCCTGCTCGGCCTATTCCTGGCGTCATGCGCGTCCACCGAGTCCGTGCGGGTCGAACCGTGTCCGGCGGGCCCTTTCGCCGCCGACTGCCGGGCGTCGCAGGAAGATTTCCACGCGGCGTATCGGGAGATCATGGATCGTTACGGCATCCTCCGGGTCCAGCCGGGGTCGGGGACGGTCCCCGCGGCATGGGCCGATCTGCCCAGGGACCACTTTGGGCAGGTCAACTGGGCCAAGGCCGTCTACGACGGCCTTCTCCAGCCGAAGGACTCAATCACCGGCGGCCCGGTTCAGGGTCCCCCGGACGGGCCGTTTCCCAACTTCATCCCTTTCAACGTTAAGGCCGCGATGATGGCGGACGTGCTCTTTCCCCACGACATCCACAACTTCTGGCTCGACTGCAAGAACTGCCATCCGGCGATTTTCAAGCCGAAGATCGGCGCAAACCCGATGTCCATGCGGGACATCTGGCAGGGGAAGTTCTGCGGGCGATGTCACGGAACGGTCGCCTTCGAGACGAAGACGGAAACGAACTGCCGTCGCTGTCATTCAATCCGGAAGAACCTGTGAGGAGCGGAGTGTCAAAAGCCAGAGCGGCGCGGGTGTGCGAGAGGGCGCGGACGGGGGAGAAAAGCCCTTTCCGGCATGTCGGCTCCTGGTTGATCGGAGCGGCCGCTGGCGTCCTAGTCGCGGCGGGATGCGCGACGGCGCCCACGGTGGAGGAGGACCTGGTCTGGCCCGTTCCGCCCGAAGCTCCGAGGATCCGGTTCGTGCGGTCGCTCTCGTCGGAGGCCGACGTGGAGAAGAAGACGACCGGCAAGGAACTTTCGCGCGCCCTCCTGGGTCCGGAGCTCGTGCGAAAGCTGTCGAAGCCTTACGGGGTCGCGGCCGACGCCGACGGGAGGTTATACGTCGCCGACACGGGCTGGGGGCGCGTACTGAAGTTCGATCCGGTCGCCGGCAAGCTGGATGTCCTGGGGGATGAGGGAAAGGGCGCCCTCCGAAAGCCCGTCGGTTTGGCGCTGGACAAGAATGGGAATCTCTACGTCGCGGACACCGATCAGGACCGCGTCGTTGTCTTCGGACCAGACGGGAAGTTCCTCTCCGCCATGGGGAAGAAGGGCGAGCTGGAACAGCCCGTGGGGATCGGGATCAACGACGCCCTGGGACGGATCTACGTCGTGGACACAAAAAAGCACGGGGTCACCGTCTTCGGGCGGCAGGGGGAGATCCTCTTCACGTTCGGGCAGAGGGGAGAGAAGGAAGGGGAATTCAACTATCCCACGAACCTCGCCCTGGACAGGGAAGGACGCCTCTACGTCATGGACTCGATGAACTTCCGGGTCCAGATCTTCGATCCGGACGGGAAGTTCCTCAGGGTGTTCGGGAAGCTGGGAGACTCCTTCGGCCAGTTCGCCCGGCCAAAGGGGATCGGCGTCGACAGCGAGGGGCACGTCTACGTGGTCGATTCCGCGTTCAACAACGTCCAGATCTTCGACGAGACGGGGCGGCTGTTGCTCTTTTTTGGTCGGTTTGGGAACAAGAGGGGCGAGTTCTGGCTTCCTGCGGGTCTCTTCATCGACAGCATGGACAGAATCTACGTGGCCGACCAGTACAATCACCGGGTGAACGTATTCCAGTTCATGGGCAAGAGTTACGAGGAGAGGAAGAAAATGGAGGAGCGGGGCGGCGCGCCCAAGCCGGGCGGCTGAGAAACGTGGGGATATCCCGCATCCTCCTGCGTGATCTCATCCATGGGACCCAGGCAAATCTGGAGGATGTGAGGAGGGACTTATGAAACTCCTTGTGAAAAAAGGGATTTCGCGTGGGGGAATGTGAGGCGCGTATTGGCGTCTGAATTGCAAAGCGACCATATGAGGGAATCCGAGCAACGGCGCTCGGCGCACGGAGTTGCGCTGGCCCTCTGGGCGAAGGGATTCGAACAACCCCTATTAGGGAGGGATGGAAGATGAGAACAGGAAGAGTTTTAGCCGTAGCCGTTGCGCTGGGTCTGGTCGCGGGAGGACAGGCTTGGGCGTTGGACAACGTGTCCGTCACAAAACACAACCTCTCGCTCAACACGAACGCGATCTACCAGACCAACACGCAGGAGGTTTGCGTCTTCTGCCATACGCCTCACGGCGCGTCGCCCGACGCCCCGCTCTGGAACCGGGCCATGCCGGCCGGCCCGTTCACGATGTATTCGAGCCCGACGATCGACATGGTGGTCGCGGGAAGCCCCCAGGGCGTCTCCCTGGCGTGCCTCTCCTGCCATGACGGGACGATCGCCCTCGATGCACTCCGGAACACGCCGGGGTCTGGAACGACCTGGGCCGGGTTCCCGACGGGCAATCCGCCCTCGGCGGGGTACACGTTCTTTGGGGCCGGGGTGGGGAACGTCTTCCCGAGCGGAAAGATAAGCAACCTCGGTCAGGACCTGAGGGACGACCATCCGATCTCAGTCACGTACGATCCGACGAAAGATCCCGCCTTCCAGACGATCGCCTCCGTGACGGCGGCGGGTCTCAGGTTCTACGGGATGGCGAAGGACCAGGTCGAGTGCGCTTCGTGCCATAATCCGCACGACAGCACGAACGGGATGTTCCTGCGGAAGGCAAATGCGGGGAGCGCGCTCTGCACCACGTGCCACATCAAATGAGGCGGTCCCGGAAAGGGCGGCGCGGGAGATCGGAGCTCGGGGCCTTCCAACTCCAGTGAGCCGTCCGAACGGGGCTTGGCGGACGATTTCGGAGCTGAAGAGAAGGATGAAAGTGTTTCGGGCGGGGGCCGTCCTGGCCTCCGCCCTTTTCCCGTTGGGGGCTTTGGCCGCCGAAGCGGGCAAGGAAAACAAGATCGCGGCGTACGTGAACGGCGTCCCCGTCCTGGCCCGGGATGTGGAGGAGGCCGTCTCCGCGAAGCTTCCGAGCGGATCGATGCACGGCCGTGTGGCCTCCGAGAAGAAACAACAGTACTGGCTTGAGGCAACGAAGGGTTTGGTGGCCCAGGAGCTGATCGTCCAGGCGGGGCGCGCGGCGGGAATCAGGGTCGAACCCGCGGAGGTGACGGCACGGCTCAAAGAAGTTCGGAGCCGGTATCCGAGTCCGGAAGCATACAAAGAGGCGATCCGGGCGCGCGGCCTGACGCCGGCCGCGGTCAAGAAGCGCCTCGAGCGCGAGATTCTGGTCGAAAAAGCCGTCCGCCTGGAGGTGGACGAAAAAGTCCGGGTGAGCGAGGAAGACGCGCGGCGTTACTACGCGCGGAATCCGGAGCGCTTCAATGAGCCGGAAAAGGTCCGCCTGAGGCACATCCTCGTGCGGCGTGACCCGGCCGTGAAAGAGGGCCGCGACGCGGCGCGGCGAAAGGCCGAGGGTCTTGTCGCCCGAATCAAGGGCGGAGGCGATTTTGAGGCCTTGGCCCGGTCGGAATCGGACGATCCGTCGCGGGAACAGGGCGGCGACCTGGGTCTCGTTCACAAGGGGCGTCTCATGCCCGCGGTCGAGGAAGCGGCTTTTCGCCTGAAACCGGGCGTGGTGAGCGATCTCGTGGAGACGATCTACGGCTTCCACATTCTCAAGGTTGAGGCGCGCGTTCCGGAGACACGACGGTCATTCGACTCGATCAAGGGGAAGCTGATACGCGACCTCGGAGATTTGGCGCGACAGGACCGGCTGAAGGCCTGGATCGAAACGCTCTCGACACGGGCTGTAATTCGGTACGTCGATCAGGGGGCGGAATCTTCCTCCGGGCCGCGGCGGTCAGGCTCGCCTTAGGCGCCGCTCTCTTCCTCGGATTCCGCGCGGCGGACGGCGGCCCGGCGGAGGCATGGGCTTTTTCGCTGGGCCGCTACGACGTGGGGGGGGAGGTCCAGTTGTCCTACCTCGATTCAAGGGACCGGTCGGAGCCGGGCGTCTCGTACTCCACGTTTCAACAGCGGTATGCGCTCGGCCTTTCGACCTATCTGCTCGATCCCCGCCTGCTGGCCTATTCGCTCGGTGTCTCTTTTCAGGACGCGAACGTCGACTTCCGCGGATCGGACGGGGGCCTGAACGACTACGAGCACAGCGATATCGGGTACAATGTTAGCGGGACGTTTCTGCCGTACGGGACGCTTCCGGTGACCCTCTACGCGAACCGCCAGACGTCCGACATGGGAAGCACGACTTTTTCGAATCTTCCTTTTAGAGTGACGTCGTCCGCCGTCGGAGCCCGGGCGAGCGTTCGGCGGTCCGCGTGGCCGAATATCAACATGTTCGCCGAGAAAGCCACGCTGGTTTCCGACCAGGCCGAGGACAAGCGTGACGAGGACCGAAGGACGGCCGGAATCGACTTCAAGTACAAGCTGGGAGGGTGGGACACGGCCGGCGATTACCGCTACGAGGATGTGGAAAGCAACCTGGCGGGCGCCTCGGAGAACAAGATCCATACGGCCAATCTCAACGCGGAGAAGGCCTTCTCCGAGGCGACCCGCGTTCAGTTTCTCTCGCACTTCCGGGAGGACAATTTTCTGAGCCTTCTGACGGCCACGGGCGGTCTCTTCCTCAAGCCGAGCCCCCGGCAGGACGCCCAGGCGACGTACGGTTTTTCCCAGCTCGATTACGGAACGACGACGGTTCGAAACCACAATCTCGCCGCCGGGACGACGTACCGCGTAAGACCCTGGTGGGCCGTCCTTTCGGGGATCACGGCGACGTGGATCGATTCTCCCGAAGCTTCCAGCGACACGGAGACGCTTCGTTTGGGAACGACCTTGTCGGTTCCGACGGGGGCGCTGGATTTGACCGGGGGGTATTCTCTGTCGTACGGTTTGCAGCACGGCCAGCAGGGAGACGGGGGCGTCTGGAGCCACGCACTCAACCTCGGGGCGGCGACGCGCGGCTGGTCGCGCCTTCAGCTTGGGGCGGGATACAGCGTGAGTCTCGACGAGTCCTCCATCGGGGACGGGTTCAGGCGGTGGGATCAGACGGCGCGCGTCACGGCCGCCGCGACGCCCATGGCGTCTCTCTCCATCCACGCGGAGGGGGACGTGTCATCGGGCTCCCAGGCGTATCCGACCGAGCGCCGGGAGTACACCCGGCGGGCCGTCTCGTCCGGCGTTGACTACGGTCTCGGCTGGGCGGTCCTGACCGTCCGGGGGGGATACTCCCGGCAGGATACCGACGGCGCCCGGGGCGAGCAAACGTTCGGCGAGGCGCGGGCCAAGCTCTTCGTGGCGAGGGGCCTGGATCTCTCGGGGAGCGTCCGCCGCGAGTGGAACGACTACGCCGACGGAGGCCGCGTGACGACGCAGGTCGAGTCGCTACTCTCGTACCGAATCCGGCTCGTCACGCTGGCGGCCGAGTACCGGCTCTATCTCGACGACTACCCGCAAAGTCGTTCGGGTCGTGAGTCTTTCTATTTCAAAGTGAGCAGGGCCCTGTAGCACGGGAGTGAGCGGACCAATGGAAACGCCCGTCTCCGAACCTGTTGTCTCCTGGCGATTCAGGATCGCCTTTTTTCTCAAATTCGGTTTTTCGGTCGCCGCCGCCGCCGTCGCGTCGGGGGCCGCGTTTTACTTCGCCAACAACTTCCGGATCGGCCCGACCTACGGGGAGGGAATGCGCGTGATCGAGCGGGTCGATGCGGCCTTGTCCGCGTCGCTCGCCTACAGCGCTCTTTTTCAGCTCGCGGCTGCGGGTCTCGCCGTCGCGGGTATCGCGCTCTACGTCTCTCACAAGATCGCGGGCCCCCTGGTCCGCCTGGAGAAGCGGTTCGGGGCCGTCGCGCGGGGCGACATCGGGGGGTCGGTGTGCCTGCGGGCCGGGGACCAGGTGACGGCCCTGGCGGACGCGCTGAACGAAACGATGCTCGATCTTCGCCTCCAGGTGGGGCGGCTCCGGGATCTGACCGGGGCCTTGGCCGAACTCGAGAAGAGGGTAGAAGAGGGCGGGGCCGGCGACAAACCGGATTCAGATCTCGCAAGCCGCTTACGGACCTCGGTTGGAGCGGCCCGCCTGGACATCGAGAAGTGGGCCGTGGAATGACGGCCGGAGGTCTCAAGCCTCTCGGCGAACGACCGATAAGGTCGGAGGATGAGGATGCCCAGGGAATCTCGATATACGCTGCTGGTCGGTCTGGGGCTCGTGGCGGCCATCCTGGCCACGGTGCGGGCGGACGGGCGGGTTAGGGATGGCCACCGGTTCGACGGCCGCTGTCAGGACTGCCACATGGGCGATCCCGGAAGATCGGGGGGACCGCTCGCGGTCCGGGCAGAGATCGGCCGCGTGTGCGAATCGTGTCACCGCGAGTCTGCTTCCCTTTCGCACCCGGTGGGCATGGTCCCCACGTTCGCGATCCCGCACGACTTCCCGCTGGACGACTCCGGCCGGGTCACATGCGTCACTTGCCATCGGGCGCATTTGGCGGCGGGTGAGCCGGGGCGTCCATTCATGCTCCGCCGTGAGGGACGAGGAAGGAGCTTCTGCCTGTCTTGCCACAAGGTCCTTTTCGGCAGGGGCGGGCGAGAAGAGCACAGGACGGGGATGGAATCGGCCCACGCGCGCCGAAGCACGCGGCTCATCGAAGACCCGCGGGGCCAGCCGGTGGATTCGCTGTCGCAGAACTGCCTTCAGTGCCATGACGACGCGATCGCGAAGTCCGCGCGCGTGGCCACGGCGGGAACGTGGGACCACGGACCCCGTACGGGCGTCAGCCACCCGGTCGGCGTGGACTACCAGGCCGCGTCTCTTAAGACGCGGGCGTTCCGTCCTCCGGGAGCGCTCGATCCCGCCGTCCGTCTCTTCTCCGGGAGGGTGGGTTGCGGATCGTGCCACAGCCCCTATTCGACCCTCCCGGCCCAGCTTGTCATGAAGAACGAACGGAGCCGGCTATGCCTGACGTGCCACATCAAGTAGACGTTTCGAGAGTTGCCGTGCGCCGAAGGCGGCAGATCTACGTGAACCGGCCTTTCCAGAGTCGGTTCATCGCCTTGTTCGGCGGCATTGCGGCCGCGGGTCTGGCTGTGAGCGGGACGGTCTTGTACTATCTCCTGAGAGCGCGGATCGAGGACTCCCTTTTCCGTTCCCACCTGGATGTCACGACGACGGGCCAGATGCTCCTGCCGCCCCTCCTGGCCGTCAACGGGGCGGCCGTCGTTCTCATCCTGCTGGCGGGCGCGCTGGCGGCGGTCATCATCTCCCGGCGGATCTTCGGGCCGCTCGCGACGGTCGTCGATCGCGTCGCCGGTCTCACGCGGGGAGGAAGCGGCCCGGTCCGCGGGCGTCCCGACGTCCCGGACGTATTCGGGACCGGACTAAGGCGCGAAATCGACGCCGTGTGGACCCGGCTGGGGAGAGATAAGCGGACGATCGAGGCCTCCCTCAAGGAACTGGAGGCGCTCCTCGACGAGATGGAGGACCGGCCGGGAGGCCGGCCGGGGGCCGCGATTCTCGCCGACTTGCGCCGTGCGAGGTCGAGCTTGTCGCAAGTGGCGGAGGGCTACCGCTATTAGCTGTTGGGTTCTAAAAACGTCGATCGGTACACTCTTTCCGTCATGCCCGCGGAAGCGGGCATCCAGGAATGTCCGCGAAAAGCTGGATTCCGGGTCAAGCCCGGAATGACAAACGAATTCAAGGGACCGATGAGGCACTCCACCAGGGGGAAGACCGGATTGACTCGGACACGGGAAGTCATGACGGCGGTCTTGGCGGCCGCCGCGTCCGCCGTATGCTTTGTTCTTGCGCCGGCCGCCGCCTCCCCCGAGGCCGCGCCGGAGATTCGGCTCGTCTGGCCGTCGCCGCCCGACCCCGCGCGGATCGAGTATGTAGGATCGATTTCGAGCGCGGCGGACCTTGGGTTCCGGAAGGCTTGGTACGAGCGTTTGTGGGAATTCATCGCCGGCCCCGAGGATGAACGGATGCTGAGGCCCTTCGGCGTAAGCGCTCATCCGGAACATCTCTGCGTGGCCGACCCGTCGGCCCAGGCCGTCCACCTGTTCGACCGCAAGGCTCAGCGATACCGGAAGGTGTCGACGGCGGGACGGACCCGTCTCGTCTCGCCGGTCGGAGTCGCGATCGGCCCTAACGACAACATCTACGTGACCGACTCCGTTCTGGGGAAGGTCTTCGTCTTCAACGCCAGCGGTCGTTTCGTCCGCGAGATCGCGGATGGCGGCCTGGCGCGGCCGACGGGAATCGCCGTGGACGCCCAACGCGCGCGGCTGTACGTCGTCGATTCGGTCGCCGGCAGAGTCGTCGCCTTCGACCTCGACGGAACCAGGCTGAACCAGTTCGGCCGGACGGGGACCGGTCCCGGAGAGTTCAACCGGCCGACGCACGTCGCCGTCAATCCGAAGGGGGACGTGTACGTGGTTGACACCTTGAATCACCGCGTTCAAGCATTCACGCCGGAGGGCGCGTTTCTCAGTTCGTTTGGCCGCCTCGGGAACGGAACGGGGGACTTCGCCAGTCCCAAGGGCGCGGCGATGGACGACAAGGGGCGGGTCTACGTCGTTGACGCCCTGTTCGACGCCGTCCAGATATTCGACCCGGGGGGACGACTGCTCCTCGCGTTAGGACGGCAGGGGAACAAGAAGGGGGAATTCTGGCTTCCAGCGGGGATCGCCTTCGACGGCCGTGACCTCCTGTACGTGGCGGACAGCTACAACGGCCGGATCCAGGTTTTCCGCATCCTGCCCGAGAGGGGGTCCTCATGAGGCCGCGGGGTTTCCTGGCAGGGGTGCTCCTGTTCGCTCTTCTTCTGGGGTTGGTCGTGCCCGCCCGGGCGGGGATCGTTGCCACGAAGCACAACCTGTCCGCGAGCGGACCGGGACAGGTGAAGGGCGTTAGCGAACAGGAGGTCTGTGTCTTCTGCCACACGCCGCACAACGCGAACCCGGCCGTTCCGCTCTGGAACCATCAGCAGACGAACGCCGCCCACACCATGTATTCGAGCGATTACCTGACGGACAAGGGGTACGCGATGCCCGCCTCCGTGAACCAGCGGTCAAAACTCTGCCTGTCCTGCCACGACGGGACGGTGGCGCTCGGCGCGGTTTACAACGTGCGCGGGCAGCCAGCCACGATCGCCATGCAGAAGAGCGGGGCGCCGATCACGACGATGCCGCTGGACGTGGCGGGTTATCTCGGGACGAACCTGACGAACGACCACCCGGTGTCGATCGGCTACGACACCGGGGTCTCCGAAATCGAGCTCGTGACGCCCGCCCCGCCGTTGTTCCCGGCGAAGGGCGCCGTCAAGCTCTATCCGCCGAGCGGCGGGACCGTCGCCGGAACGGTGGAGTGCACGTCCTGCCACGATCCTCACACCGATACGTTTCCTAAATTCCTCGTCGCATCGAATCTGAACGCAGGTCTCTGCCGGACGTGCCACCAGAAGACGAACTTCGACGGCTCGATCCACGCCGTGTCCTCCGTCCCCTTCACGACGATCTACGGCGGGACGACCGTCGCGCAGGCCGCCTGCGTTGCCTGCCACAAGTCGCACAGCGGCGCGGGCGTTCCGTACATCCTGGAGCGGCAGGAGGAGCAGACCTGTTACAACGGAACGTCCACGTCGTGCCACGGGTCGAGCATCACGACTTACCAGGGCGGGGTCACGGGGCGGAACATCCAGAGCACGTTCGAAGGGAAAGCCGTCAGGCACCCGGTGGAGACGTCGGGGAAGCACCGAAACATCGATACGCCGGGGACGCTCGGCCTCGGAAGCCGCCACGCCGAATGCTGGGACTGCCACAACCCTCACCAGGCTCAGCCGGGCCTGCACACGCTGGGGAGCAGCCTCGCGGGAAACGCCCTCAAGGGAGCGAGAGGGGTGAGCCCCAACTACGGCGGAAGTCCGGGGGCGCCCGCTTCGTTTACACCCGTTTTCCCCGTGACGTTCGAGTACGAGGTCTGCCTCAAGTGCCACTCGAACTACACGACCGGATACGTCACGGGGAACGACGGAGGGAACCTGGCCGCGCTTCTCAACCCAAACAATCCTTCCTACCATCCCGTGGAAGGCGTCGGGAAGAACCTGGGGATACAGGCTTCGGCGTTCGCGCCGGGAACTCCGTGGGCCTCCACGGGCTATAACGGCGTCACGAGTCCAAATATCACGTGCACGGACTGTCACGGGAACGATACTGCGGGACCGAACGATCCGGCTGGACCCCACGGGTCGAATATTCCTCGACTCCTGAAGAAGCAGTTCGCGGCTTCGACGTACTGGAGCGCGAGCGCGTCGGCGGAGCTCGCCCTCTGCTTCTCCTGCCACAACTACGACGTCTACTACAACGGCGCGGCGGGGAGCCGGTTCCAGTGCGGGATGGGGGGGATGGGCGGGGGGAGCAGTGCTGGCCATCAGAACCACGTTAAGAACAGGAAGATCTCCTGCTACGACTGCCACGCCGTCCACGGCCGGACGGACAACAA
>CAKKSE010000166.1 GCA_919903025.1 Nitrospiria bacterium | reverse complement strand
CGTTCGTCATCGCGGCCGCTCTGGCGGCCACACTCTCCGCGGCCGGGATCGGGCTCGCGGCCGACTCGGTCAAGGTGGACCCCAAGCTCGGAACCTACAAGGCCGTCTCCGGCGTATCCGGAAACATCTCGAGCATCGGGTCCGACACGCTGAACAACCTGATGACCCTGTGGGCCGAGGGGTTCAACAAGTTCTACCCGAACGTCAAGATCCAGATCGAGGGGAAAGGCTCCTCCACGGCGCCCCCGGCCCTGATCTCGGGGACGGCCCAGCTCGGCCCCATGTCCCGGCCGATGAAGGGGACCGAGATCGACACCTTCGAGAAGAAGTACGGCCACAAGCCGACGCCGATCCGGACGTCCGTGGACGCGCTCGCCGTCTTCGTCAACAAGGACAACCCGATCAAGTGCCTGACGATGGCCCAGGTGGACGCTGTCTTCTCCAAGTCCCGCCGCTACGGATACAAGGAGGAGATCACGACCTGGGGCCAGCTCGGCCTCACGGGCGACTGGGCGAAACGGCCGGTCTCCCTCTACGGCCGCAACTCGGCCTCCGGGACGTACGGCTTCTTCAAGGAGCACGCCTTGAAGAACGGCGACTACAAGGACGCCGTCAAGGAACAGCCCGGCTCGGCTTCCGTCGTCCAAGGCGTCACCGTGGACCGCTACGCCATCGGGTACAGCGGGATCGGGTACGCGACGCCCGGCGTCCGGCCGGTCCCCCTCGCCGAGAAGGAAGGCGGCAAGTGCGTCGAGGCCTCGGCGGAGAACGCCTACGCGGGGACCTATGCCCTCTCGCGGTTCCTCTACGTCTACGTGAACAAGGCCCCGGGGAAATCGCTCGATCCCCTGACGCAGGAGTTCGTGAAGCTCGTCCTCTCGAAGCAGGGGCAGGAGGTCGTCGTGAAGGACGGGTACTTCCCGATCACGTCCAAGATCGCCCAGGAAGAGACGAAAAAACTCCAGTAGATGGATCCTGTCATCGATCAGCAGGTTGAAGTCTCGTCCCGCGGGCCGCGTGAAGCGGCCCGCGGGATTGCTTTATCACGTTCGTCCGTCAAGCGCCGTATACTCATAGACCGGCTCGTGCGCCGGCTCGTTACGCTCGGCGGCGTCACGATCATCGCGTCCATCCTCGCCATCCTGATCGTCATCGGGGTCGAGGTTTATCCGCTGGCCGGAAAACCGGCCGCCACGCTGCGGGAAACGACCGCGGCCGCGGGCGGCGGCTCTCCTCTCGCCATCGGCGTCGACGAGTACATGGAGGCGGCCTTCATCGTGGACGCCGGCGGAATCACTCTCATCTCCTTGAAGTCCGGCTCGGCGATTCCCTCCCCAGCTCTTGCCGGTCTGGGCTCCGCCCGGATCGTTTCGGCCTCGCCGGCCGGGCGGGGCGGGTTCGCTCTCGGCCTCTCCAACGGGCGCGTCATCCCCGTCGAGGTGAGGTTCAACGTCTCGTACGCCGAGAGCGGGCGGAAGGTGGAGCCGGAGGTCGTCACGGCCGAGCCTCTCGCCGTGGACCCGTCTCAGCGGCCGATCGAGCGGCTCGCGCGGATCGAGGGGGCTGAGGGGCCCGTGACCGCGGCCCAGGTCGGCGCCCGGGAGATCGTCCTCATCTCCATCAAGGAGACGAAGGCGCTTGTCGGCGAGGCAAAGCGGGAGGAAACCCGCAAGACCCTTTCGCTTCCAGCGAAAGGAGAGATCACGGCGATCGCGCTCGACGCCCGCGGAGACAACCTCTTCGCCGGAACGTCCATGGGCGAGATCGTCTCGATCGGCCTGCGCGACACAGCCGAGCCCAGGGTAACGAGCCTCGGCCGCGAAGAGGGCGGGGCGATTCCCTCCATCACGGTGCTCGGCTTCATGAACGGAGACCGGACGCTCGTCGCCGGAGACGCGGGAGGAGGCGTGGCTTCCTGGCAAGTCCTCCAGGACGCGGGCGGCGATCGCCGCCTGACGAGGATCTATGAATTTGCGTCCCACGAGGGACCGGTCGTTGCCTTCACCCCCTCCCGCCGGGACAAGGGATTCCTCACGGCGGACGGCACCGGCGCAATCAAACTCCATTACGCAACAACGGGGAAAACCCTCCTCGACGTCCCCGCGGGAGGTGCACAGCATTCGACCGTGGCAGGCCTGGCGGCCCTGGCGTTCGCGCCAAAGGCCGACGGCTTTGTCACGGCCGACGCCGCGGGGCGTCTTTCGCACTTCCGGCTGGACAACCCCCACCCGGAGGTCACGTGGCGGTCGCTCTTCGGAAAGGTCTGGTACGAGGGGTACGAGAAACCCGAGTACGTCTGGCAGTCGACGGGCGGGACGGACGACTTCGAACCGAAGCTCTCCCTCACGCCGCTCATCTACGGAACACTAAAAGGAACGTTTTACGCCCTCCTCTTCGCCGTCCCGCTGGCCCTGCTCGGCGCCCTCTACACCTCGCAGTTCATGCACCCGGGGATCAAGGGGACCGTGAAGCCGGTCGTCGAGATCATGGCCGCCCTCCCGAGCGTCGTCCTTGGATTCATCGCCGGCCTGTGGCTCGCTCCGATGATGGAGAGGGTCGTGCCCGGCCTCTTCCTCCTCCCGGTCGTTGTCCCCGTCCTCGTCCTCCTCGCGCTCGTCCTGTGGCGCCTCCTTCCGGCCCCCGCCCGGACCCGGATCAGGCCCGGATACGAGGTCATCCTCCTCGTCCCGGTCGTAATCGCGGGGATCTGGCTCTCGTTCGGCTTGGGCGGCATCCTCGAATCGGCTCTCCTCTCGGGCGACTACCGCGGCTGGCTTCTCCGCGCCCTCGGGCTCACGTACGACCAGCGGAACTCCCTCGTCGTCGGCTTCGCCATGGGATTCGCCGTGATCCCGATCATCTTCACGATCGCCGAGGACTCCCTCTCGAACGTCCCCCAGCACCTCGTCGCTGGGTCCCTCGCCCTCGGCGCGACGCGCTGGCAGACGGCGACGAGGATCGTCCTTCCCACGGCCTCCCCCGGGATTTTCTCCGCCGTGATGATCGGGTTCGGCCGGGCCGTCGGCGAGACGATGATCGTCCTCATGGCCACTGGAAATACGCCCGTCATGGACTGGTCGGTCTTTAACGGCTTCCGCGCCCTCTCGGCCAACATCGCCGTGGAGCTTCCGGAGGCGCCGGAGGGCGCAACCCTCTTCCGCGTCCTCTTCCTCGCGGCCTTGCTCCTGTTCATGATGACCTTCGTCGTCAACACCGTCGCGGAGCTGGTGCGGCTCAAGCTCAGAAAGAAGTACCGCTACCTATGAAGAATTTCTGGAAGAGCGGCGATCCGTTCATCTGGCTCACGGCGGGAGGGCTCGCCTTCTCCCTCCTCATGGTGGCGGGTCTCGTCCTGCTGATCCTCGCGAACGGCCTCGGGTTCTTCTGGCCGAAGGACGTCGCCCTCCTCGTCCTGGACGACAAGACCGCCGTCATGGGACAGGTGATGGAGAGGGAGGAGATCCCCCAGCCGGGCGCCCCTCCCGGAACGCCGAAGAAATACCGGATTCAGGTCAAACAAGGGAACAGGGACATCTATGGGCAGGACTTCGCGTGGGTGGATGAATCGAGGATCGTCCGCCGGGAGAGGCCGGACGACGCGGTCGTGATCGAGCGGCGCGAGTGGGGAAACCTCTACGGAACGCTCAAGGAGGTCCGCGAGGACGGGCAGACTGTCGGCGGCGGCGAAGAAGGCTGGAACACCCTCCAGGAGCGTCTTCCGCAGGCCGCCCATCTCCTGGCCGAGATCCGGCGGATCGAGAAGACGGAGATCGGCGCTATCAACCATGCCCAGGAGAAGATCCGCCTCCAAATCAAGAAGCTCTCCTCGCAGGGAAGAGGAGAAGGCCCCGAAGCCGCGCGTCTCAAGGGTCAGCTTGACGCCTTGCAGGCCGTGTACACGGAAAAGGAGACGGCCCTCGCGGCCCACAGGAAGAAGGACACGGTCAGCGTCGTCGTCTCCGCCGTGGGCGGCCAGGAAAAGGAACTCCCGCTCACGCAGGTCATCCGAGCCTACCGCCCCAACGTTATGGGGCCTGGGGCCAAAACCGCCTTCTACGCCGCAAAGGTCTGGGAGTTCGTCTCGGACGACCCGCGGGAATCGAACACCGAAGGGGGCGTCTTCCCCGCGATCTTCGGGACGGTCATGATGGTCATGATCATGAGCCTCGTCGCGACGCCCCTGGGCGTCCTCGCCGCGTTCTACCTTCGGGAGTACGCGAAGCAGGGACCGTTCGTCAGCACCGTGCGGATCGCCGTGAACAATCTGGCCGGCGTGCCGTCGATCGTCTTCGGCGTCTTCGGCGTGGGGTTCTTCGTCTACTTCGTCGGCGGGTCGATCGACCGCCTCTTCTATCCCGAATCGCTCCCCACGCCCACGTTCGGAACGGGCGGCATCTTCTGGGCGTCGCTCACGCTCGCTCTTCTCACGCTCCCCGTCGTGATCGTCGCCACGGAGGAGGGACTCGCCGCCATTCCCGGCGGGCTCAGGGAAGCGTCTCTCGCCCTCGGCGCCACGAAGTTCGAGACCACCTGGCGGATCGTCCTCCCGGCCGTCATGCCCTCGATCCTCACGGGGCTGATTCTCGCCATGGCCCGGGCGGCCGGAGAGGTCGCGCCGCTCATGATCACGGGCGTCGTCAAGCTCGCCCCGGCTCTTCCCCTCGATTCTTTCTGGCCCTTCCTCCACCTGGACCGGAAGTTCATGCACCTCGGGTTCCACATCTACGACGTTGGGTTCCAGTCTCCTAACGTGGACGCGGCCCGGCCGATGGTCTTCACGACGACGCTTCTCCTCCTCGGGATCGTCCTCGTCCTGAACCTCGCGGCCATCGTTCTCCGAAACCGATTGAGGAAGAAGTATGCTTTGGGAACACTGTAGGGGCGCATGGCCATGCGCCCCTACAACTGATAGGATGCCGCCCATGGGAGACTTTTATGCCGCTTGAAACACGCCTTGCGCCGGATCTGCACGCGAACGCCTCGACGGAGACCCCGGAGTCGATCATGGTCGAGATCCGGACCCTATCCCTCTGGTACAGCGAGAAGCAGGCCCTCAAGAATATCTCGATGGACGTCCCGAAGCACCGGATTACGGCCTACATCGGCCCGTCCGGATGCGGCAAGACAACGCTCCTCCGGTGCCTAAATCGGATGAACGACCTGGTGGACGGCGTTCGGACCTCCGGCACCATCCGGATCGGCGGAACGGACATCTACGACTCCGCGCTTGACGTGACGGACCTGCGGAAGCGCGTCGGCATGGTCTTCCAGAAGTCGAACCCGTTCCCCAAGTCGATCTACGAGAACGCGGCCTACGGCCCGCGGATCCTCGGCGCGAGCGACCGGCGGGAACTGGACCAGATCGTGGAGCGATCCCTCAGGGGAGCGGCCCTCTGGGACGAGGTGAAGGACAGGCTGAACGACAGCGCCCTGGGCCTCTCGGGCGGCCAACAGCAGAGGCTTTGCATCGCCCGGGCGATCGCCGTCGAGCCGGACGTCCTCCTCATGGACGAGCCCTGCTCGGCGCTGGACCCGATCGCGACGGCGAAGATCGAGGAGCTGATGATGACGCTCAAGAACCGCTACACGATCGTCATCGTCACGCACAACATGCAGCAGGCCGCGCGCGTCTCGGACATCACGGGGTTCATGCTGTTGGGCGAGCTGGTGGAGATCGGCGCGACGCGCGATCTCTTCACGAATCCCAAGGACCGGCGGACGGAAGATTACATCACTGGGAGGTTCGGCTGATGGAACGCGTATTCGACGAAGAGTTGAAGGCCCTCAAGGGGCGGATCCTGGCGCTCGGAGGGCTCGTGGAGGAACAGGTCCAGCGCTCGATCAAGGCGCTCGTGGAGCGCGACCAGGATCTCGCGCGAACGACGATCGAAGAGGACCACCGCGTGAACCGCATGGAGGTGGAGGTAGACGAGGAGTGCGTGCGCCTCATCGCCCTTCGCCAGCCCGCGGCCGGGGACCTGCGGTTCCTCACGACGGCGATGAAGATCGTGACCGACCTCGAGCGGATGGGCGACCTGGCCGTGGACACCTGCGAGCGGGCGCTCGAGCTCAACGAGGAGCCGCCGCTCAAGCCGTACATCGACATCCCCCGGATGGCCGACGCCGCCCAGCGGATGCTCAAGGAGTCGCTCGACGCCTTCGTGAACCGTGACGCCGCGCTCGCCCGCAAGGTTTGCCGGGACGACGACTTCGTGGACGACCTGAACAAGCAGGTCTTCCGCGAGCTCGTCTCGTTCATGATCGAAGACCCGCACACGATCACCCGGGCGATCCGCATCTCGTTCATCTCCAAGTACCTGGAGCGGGTCGCCGACCACGCCACGAACATCGCCGAGATGGTCGTCTACATGGTCGAAGGCAAGATCATCCGCCACATGGTCCCGTGACGGGTCCCCGTGACGTGTCCCATGACGTGTCGATGAAGCGCAAGCTGATCGCGGAAATGATGGGAACCTTCTCGCTCGTCTTCGCCGGGACCGGCGCGATCACGGTCAACGATCTGACCGGCGGGATGGTCTCCCACGTCGGCGTCGCATTGACGTTCGGCCTCGTCGTGATGGCGATGATCTATGCGGTGGGCAACGTCTCCGGCGCGCACATCAATCCCGCCGTAACTCTCGGATTCTGGGCCGCCCGGCGCATTCCGCTCCGCGAGGCCGGCGCGTACATCGCTGTCCAGTGCGCCGGTGCTCTTGGCGCGAGCCTGACTCTGCGGGCGCTGTTCCCCGCCCACCCGGGTCTCGGCGGCACCCTGCCGAGCGGTTCCGCGGCGCAGTCCTTCGCGTTGGAGCTGGTCCTCACGCTGATCCTGATGTTCGTCATCCTGAGCGTCTCAACCGGCTCGAAGGAGCGGGGGATCATGGCCGGCGCGGCCGTCGGAGCGGTGGTGGGTCTGGAGGCGCTCTTCGCGGGGCCGATCTCCGGCGCTTCGATGAACCCGGCGCGTTCCCTGGGTCCCGCCGTTGTCGCCTTCCGCCTCGACGTGCTCTGGATATACTTGACCGCTCCCGTGATCGGCGCGCTGACAGCCGTCCCGCTCTGCCGGCAGATTCACCACGGCGCTTGCTGTGATGACGACCCCGGAGGAATCCGCCCGTGAATCAGCCCCGCCGCGGGCGGGGAGGCCGCGCGCGCCTCCTCTTCGTCTGCATCGAGAATTCGAACCGCAGCCAGATGGCGGAGGCCTTCGCCCGAATGATCGGCGGAGACCGGGTGGAGGCACACAGCGCCGGCTCCCGTCCCTCGGGCCGGATCAACCCGCGCGCCGTCGAAAGCATGAGGGAGGCCGGCTATGACCTCTCAGCCCATCGCTCGAAGCCGCTCGAGGAGATCCCCTCGGGCCAGTACGACGTGGTGGTGTCGATGGGCTGCGGAGATGCCTGCCCGTCCGTCCCAGCGCGGCTCCGCGAGGAATGGGACATCCCCGACCCGCGGAACCTGCCTCCGGAAGAGTTCCGGAAGGTGCGGGACACGATCCGGGCCAAGGTCGAGGACCTTCTCGCAAGACTCGCAGGAGACGGCTGATATCCATCTCCGGTTCGACGGTCTGCTTATCCAGTCGTCTTGGCAAGCGGGCGTGGATGCTTCACGCCGATGAGGCCGTCGATGGAGAGGTCTTCGTCGAGGTCCGGCCAGTGGATGCCGTAGCCGGACGGGGAGACCTCGATGTTTTCCCGTTGTGCCTGAGTGGCCTTTGCAAGACGGTCCGACTCCTTCGCGAGATCAATTTTGTATTCCTTGCCATCAACGCGCAACATCATCATAGTTCCTGAAAAGGCGATCTTCTGGACATCGCGTGTCTTATCCATCTTTCTTCTCCTCGAACTTGCGCCACTCTGAAACAATGTAATCAAAATGCTCGAAGATAATCCGTCGCACCATTCTCTTGTCAGCAGGGCTCATGTTGTAAACGTGCTCCTCGACCGCTTCGAAGGCATCGACATCAAGCCAATACTTGGCCTCGCCGCCCCCCTTCCTGCAATGAACGTGAATCGGTTCGTTCCTCTCGTTCGCATAGAAGAAGAATCGCCATCCGAGAATCACCAAGATCGTCGGCATCCACACACCCCTTTAGCAGTCTCAATGCTATCACTTCAGAAGCCTTGTGTCACTGATTCTGGCAAGATCTGTTGAATTCAAGCGGGGGTGGCGAAGCGGGGGGACTCGGGATCTTCAGGCAGGGGGACCGCCAAAGGGGCCGCTTGACAGGAGGGGGGCGAGTTGGTAGAACGGGGCGGCGGACCGCGGCCAAGCACGTCGTCATTCTTCGCCCCTCTCCCCCTCATCGCTGGGGAGGGCGTGGGCGAGGGGGAGGATATCGGCGCTTCGCCCCCCATCATGGCCTTCTCCCCGGCGGGGAGAAGGGACCAATCCGACGGCCAACAGGAGACTGCATGTCCAAGCGCGCATTGATTACGGGGATCACCGGCCAGGACGGGTCGTACCTGGCGGAGCTCCTTCTGCCCAAGGGGTACGAAGTCTACGGGCTGGTCCGCCGGGCGTCGACGTTCAACACGGAGCGGATCGACCATCTGCGGCAGGACCCGCACGATCCGGCGAATCCTCTCAAGCTCGTCTACGGCGACCTGTCGGACGCCTCGTCCCTGGCCCGCCTGCTTCGCACGGTAGAGCCCGGCGAGATCTACAACCTCGCCGCGCAGAGCCATGTCCGCGTCTCGTTCGACGTGCCGGAGTACACGGCCGACGTGACGGCGATGGGCGCCGTGCGCCTGCTGGAAGCGATCCGGGAAATCGGACGTGACGTCCGCTACTACCAAGCCTCCTCGTCCGAGATGTTCGGCAAGGTCCATGAGGTCCCGCAGAAGGAGACGACGCCCTTTTATCCACGCTCACCCTACGCCGTCTCGAAGGTCTTCGCCTACTGGATGACGGTCAACTACCGCGAGGCGTACGGGATGTACGCCTGTAACGGCATCCTCTTCAACCACGAATCTCCCCGGCGCGGGGAGAACTTCGTGACGCGGAAGATCACCAGGGCCGTGGCGCGGATCGCCGAGGGGAAGCAGAACGAAATCTTCCTCGGGAACCTGGACGCCAAGCGCGACTGGGGATACGCGGGCGACTACGTCGAAGCGATGTGGCTCATGCTCCAGCAGGACAAGCCGGACGACTACGTGATCGCGACGGGCGAGACGCACTCCGTCCGCGAGTTCCTGGACGAGGCGTTCGGCTGTGTGGGGCTCGATTGGGAGAAGCACGTCAAGATCGATCCCCGCTACTTCCGCCCGACGGAAGTCGACCTCCTGATCGGCGACCCTTCGAAGGCGCGCGAGGGGCTCGGCTGGAAGCCGCGGGTGACGTTCAAGGAGCTCGTCAGGATGATGGTGGAAGCCGATCTCGCGGCTGTAAGGGGAGAAACGAAAGCCGGAATTAGGGGGTAGGGATTAAGGATTAGGGGTTACGGGAGAGCGTGGCGATGATGGGTTTCCACCTCATTCCCATAATCCATATCCCCTCTAATCCCTAATCCTGGTCTTCTACAGCGGGATGCGTTTCTCCCTCGCCGTGTGGGCGAGGACGACGATGGCGTTGGCGAGGCGCTGGAGGCGCATGGCGCGCTTGCGAATCTCGGCGACGGCGTGCGCGGGAGGCTGTTCTCCGCGGATTTCCTTCTGAAGCTTGAGGAAGGTGAAGTAGAGATCCTTGTACGCTTCGGGGTCGAACTTCTTGAGGACGAGAGGGGTCACGAAGAAGTAACCCTCGGCGACGTCCCTGGCGATCGCCGCGAGGCTTTTTCCGCGTAAGGTGACCTCGCCCAACTCGCTTTCCCTCTCTCGCCGCGAATCTTGGTTCGATCTTAGGAGGCCCCTCTCCGATTGTCAAGGATGCAGTCCCAGGACTCCAAGTCGGCCGCCGGCTGGTTCTCGCCGGACGGCCCCCTGTCGCAAGCCCTTCCGAGGTTCGAGGAGCGGGCCGGCCAGGCCGAGATGGCGGCCGCGGTCGAAACGGCTCTGCGCGAGGGACGGATCCTTCTGGCCGAGGCGGGGACGGGGACGGGCAAGACGCTCGCTTACCTCCTGCCCGTCCTTCTCTCCGGGCTCAAGACGGTCGTGTCCACCGGCACCAAGACTCTCCAGGACCAGATCCTCAAGAAAGACCTTCCCGCTCTTGTTCCGCTTCTTCCGGAGCCGGTCCGCGCGGCCGGGCTGAAGGGGAAGGCGAACTATCTCTGCCTGCGGCGTTTCAAGGAGGCGGAGGAGGAGTCGGCCGACAGGCTCGGGACCGAAGCGGCCCATCTCGCGGGATGGGGGCGAGCGACCGCGACGGGCGACAGGGCCGAGCTCGAGGATCTTCCCGACCCGTCGCCCTTGTGGGAGAGGGTGAACGTTCCCGGCGACGCCTGTTGGGGGGGGAAGTGCCCGGACTTCGACGACTGCTTCCTGACGCGCGCCCGGCGCGAAGCGGCCGCGGCCGACCTGGTCATCGTCAACCATCACCTCTACCTGGCTGATCTCGCCGTCCGCGAATCGGGATACGGCGCGGTCATCCCGCCGCACGAGGCCGTGGTTTTCGACGAGGCTCACGGCCTCGAGGACGCCGCCACCGACTACTTTGGCTTTGCCGCGACTCCTCGAAGGTTCGAGGAACTCATCCGCGACGCGACCCATTTTCTATCGGCGGCCCGGCTCTCCTCCGCGCCCGCGAACCGTCTCCTGATCGGACTGGCGGACGCCGCGCGTAGCTTCTTTTCCCTCCTCGCGTCGGAAGGGCACCCCCTGCGCCTGACTCCCGCGGTCGTCCCCGTCGAAACGCGGACGAGGGGCGGCGAGCTGGCGGCGTTGACGAGGAATCTCGTCTCGATGATCGGGCGGCCCGAGGGGGCCAGGGATGAGGCGGAGAGCCTGGCCCGCCGCGGCGAACGGCTCGCCAAGGACCTCGCGTCATTGGTCCTGGCGGAAGACCCGTCGTACGTCTTCTGGATCGACAGGAAGGGAAGGCCGGCGCTCCGCGCCTCTCCCGTCGATGTCTCGTCGATTCTCGGCGAACGGATCTTCTCCGGAGACCGCGCCGTCATCCTGACGTCGGCGACGCTGGCCGTCGCCAGGAGGATGGACCACTTGAGGGCCCGCCTGGGGATCGGCGCGGCCGAGGAGGTCGTCATTGCGTCGCCTTTCGACTACCCGAGGCAGGCGCTCCTCTACGTCCCCGTGGGCCTTCCGGACCCGAGAGAGCGGGATTTCGCCGAGCGCGCGGCCGAGGAGATCCTCGCCATCCTGGAGCGATCCCGGGGACGGGCGCTGGTCCTTTTCACGAGCCACCAGAACCTGGCCGATATCGGAAACCGCATCGCGGAGAGGGTCCGGTTTCCGCTCCTTCGCCAGGGCGAACAGCCGCGAGAGACCCTCCTGGCCCGCTTCCGGAAGGAAGTCGACTCCGTTCTGCTGGCGACGGGAAGTTTCTGGGAAGGAGTGGACGTTCCCGGCGAAGCCCTATCCTGCGTGATCGTGGACCGCTTGCCGTTCGACTCTCCCGGCGATCCGGTCCTCGCCGCGCGGATCGACCGTATCCGGGAAGGCGGGGAAGATCCTTTTCTCGCTTACCAGGTTCCGCAGGCGGTGATCGCTCTGCGGCAGGGGCTCGGAAGGCTGATCCGTTCGACCGAGGACAGAGGCGTGCTCGTCGTCCTCGATCGCCGCCTCGCGACCAAGTCGTACGGACGGATCTTCCGGAAGGCCCTTCCGCCCTGTCCTTTCACGACGCGAATCGAGGACGTGGAGGAATTCTTCGGTGAATCGGCCCCCCACCCTGACCCTCCCCCCGCGTGCGGGGGGAGCAACTGTGTTGAATGTCAAGATGTCTGAGCGACATTTTCACGCCAGG
>CAKKSE010000165.1:11683-25061 GCA_919903025.1 Nitrospiria bacterium | reverse complement strand
CCGCTTGATGCAGGAATCCGGGCTTGAGCCGCCAATGGTGTCGTTGCGCGACGGGGCGGTCGTCGTGACCTTCAAGCTGCCGGGGAAAACGACAGGGAAAACGACAGTGAAAACGACAGGGAAAACGGCGGAGGCCGTTCTGCGGCTATTGGCTGAGGATCCGAGCCTGTCGGTGCCACAACTTGCCGCACGTCTGAAAAAGTCGGAACTCACCATCCACCGCGCCATCCGAATGCTCCGCGAATCCGGCCGACTGGTGCGAATAGGACCCGATAAAGGCGGGCACTGGCAGGTGATCGAGTGAGCCGATTCTCGGAGTCCGTCGTTGAAGACGCCACCCTCGAATGGCTGAAATTACTCGGCTATGCCGTGCTGCATGGCCCCGACATCGCTATTGGCGAAACCGTAGCCGAACGCAATGACCCTAGCTACCGCGATGTCGTTCTGGAAAATCGCTTGCGCCAGGCGCTGGCGCGCCTGAATCCTGATCTGCCACCCGAAGCACTCGAAGACGCCTATCGTAAACTGACGCGCGCCGATGCACCGTCACTATTGGAGCGCAACCGCGCGGTGCACCGGATGTTGGTCGATGGCGTGACGGTTGAGTACCGCCGCCACGATGGTTCCATTGCCGGTGCGCAGGCGCGACTAATCGACTTCAGTAAGCCCGACAACAACGATTGGCTGGCCGTAAATCAGTTCACCGTCGCTGAGGGGCAACACACCCGCCGACCGGACGTGGTGTTGTTCGTCAATGGACTGCCGCTGGCGGTGATCGAACTCAAGAATCCCGCCGACGAAAACGCCACGATTTGGAGTGCATGGCAGCAGTTCCAAACTTATCAGACGCAGATTCCCTCGCTCTTTGCCACCAATGCCGCGTTGGTGGTTTCGGATGGCATGGAGGCACGCATCGGCGCAGTCGGTGCGGGCAAGGAATGGTTCAAGCCGTGGCGCACGATTACCGGGCGTGAAGATGCGTCTTCGATGCTCACCGAATTGCAGGTGGTGTTGGAAGGTGTATTCGAGAAGCGCCGCTTTCTGGATATGCTGCGGTATTTCATCGTGTTCGACGACGAGGGCGGCGGCAAGCTCATCAAGAAGATGGCGGGCTACCACCAGTTCCATGCAGTGAACGTGGCCGTGGAAGAAACGCTACGCGCGGCCGAAGGAGGGGCGGTCGGCGAACTGATTGGGCGGTACGAGGCGGGGCAACGGCCTGGCGGTGAGACCGGCGACCGACGCGTGGGTGTGGTGTGGCACACGCAGGGCTCGGGCAAGAGCCTGACCATGGCCTTCTACGCCGGCCGCGTGATCCTGCACCCGGCGATGGAGAATCCCACGATCGTTGTCATCACCGACCGCAATGATCTCGACGACCAGCTCTTCGGCACGTTCTCGCGCTGCGCGGAACTTCTGCGCCAGCCGCCGGTGCAGGCCGAGAGCCGCGCCCACCTGCGCAAGCTGCTCAGCGTGGCGGTGGGCGGGGTGGTGTTCACGACCATCCAGAAGTTTTTTCCTGAAACTTCACCCCCATCCCAGCCTTCCCCCATCAAGGGGGAAGGGGCGAGTAAAGGGGGAAGAATGGAGGTGCTCTCCGAGCGCCGCAATATCGTGGTGATCGCCGACGAGGCGCACCGCAGTCAGTACGACTTCATCGACGGCTACGCGCGCCACATGCGCGATGCGCTGCCGCACGCGTCGTTCATCGGCTTCACCGGCACGCCTATCGAGCTGGCGGACGCCAACACCCGCGCCGTGTTCGGCGACTACATCAGCGTCTACGACATCCAGCGTGCGGTGCAGGACGGCGCCACGGTGCCGATCTACTACGAGAGCCGCCTGGCGAAGCTGGCGCTGGACGAGGCCGAGCGGCCGAAGATCGATCCCGAGTTCGAGGAAGCGACCGAAGGCGAGGAGGTCGAGCGCAAGGAGAAGCTCAAGACCAAGTGGGCGCAGCTCGAAGCGGTGGTCGGGGCCGAGAAGCGTCTGAAGCTCGTTGCCCAGGACATCGTCGAGCACTTCGAGAAGCGGCTCGAGGCGATGGACGGGAAGGCGATGGTCGTCTGCATGAGCCGGCGGATCTGCGTGGAGCTGTACCACGAGATCGTGGAGCTGCGCCCCGATTGGGACGGCGCCGAGGACGAGCGCGGCGCGCTCAAGGTGGTGATGACCGGCTCGGCCTCCGATCCGGCTGACTGGCAGCCGCACATCCGCAACAAGGCGCGGCGCGAGGCGCTGGCCAATCGCTTCCGTGATTCGAAGGACCCGTTCAGTCTCGTCCTCGTGCGGGACATGTGGCTTACCGGCTTTGATGCGCCGTCGCTCCACACGATGTACGTGGACAAGCCGATGCGCGGCCACGGGCTGATGCAGGCGATCGCGCGCGTCAACCGCGTGTTCCAGGACAAGCCCGGCGGGCTGGTCGTGGACTACCTGGGCCTCGCCCACGAGCTGAAGGCGGCGCTCGCCACCTACACCGAAAGCGGCGGCACCGGTCGCACGGCACTCGACCAGGATGAAGCGGTTGCCCTGATGCTGGAGAAGTACGAGGTCTGTTGCGGCCTGTTCCACGGATTCGACCGGGCGAAGTGGACGAGTGGGACGCCACAGGAGCGGCTTTCGTTGTTACCGGCGGCGCAGGAGCACATCCTCAGCCAGGAGGACGGCAAGAACCGCCTGCTATGCGCGGTGACCGAGTTGTCCCAAGCCTTCGCGCTCGCCGTGCCCCACGCCCAGGCTCTCGCCATCCGCGATGACGTAGCCTTCTTCCAGGCCGTGAAGGCGGTCCTGGCCAAGCGTGCGCCCGGTGAGGCACGGCCGGAAGAGGAGCTCGATCACGCGGTCAGGCAGATCATCTCGCGAGCCGTTGCGCCTGAGGGCGTCGTGGACATCTTCGCGGCGGCCGGTCTCGCGAAGCCCGACATATCGATCCTCTCGGAGGAGTTCCTCGCCGAAGTGCGGGGGATGCCCCAGCGCAACCTCGCGGTGGAGCTTCTGCAGAAGCTGCTGAAGGGCGAGCTGGCCACCCGGCGGCGCAAGAATGTCGTCCAGGCGCGCTCGTTCGCCGAGATGCTGGAGCAGACAATCCGTCGCTACCAGAATCGCGCCATCGAGGCGGCACAGGTGATCGAGGAACTCATCGCCTTGGCCCGCGACATGCGTGCCGCGAACGCACGCGGCGAGGCACTGAACCTGACCGAAGACGAGCTGGCCTTCTACGACGCGCTTGAAGTCAACGATAGCGCGGTCAAAGTGCTCGGCGAACCGACGCTGGTGCATATCGCCCGCGAGCTGGTGGCTAGCGTGAAGAAGAACGTCACCATCGATTGGACAATGCGCGAGAACGTAAGGGCGCAACTGCGCGTGCTCGTGAAGCGCATCCTGCGCAAGCACGGCTACCCGCCGGACAAGCAGGAGAAGGCGACCCAGACGGTCCTGGAACAAGCCGCGCTTCTGTCCGCGGAATGGGCGGCCGCATGAGAGTGGCGTCTATCAACGGGTTGCAGTGGTCGGCGCTGCACGCCGCCGCTGAGCGGACGCCATGACTACCCGCCCGTTTTCCCGCATCCTCATGGCCGTCGACGGATCGTTCAACGCGGAGGCGGTCGCCCGGTACGCCGTTCGGTTTGCGCATGCCTCAGGCGCGAGTCTCCACGTCCTGACCGTTCTTTCGCCTCGGGCGACCGGGGAGGAAAAGGACGCGGCGATGGCATCGGTGGAACGGATCGTCCGCGAGGGCCGCGAGTCCCAGGTCGAGACGACCGGCCTCATCCGGGAGGGGAGGGCGTGCCCCCAGATCGCCGCCGTCGCCCTGGAGGAGAAGATCGATCTCGCCATGGCCGCCGCCCGCCGGCGCCACGCGAGGGAGAACCGCTACTTCATCCGGACGGTCTCCCGCTGGATGATGGCGGAGCTTCCCTGCTCCGTCCTGGCCGTCCGGGTCGTGGACCCGGGCCGGCTTGCCCATCCCCGCAAGGTGTTGATCTCTCTCGACCCCGACGAGGCGCTCGCCGCCCATCTTGCGCCGGTCGTTTCCATGCTGGCGCACGCCGCGCACATCCGCGCGGAAATCCTCACCATTTTCGAGAAATCGACCGGATTCCTGCGGGAAGCCACCCCGGCGATCTTCAGGCGGCACGAATCGCGGGCCGGTGAGATCGCCGCCCCGATCCAAACGGCCCTCCACGGAGAAGGCCGCGAGGTGGAGGAACATTTCTCGATCGTTCCCTTCGCTTGCCGGGAGACGATGGCCCGGGCCGTCGAGCTTCACGCCGAGGCGATCCTGACGGCCGTGACGCGGCGGGACGCTTCGCGACGGATGCTGAGGAGCCATCCTCTCGAGATCCTTTTTCGGGAAACGCCCTGCGACCTCCTGGTCTTCCGTCCCGGCTAGGCGAGAGAGCCCGTGGGAATCCATGAGATTCCGTCCGCTCAGGTCTACGCGGTCCTAAGGTCCCATCCTGAGGGTCTCTCGGACGGAGAGGTCATTCAGCGCCTGTCGTTCCACGGCCGAAATGTCCTGCAAGCCCCCGCCCGGACGTCGTTGTTTCTCCTGTTCATGGCTAAGTTCACGCACTTCTTCGCTCTCCTCCTGTGGGTCGCGGCTGGGATCGCCTTTGCCGCCCACTGGCTCGGGCCGGGGGAGGGAATGCAGTTCCTCGGCGGGGCGATCGTCGCTGTAATCGTCATCAACGCGGTCTTCTCGTTCTGGCAGGAGTACAGGGCGGAGCGGGAGCTGGAGGCCCTGGCGCGTCTGCTTCCCCTGTCGGTCCTCGTCCGCCGGGAAAATCGGGATGTCCAGGTCGACGCCGGCCAGCTCGTTCCGGGAGACCTGGTTTTCCTGGGCGAGGGGGGGCGCGTTCCGGCGGACGTACGTCTCCTGGAGAGCCACGGCCTTCAGGTGAACAACGCCCCGCTGACCGGCGAGTCGCGTTCGCTGGACAGGAACAGCGAGCCGGCCCAGGGTGTTGATCGGATCGACGCATCGAACCTGGCGTTTGCCGGAACGACCGTCGTCCGCGGCAGGGGCCTGGGAATCGTGTTCGCTACCGGGATGCAGACCGAATTCGGAAAGGTCGCTCACATGGCGGGGCGCGTTCGAGCCGAGGCGACGCCCTTGGAGCAGGAAGTCGCCAGGCTTTCGCGGCGCCTGGCGGCCATCGCCTTCGTCGTCGGGACGGCGTTCTTTGCGTTCGGCGTCGTCCTGGGCAGAGGGTTCTGGCAGAACTTCCTGTTCGCCCTGGGGATCATCGTCGCCCTCGTTCCGGAAGGGCTCCTGCCGACCGTGACGCTGTCGCTGGCCTCGGCCGCAAGGCGAATGGCCGCGCGGAAGGTCCTGGTCCGGACGCTCTCCGCCGTCGAAACGCTGGGTTGCGCGACTGTGATCTGCACCGACAAGACCGGGACGTTGACGCGGAACGTTATGGCGGTCCGGCGGCTCTGGATCGAGGGCGAATGGTTCGATGCCGGGACGGAAGCGGCCTGGCATTCGCCGCCCATTCGATTCTTCAGGGCGGCCGTTCTGGCCTCGGACGCGGAGGTCTCCCGATCGGGGCAATGGACGGGCGATCCGACCGAAACGGCGCTCGTCGCGGCGGCGGCGAACGTCATCGATCCCGGAGCAGAGAGAACCGAGAACCCAAGGATCGACGAAATCCCGTTCGATTCCGTCCGGAAGACGATGACGACCCTCAACCGACGGCCGGACGGAAAGCTGGCGGCCTTCCTCAAGGGCGCGCCCGAAGTCGTGGCCGAGCGGTGCGATCGGTGGGCGGACAGGGAGGGGGACGGCCCGATGACGGCCGAGAGGCGGGAAATGATCCTGGCGTCGGCGCGGGAGATGGCTCGAGGAGCGATGCGCGTGCTGGCCGTCGCTGAAAAAAACGATCTAGGCGAAGGGCCCGGAATTCCGGAGGATGGGTTCACGTTTTTGGGGCTCATCGGGATGGAGGATCCGCCCCGGCCCGAAGTTCCGGGGGCCGTCGCCGTCTGCCGGGAGGCCGGGGTCCGCGTGATCATGGTGACGGGGGACAGCGCCGAGACGGCCCGGGCCGTCGCCGAACGGGTCGGCCTGGCGGAGGGCGGAGCGATCCGGGTGTTCACGCCTGCCGATCTCCAGGGGGCCGCCAGCCTCCGCCGGGCGGTCGAAACCCCCGGGGCCGTCTTCGCCCGAATGACGCCCGCGCACAAGCTCGCGATCGTTTCGGTTCTGAAGCGGACGGGAGAGATCGTCGCCGTTACGGGCGACGGCGTCAACGACGCGCCGGCCCTCAAGAAGGCCGACATCGGCGTTGCCATGGGGATGGCCGGAACGGAGGTGGCCAAGGAGGCTTCGGACGTCGTCCTGCTCGACGACAACTTCGCCAGCATCGTCGCCGGAATCGAGGAAGGGAGGGCCGTCTACGCCAACATCAAGAAGTTCCTCTCGTACATCCTGACGTCGAACGTTCCGGAGGTCGTTCCGTATCTCGCCTACGCGATCTTTTCCATTCCCCTTCCTTTGACGGTCATCCAGATCCTCGCCGTCGACCTCGGGACGGACATGCTGCCGGCTCTGGCCCTGGGACGCGAGAAGCCTGAACCGGACGTCATGCGCCGGCCGCCGCGGCCGCGGACGGAGAGGCTTCTCTCCTGGCCCCTGCTGGGGCGGGCCTACCTGCTGTTGGGGCCGGTTGAGGCGGCGGCAGGCCTTGCCGGATACTTCTGGGTGCTCTCAGCCGGAGGATGGAAGTGGGGGACGCCTCTCGCGCCGTCCGATCCGCTTTACATGCAGGCGACGACGATGTGCCTGACCGCCATCGTCGTGACCCAGGTGGCGAACGGGCTCACGTCGCGAAGCGAGACAACGCCGGTCCGGCGGATCGGGCTCCTGGGGAACAGACTGCTCCTGTGGGGGATCGCGAGCGAGGTGGCGCTTCAAGCGGCGATCGTCTATCATCCGTCCTTGAACGCCGTCTTCGGGACGCACCCGATTCCGCTCGCGGGGTGGCTGCTCCTGGTTCCGTTCGCCGTTTTTCTCCTTGTCTTGAACGAGGCGCGGAAGGAGATCGCCTTCCGAACCGCGCCCGGGTAGCATCAAAGGCGCTTCCGGGTTTTGTGTGGGGGGCCCCGATATCTTGCGGGTTGCCGGTCCCGCCACAGGCGGGATCACCCCCACCCTCGCCCTCCCCCTTCAAGGGGGAGGGGATGTCTTTATTGGACCGCTTCCCCATCAAGGGGAGTGTTTTATTGGCCGGCTTCCTCCAAGCCTGATGGAAGATCGGCGTTCCCGCCTCAATCTCTCCTCACCCCTGGCGGGGGAGGATCAAGGTGGGGGGGAGGAACTGGCCGAGGGACCAAGCAACAACATTTTGGAGCGACACACACGAAAGTCGGAAGAACTGCATTAAAGGGGAGGATGCATGCCGAAGTGCCGCCAGTGTGGAAATGAGAAGATGTTCAAGGGGGTCTTTCACCCCGAGCCGCTTTTTCGTTTTGTGGGTACGTATACGGGAAGCAGGCTGAACGACATCGCCCTGGTGAAGCCTGAAGACCTGGAATCTCTGGGAAAGACGTTCGTGCCGGCGGAATGCTGGAACTGCGGTTCGAGGGAGATCGGCGATGTGAACGCCGGGGCGGCGGAGGCCGAAGAGCGGCGGAGGCCGGTCGCGCCCAAGGTTGAGGCGCCGGTTGCGGATCGGCCGAAGGAGGCGGCGCCATCGGCCGATCCTCGGCAAGTCACGTGCTCGATCTGCGGCCACACGATGCGCCTCAAGGCGGTTGACAGCGGGAAGGCCTACCGCGTCGGCTGTACGAAATGCGGGCACCAGTTCGTCTACCGGATCCCGTAAGTAAGGCGAAGGGGGGAAGGGGGAAGAAAACGACGTCTTCCCAATGGCTGATCCGAAGTATCTGTCCCGTGGCTTGTCAGTTTGCGGGAAAGAAAGCCGGAGAGGCCTGAAGGGCAACAAGACCGATCTCGAAGAGGACGATCAACCCGGCGGCGATTCCGAAGACCCACGGCCCGCGGGAAGGAATTTCGCGGAGACGCGCGCGGTGCTTCGAGGCGGCGAGCGTTCTAGCGCGTCGCGTCAGAACGTAGGCATGGCCGGCCGTCGCGAGCTGGACGAGCGTGAGGAATGAAGCGAGGATAGGGAGTCCGCTTCTTGTTGCCCAGATTGTGAGGACGAATCCGGCTGCGAAGAGAAGAACGCCCGTCCTCACTTCGCCGGCGTATATGTAGCCGAACCCCCAGGTCCGCGGAAGAAGGTTCAAGAGGCCGGCGACGCGGGGATTTCGCTCCGTGAGCGCGGCGATGCCGGACCCGATCTCGACGGCGTCCTCATAGGCGTCCGCCAGGGAGAAGAGCCAGACGGGAACGAAGAGCACCAGTCCGGCGAGGATGAGGCCCGTCCCACCCTCCTGATTCCCGGCGAACTCGACGATGCCGTACCAGATGGAAAAGGCACCGGCCGCCAGACCCAGAAAGGTGAGGATTCCCCGTGTTTTCCGGCCGTTATAGAACTGCCCTCCGCCGAAGATAAGAAACGACAGGAGGAGGGAAACCGACGGCCGAGGGTGCCGGTCCGGAACAAGAGGGGTGTCCGGATGGCAGAATGGGCACGCGGAGACGAGCCTCTCCTCGAACGCGTGACCTTCGGGGCAGACCCTCACGGCCGCTCCGCGGAAGCGGGGGGGCGCATCTCGATTTCGTTGATTTTCCGGGGAGATCGTGAGATTATCCAAGGAGGAGTCAGAGGGCGGACGGTTCGGCCTGGAGGGGAGGAAGAGAACATGAGGCGAAAATCTCGTTTCGGCGGATGGGTCGTGCTGGCGGGACTGCTGGTCGCCGCGATTCTGATCGGTCCCTCTCCCCTTTGGGCACAGCCGGTGGACGTGAAGATCGTGAAGCCGACGGCGGCGGGCGGCTCGGCGGTCAAGCTGATCTCGGGGGAGAACCTCGTCGGCAAGACGGACGCCACGCCTTTCGGGGATTTTTCGTTTGCTATCACACTGATGCCGGGCAAGTACGAGTTGAAAGTATCGAAGGGAAAGGCGCTGGACGAGACGACCGTGACGATCGAGGTTACGGGTGACGGAGTCACCGAACTGCGCGGGCGGTTGTCGGTCGAGACGGCCAAGAAGGGGAAGCTCAAGCTCTCGGACGTGAAGATCGAGTCGACTCCCTCCGACCGCGTGAAGATCGCCCCAGCCGAGCCCGGGCCCGCGACCCCGCCGGCCGATGTCAAACCGAAGTCCGAGACAAAGCCATAGATCGTCCTGAAGGGACCCGCGCGGGACGGCTCGTCGTCGTCCTGGTTCGTCCGGCGCGGGCGGGAAATATCGGGGCCGTCGCCCGGGTCTGCGACAACTTCGGCGTTCGGGACCTGCGGCTCGTCGCGCCGGGAGCGGACCCTCAGGGCGACGAGGCCCGGACGATCGCCTACCATTCCCAGGCCGTCCTCGATCGCGCACGCGTATTCGAGAGCGTTGACGAAGCCGTGGCCGACGCGGAAATCGTCGTCGGCGCGACGGCCCGGCGAAACGCCGGTTCCGTCTTCGCTTCGGGCCGGCGGGTCACTACGCAGGTGGGGGCGGGCCGCACGGTCGCCGTCCTTTTCGGACCGGAGTCGACGGGCCTGACGGAGGCCGATCGGCGCGCGTGCGACCGGTTTCTCCGGGTCCCCACATCCCCCGCCTGCCCCTCGCTGAACCTCTCCCACGCCGTAGCGATTACGTTGGGGGCGCTCACCGCGTCGCGGATGAAGTCCGGCGAAGCCGAGCGGGCCGATTTGGCGCCGGCTCGGGACCGCAAGGGACTCCTCGATCGGATGAAGACCGTTCTTCTTGAAATCGGATACCTCAATCGGCAGAATCCGGACGCGATCTTCGATGAGGTTCGTCTCCTGTTCGGTCGAGCGGAGCTGAGAAAGCGGGAGGTGTCGCTTCTGCTCGGGTTGATTCGTCAGATCGAGTGGGTCTCCGGCAGGGAGAAAGGCACGGGAACCCCGCGGGCTGCCGGGATCCGTCGACGACAGAGAGAATGATCCTTCTCGTCCGGACGGCGCACATAAAAGGGACGGTTAATATGGTTCCTCCAAGCTGTTCGATCTGTTCACAAGATAGCATCCCGGCCCGCCGGAATGCAATCCGGGTCGGATGGAAGATTGATGTTTGAGTTGACGGTTCGAGGCGGGTTTCGGGCGTCCCACCGGATTCCGGAGAAAAGCGGATGCCTCGAGGCGCTGCACGAGCACGACTGGGAGGTGGAGGTCGTCGTCGCGGCCGCCGATCTGGACTCGAGGGGGATCGTTGTGGATTTTGAAGAGGTTCGAACCGCTCTGAGGGAGGTCCTCGAACCGATGGAGGGCCGTCGCTTGAACGAAGCGCCCCCGTTCACCACTGTCATTCCCTCGGCGGAGGGGATCGCCCGCTGGCTGGCGGACCGAATTGCGCCGCATCTCCCTGCTCGCTTGTCCCTGCGGCGAGTGACGGTCTGGGAACGCCCCGACTGCGGGGCCTCGTTTCTCCCGTGACGGCCAAAAGGGGTGTCTCTTGAGAGTGTCCGACGCTCAAATCGGAGAGGGTTCGGCGGCGGATGTGCTAATATGACCGATCGGAGGGGGTGTTAGCCGTTGCGCGCAAGGGGAGACCAGGTGGCATGCCGCTGACTCCGGCGACCGTGATCGGTGTGGATCTCGGCGGGACGAACCTCAGGGCCGCCCGTGTCGACCGGGACGGGAAGATTCTTGACGCCGAACGAGTCCCGACTCCGCCGTCCCGGGGGGCGGAGGTCGTCGGCGAGATCGCTTCGCTGGTCCGGCGCCTGGCCGGGAGCGGGGGGGTCCTTGGCGTCGGGATAGGTTCTCCGGGCCTTGTGGACCAAGCGGGGGGCCGGATCGTCGTCTCGGCCAACTTTCCGGAATGGCGGGACGTTCCGTTGGCCGCCGACGTGGGCCGGGCCGTCGGCTTGCCGGCTTTTCTGGAGAACGATGCCAACGCGGCGGCCTTGGGGGAGGCGTGGGTCGGCGCGGGTTCGTCCTTCCGGCATTTCGTCCTATACACGCTTGGAACCGGCGTCGGAGGGGGAATCGTCCTGGACGGGGCGGTCTGGCGCGGGGCGGACGGGATGGCGGGTGAGGTTGGGCACGTGATGGTCGATCCCGAAGGCCCTGTCTGCGGTTGCGGGAGCCGCGGGTGTCTGGAAATGTTCGCATCGGCCACGGGAATCGTGCGAATGGCGCGGGAAGCGCTCGAGGGAGGGGCCGATTCGGCGCATCTCCCCGCGGACGAGAGCGGATGGAACAGGCTGGCGGCTCGGGACGTCTGGCTGGCGGCGAAGGAGGGAGACGCCGTGGCCCGGTCGGTCTTCCACCGCGTCGGCCGGTCGCTGGGCATCGGGGCCGCCGGCGTGATCAGCCTTCTTAACCCGCAGGCGATCCTGATCGGCGGCGGAGCCGCGGAGGCCTGGGATTTCTTCATCGAGGATATGCTCAAGGAGATGAAAAGGCGCACCTATTCATGGCTGGCGGAGCGGACGAAGGTCCTGCCCGCGGGCCTGGGGGGGGACGCGGGCCTGCTGGGGGCCGCGCGGTCCGCTTGGCTGGGCGTGGGCCATGCTGGGGCGGCGGCGCGCCGATGACTTTTTATGCCGATTGATCGAATTCGAAACTTCTGCATCATCGCCCATATCGACCACGGCAAGTCGACGCTCGCCGACCGCCTGCTCGAGGAGACGGGGACGATCTCGTTGCGCGAGAAGGCCGATCAAATCCTCGACAACATGGATCTGGAGCGGGAGCGGGGGATCACGATCAAGGCGCACGCCGTCCGGCTCAATTACAGGGCGAAGGACGGGCAGAGCTACATCCTGAACCTCATCGATACGCCGGGGCACGTCGATTTTACGTACGAGGTCTCGCGAAGCCTCGCGGCTTGCGAAGGGGCGCTCCTCGTCGTGGACGCCGCGCAGGGGGTGGAGGCCCAGACGCTGGCCAACGCGTACCTCGCCATCGAACACAATCTCGAACTGATTCCCGTGATCAACAAGATCGACCTGCCCGCCGCCGATCCGGAGCGGGTGCGGGTCCAGATCGAGGACATCGTCGGGATCGACGCGTCGCGGGCCGTCCTGGCCTCCGCCAAGGAGGGGCGCGGGACGACCGACATTCTGGAAGCGATCGTCGGGCGGATTCCCGCGCCGAAGGGGGATCCCGACGCGCCGCTCCGCGCCCTCCTCTTCGACTCCTGGTTCGACAACTACCAGGGCGTCGTGATGCTGGTCCGCGTCGTGGACGGGCGGATCGTTCCGGGAATGAGAATCCGCCTCGCGGCGACCGGCGGCGAGTACCAGGTCCTCTCCGTCGGCACGATGGCCCTCAAGATGGTCCCGGCCGAAAGCCTCGGCGTTGGAGAGGTCGGATACGTCCTCGGGGGAATCCGGAACGTCCAGGACACGCGGATCGGCGATACAATCGTCGAGGCGGACCGACCGCCGGCCGAGATCCTCCCGGGGTACAAGGACGTGAAGCCGATGGTCTTCGCCGGCCTCTACCCGATCGACAGCAGTCAGTACGAGGACCTCCGGGACGCACTGGAGAAGCTCCGCCTGAACGACGCCTCGTTCAGCTACGAGCCGGAAAGCTCGCTGGCCCTGGGGTTCGGTTTCCGGTGCGGGTTCCTGGGCCTTCTCCACATGGAGATCATCCAGGAGCGGCTCGAGCGCGAGTTTCGCCTCTCGCTCATCTCCACGGCGCCGACAGTCGTCTATCGCGTTCATCTGACGGACGGCGAGACGGTCTCCGTCGACAACCCGACGATGGTTCCCGACAGAGGGCGGATCGACTCCATCGAGGAGCCGTTCATCCGGGCGGTCATCATCACCCCGGAGGAGTACGTGGGCGCCATTCTCGCCTTGTGCCAGGAGCGCAGGGGCGCTCAGACCGATCTCAAGTACATCGGACCCGACCGGGTGATGGTGACGTACGAGATCCCGCTGAACGAGGTCGTCCTGGATTTCTACGACCGTCTCAAGTCCGCCACGCGCGGGTACGCCTCGTTCGACTACGACCTGATCGGATACAAGGCATCCGACCTCGTGAAGCTCGACGTCCTCCTGAACGGCGAGACGGTGGACGCGCTGTCCGTCATCGTCCACCGGGAGAAGGCCCCTCGCCGCGGCCGTCAGCTCGCGGAGAAGATGAAGGAGATCATTCCGCGCCAGCTTTACGAGGTGGCGATCCAGGCCGCGCTGGGGACGAAGGTGGTCGCCCGGGAGACCGTCCCGGCCCTCCGAAAAAACGTCACGGCCAAGTGTTACGGCGGGGACATCACGCGGAAGCGGAAGCTCCTGGAGAAGCAGAAGGAAGGGAAGAGGCGCATGAAACAGGTGGGCCGG
>CAKKSE010000165.1:0-11583 GCA_919903025.1 Nitrospiria bacterium | reverse complement strand
GGGGAGGAAGCGTGTTGCAAGTCTCTGAATGGATACAAGAACGGGTCCGGAGCCGGCGGGTGGCTGTCCTGCTCGACTACGTCTGGACGTTCGGTCTCGCCATCCTTCTGGCCCTGACGATCCGGACGTTCGTCGTTCAGGCATTCAAGATTCCGTCGGGCTCGATGCTGCCGACCCTGGATATCGGAGACCATATCCTGGTGAGCAAGTTCGTCTACGGCGTCGGCATTCCCTTCACGGAAAAGAAGGTCCTTCCGTGGGGAGAGCCGGAGCGGGGAGATATCATCGTTTTCAAGTTTCCGCGGGACGACGAGCGTGACTTTATCAAGCGGGTGATCGGTCTTCCGGGCGACGTGATCGAGGTCCGGGACAAGGCCGTCTATGTCAACGGCCAGCCTCTCCGGGAGGACTACGCGGTCCACGACGTTCCGATCATCCTGCCGGCCGAGGTCGATCCGCGCGACAACTTCGGCCCTTTCACGGTTTCCCCGGACACGGTGTTCGTTATGGGAGACAACCGCGACCACTCGAACGACAGCCGCTACTGGGGGGTCGTCCCATTCGGGAAGATCCGCGGGAAGGCGTTCGTGGTTTACTGGTCGTGGGACGGCTCCGACCGATGGGTTCGGTGGGAGAGAATCGGACATACCGTTCGGTAGGAGGACTGAGAATGGATCGATCCGCCGGCAAGGTCACGTTCTGCGGGGTCATGTTCGTGCTCGTCCTTGGAATCGGGATCCATCTCGGGTACCTGTACGGGATGATGTATTACGGGTACCTGAAGATGGAGGAAGCGATGAAGGAGGCGTCGCTCTCCGTGGTCGTGGAAAGAGAAGAGACCATACGAAAAGCCATCATTGAGAAGGCGAAGGACGCGGGCGTTCCTTTGAAGGAGGAGAACATCCGCATCCTGTCCGACGGCCGGACAAAGCATGCCGAGGTCTCCTGGAGCGTTACGCTCAATCTCTTCGGGGTCTTTCCCCGGAAACACGACTTCCGGATCTCAGGCCGCGGGGGCAAGTAACTTGTGTCGGCGCGCTTGACAACGGTGGGGAAAAAGAAGTAAAAGAAGGCCAGTCCTTTAATCCGGCCCTGTGAGGCCGGGAAGGAACCGAGATGATCATCAACCGGACATTCAAGACTCCATATGCGCTTCGAAACCTCCTCCCGGAGTCCGGGGGGAGGTTTTTTTGTGCCTTCCGGACGGCCGAATGAACGAGCGGAGGGTCAAGGCCGAAATCATGGACGAGACCGCGATCGACCGCGCCCTGTCGCGGATCGCCCACGAGATCGTCGAGCGGAACAAGGGGACGCACACCCTCGTCCTGGTCGGGATCCGGACCGGGGGCGTTCACCTAGCCGGCCGACTCGCCGAAAAGATCCGGAAGCACGAAGGGGCGGACGTTCCGCTGGGCGAGATGGATGTCACGCTCTACCGCGACGACTTCGGGCGGCGCGCCATCTCCTCGAAGCTCAAGCCGACGATCCTCCCGGAATCGATCGAGGAGCACGACGTCGTGCTCGTGGACGACGTGCTCTTCACCGGCCGGACGATCCGCGCCGCCCTCGACCACCTGATCGACTACGGCCGTCCGCGCTCGATCCAGCTCGCCGTCCTCATAGACCGGGGACACAGGGATCTTCCGATCCGGGCCGACTACGTGGGGAAGAACGTTCCCACCGCCCTCAAGGAACGAGTAGAGGTCAAGCTCCGGGAAGAGGGCGGAGACGACCGGGTTGTCATTCTGGAAGAGGAAGGGGCGTCGTGAGCTTCCACGGACCGCATCTTCTGGGGATCCGGGACCTCTCGAAGACGGACATCGGGGAGATCCTCGACGCGGCCGAAAGTTTCCGGGCGGTCCTCGATCGGGACATCAAAAAGGTGCCGACGCTCCGCGGGAAGACGATCGTGAACCTTTTCTTCGAGCCGTCAACCCGGACGCGCACATCGTTCGAGCTTGCGGGAAAGCGGCTCTCGGCCGACGTCGTGAACTTCAGCCAGTCGACGTCGAGCGTGGTGAAGGGAGAGACGCTGATCGACACGGCGCGGACGATCGAGGCGATGCCCGCGGAGATCCTCGTCATCCGCCATCCCCATTCGGGCGCGGCCGAGCTTCTGGCGCGGCATGTCTCGGCCTCGGTCATCAACGCGGGCGACGGGATGCACGAGCATCCGACCCAGGCTCTGCTCGATCTCTACACCGTCCGCGAGGCGTTGCGCCGCGTCGAGGGGCTGAGAATCGCGATTGTCGGGGACGTGCTCCACTCACGCGTGGCCCGGTCGGACATCCTGGCGTTCAAGACGATGGGGGCATCGGTCGTCGTTTGCGGTCCTCCGACGCTCCTTCCTCCGGGGCTCGCCGAATGGGGCGCGGACGTCACGGTCCGGATCGAGGAGGCCTTGAGGGACGCCGACGTCGTGATTGCGCTCCGGATGCAAATGGAACGGCAGAACGCGGGATTCGTCCCGTCGCTGAACGAATACGCCGTCCTTTACGGCTTGACGCGGGAGCGGATCGACCGGGCCCGTCCGGGGCTCCTCGTCATGCACCCCGGGCCGATCAACCGGGGCGTGGAGATCGCGCCGGAGGTCGCCGATTCGGCGGCGTCCCTCATCTTGAACCAGGTCGCCAACGGGATGGCCGTGCGGATGGCCGTTCTTTATCTTGTGGCGGGAGGAGCGAGCGCGTGATTCTCGTTCGGGGCGGGCGGCTCATCGATCCGGCGTCTGGGACGGACGCTCCGCGCGATCTTCTCGTGGACGGCGGGACCGTCGCGGGAATCGAGGAGCCGGGTATCATCCGGCCCGAGGCGGCCAACGAGGTCATCGAGGCCGAGGGTCTCGCCATTCTGCCCGGGCTTGCGGACGTCCACGTTCACCTCCGGGAGCCCGGATTCGAATACAAGGAGACGATCGCTTCGGGAACGCGGGCGGCGGCGGCCGGGGGCGTGACATCGGTCTGCTGTATGCCGAACACCCGGCCGGTCAACGATTGCGGCGCCGTGACGCGGTTCATCGTGGAGCGGGCCGCGGCCGATGGGGCCGTCAACGTGTTTCCGATCGGCGCCGCGACGAAGGGGTCGGAGGGAGATGGGCTTTCGGATATCGGGGAGCTTGTCGGAAGCGGATGCGTGGCCGTGTCGGACGACGGCCGGCCGATTGTCAGCCCGGCCGTCATGCGGCGCGTCTTGGAGTACAGCCGGATATTCGACATTCCGGTCGTGAATCATTGCGAGGACCTGGGGCTGTCGGCGGGAGGAGTGATGAACGAGGGTAAGACGGCGAGCGCGCTCGGTCTTCGCGGGATTCCAGGCGCTTCCGAGGAAATCATGGCACGGCGCGACATCGCCTTGGCCGAGTTGACGGGGGCCCGTCTCCACGTCGCCCACGTGAGCACGGCCGGCGCCGTCCGGGCCGTCCGCGAGGCCAAAGCTCGGGGCGTGCGCGTCACGGCCGAGACTTGCCCGCACTATTTCCTCCTGACCGACGAGGCCGTGGGCCGGTACAACACGAACGCCAAAATGAACCCTCCCCTTCGGTCGGCCGAGGACCGTCGGGCCGTCCGCGAAGGGCTGGCCGACGGAACGATCGACGCGATCTGCACGGATCACGCCCCCCATCAGGCGGACGAGAAGGAAGTCGAGTTCGACCGGGCGCCGTTCGGGATCGTCGGCCTGGAGACGCTTCTCCCGCTCTCGCTCGTCCTGTGGCGCGAGGGCGTCATGCCGCTTATGGATGTCGTTCGAAGGCTCACGCAGACCCCTGCCGAGATCATGAAACTCGACAGGGGCCGGCTGGCCCCCGGCTTGCCCGCCGATCTCGCGCTCGTCGACCTGAACGCCGAATACCGCGTGGATGCGTCGATGTTCCACGGGAAGACGAGGAACACGCCGTTCGATGGATGGACGGTCCGAGGCCGCGTCGAACGGACGCTCGTAGGGGGCGTGACGGTCTACCGGAGGGGCCGTGAATAAGCGGCTCCCGGCCATTCTGGCCCTGGCGGACGGCTCCGTTTTCGAGGGCGAATCGTACGGAGCCCCGGGAGAGACGTCGGGTGAAGTCGTGTTCAACACGAGCATGACGGGGTACCAGGAGATCCTGACCGATCCGTCGTACCGCGGGCAGATCGTCCTCATGACTTATCCGCTCATCGGGAACACCGGCGTGAACGACGAGGACGTGGAGTCCCGGCGGCTCTTCCTGGGGGGCTTCATCGTGCGTGAGGGGTGCGATCGGCCGAGCAACTGGCGGACGAAAAGGACGCTGGAGGAGTACTTGAAGGAATGGGGGATCGTCGGAATCCAGGGGATCGACACGCGGGCCGTCACGAGGCGGATACGCGACCGGGGCGCCATGGAAGGGATCATCTCGACCGTGGATCTGGACCGCGAATCGCTGGCGGCGCGCGCGCGGGGGGTCCCGGGCCTCGTGGGGCGCGACCTTGTCCGGGAGGTGGCGCGCGAGGGTGACGAACGGTGGGCAGCGGGCCCGCACGTCATCGATCAATACCCGCCCGTGGAGCGGCCGGGACGCTTCAGGGTCGTCGCGTACGACTTCGGCATCAAGTTCCAGATCCTTCGGTACCTCTCCGCGGCCGGGTGCGACGTGACGGTGGTCCCGGCCGGGACGGACGCCGAGAGGGTCCTCGCCGAGAAGCCGGACGGCGTCTTTCTCTCGAACGGTCCGGGCGATCCGGAGGGAGTGACGTATGCGGTCGAGAGCGTCCGGTCGCTCCTGGGGCGCGTCCCGGTCTTCGGGATCTGCCTCGGGCACCAGATCCTGGGTCTCGCCTTGGGCGGGAAGACCTACAAGCTTCCGTTCGGCCACCACGGGGCGAACCAACCCGTTCTCGACCGGACGACCGGACGGATCGAGATCACTTCGCAGAACCACGGGTTCGCCGTCGACCCGGACTCGCTTCCGAAGGGCGCCGAGATCACGCACGTCAACTTGAATGACCACACGGTGGAGGGGCTCGCCCACTCGGAGCTCCGGGCCTTCTCCGTCCAGTACCACCCGGAAGCTTCGCCCGGTCCGCACGATTCCCGTTATCTGTTCGAGCGGTTCACGCGCTTGATGGCCGGCCATGCCGCGTCGTAACGACCTCAAGACCATCATGCTCATCGGTTCGGGACCGATCGTGATCGGCCAGGGGTGCGAGTTCGACTACTCGGGGACGCAGGCCTGCAAGGCCCTTCGGGACGACGGGTACCGGATCGTCCTGATCAACAGCAATCCGGCGACGATCATGACCGATCCGGAGACCGCGGACCGGACGTACATCGAGCCGATCACGCCCGAGACGGTCGAGCGGATCATCGAGCGGGAACGGCCGGATGCCCTCCTTCCGACGATGGGCGGCCAGACGGCCCTCAACATCGCCATGTCCCTGGCCGAGCGGGGGGTGCTGGAGAAGTTCGGCGTGGAGCTGATTGGCGCGTCGCGGGAGGCGATCCACCGGGCGGAGGACCGGGACGCCTTCAAGCGGACGATGGCGGAGATCGGTCTCGATGTTCCCGACAGCGCGATCGTCCGGAGCCGCGGGGAGGCGGAGGCCGTCCGGGGCCGGATCGGGTTCCCGGCGATCATCCGGCCGTCGTTCACGCTCGGCGGCACGGGCGGAAACATCGCCCGCACGCCCGCCGAGTTCGACGAGTTCATCACGCGGGGACTCGCGGAGAGCCCCCGGCGGGAGGTCCTGGTCGAGTCGTCGCTCCTGGGGTGGAAGGAGTACGAGCTCGAGGTCATGCGCGATCGGAAGGACAACGTCGTCATCGTCTGCACCATCGAGAACTTTGATCCGATGGGGATACACACGGGAGACTCCATCACGGTTGCGCCGGCCCAGACGCTGACCGACCGCGAGTATCAGCGCCTGCGGGACGCATCGCTCAAAATCATCCGGGCGATCGGCGTCGACACCGGCGGGTCGAACATCCAATTCGCGGTCAACCCGTCGGACGGGCGGGTGATGGTGATCGAGATGAACCCTCGGGTCTCGCGAAGCTCGGCCCTGGCGTCGAAAGCCACCGGCTTCCCGATCGCGAAGATCGCGGCCAAGCTCGCCGTCGGGTACACGCTCGACGAGATCCCGAACGACATCACGAAGAAGACACCCGCCTGCTTCGAGCCGACGATCGATTACGTCGTGGTCAAAGTGCCGCGGTTCAACTTCGAGAAGTTTCCCCAGTGCGACGCCACGCTCACCACGCAGATGAAATCGGTGGGCGAGACTATGGCGATCGGCCGCACGTTCCCCGAAGCTTTCCAGAAGGCCCTGGCCTCCCTGGAGATCGGAAGCAGCGGCCTGGAATCGCGCCTGGGGCCGGAGGTGGGCGCGTGGGCCGGGCGCGAGACGATCCGCGCGCGTCTCTCGGTCCCGAACTGGGAGAGGGTCTGGTACATGGGCGACGCGATCCGAACCGGCTTCTCCACCGAAGAGATCCACGAGCTTTCCGCCGTGGACCCCTGGTTCATCGAGCAAATCCGCCGGATCGTCGACGCGGAGACGGAGGTCCCCGCGGGCCGCGAAGGGTACGATCCCCGCCTGATGCGGCGTCTCAAAAGGCTGGGATTCACGGACAAACGGCTGGCGGACCTCTCGGGCGGATCGCTTTCCGAGGGGGACGCCCGAAAGCTGCGGGAATCGTGGGGGATCGCTCCCGTCTACAAGACGATCGACACCTGCGGCGGCGAGTTCGAAGCGCACACGCCGTATCTCTACTCGACGTATGAAGAGGAAGACGAAGCGCGCCCGGTGCGCCGGAAAAAGGTGGTCATCCTCGGGGGCGGTCCGAACCGGATCGGACAGGGGATCGAGTTCGACTACTGCTGTGTCCACGGCGTGTTCGGCCTGCGGAAGGACGGTTTCGAGACCGTCATGATCAACTGCAACCCGGAGACGGTGAGCACCGATTACGACACGGCCGACCGGCTGTACTTCGAGCCCTTGACCCTCGAACACGTCTTGCCTATCATAAGAGCCGAGAGGCCGGACGGGGTCATCGTCCAGTTCGGCGGACAGACGCCGCTCAAGCTGGCCCTGCCGCTCTTGCGCGAAGGCGTTCCTATTCTCGGCACGTCTCCCGACTCGATCGACCAGGCGGAAGACCGCGAACGGTTCAAGGCGCTCTTGCACGCGCTGGATCTGGCGCAACCGGAGAGCGGCGTCGCCCGGGCTCCCGCGGAGGCCCGCCGCGTGGCCGAGGCCATCGGATATCCCGTCATGGTCAGGCCCTCTTACGTGTTGGGCGGCCGTGCGATGGAAATCGTCTACGACGAAGAGATGCTCGACGACTACATGACGCGGGCGGTTCACGCTTCACCCGAACATCCCGTGTTGATCGACCGGTACCTCGAAAACGCAGTCGAGATCGACGTCGACGCCCTTGCGGACGGCCGGGACGTCGTCATCGGGGGGATCCTGGAGCATATCGAAGAGGCGGGGGTCCACTCGGGTGATTCGGCGTGCTCCCTGCCGCCGCACTCGCTGTCGCCGGCGATCCTGGCCGAGGTCCGTCAGCAGACCGACCGACTGGCGCGGGCGCTCGGCGTCGTGGGCCTCATCAATATCCAGTTCGCCGTCGTCGGGGGCCGAGTCTACGTGCTCGAAGTGAATCCAAGGGCATCCCGGACCGTGCCGTTTGTCTCAAAGGCGATCGGCGTTCCCTTGGCGCAACTGGCGGCGCGCGTTATGGGGGGGAGGACGCTCAGGGACCTGGGCTTCACGGTCGAAAGGGAGATCCCGTATTTCGCCGTCAAGGAGGCGGTCTTCCCGTTCGCCAAGTTCCCCGGTGTGGACACGCTCTTGGGCCCCGAGATGCGATCGACCGGCAAGGTGATGGGGATCGACCGCGAGTTCGGGTTGGCGTTCCTCAAGTCGCAGATCGGCGCGGGCGGCCCCCTTCCGGAGCGGGGGGTCGTCTTCATCAGCCTGAAAGACCAGGACAAGGAGGCGTCGGTCGAAGTCGGTCGGGGCCTCGCCGAACTTGGTTACGACCTGATGGCGACGGCGGGCACGGCGGCGTATCTGCGGGACCGCGGCCTCGCCGTCGCCTCGATCAACAAGGTGAAGGAGGGGAGTCCGCACGTCGTCGACGCCATGGAGGCGGGGCGGATCTCCCTCGTCATCAACACGGTTCACGGGGCCGTCTCCCAGCGGGATTCGTATTCGATCCGCCGGACCGCCCTCAACCTCAAGATCCCGTATTTCACGACGATCTCGGGCGCCCGCGCGGCGGTGACGGGCCTTGCCTCGGCGCGGCACGGGGAGATGTCCGTCAAGTCTTTGCAGGAATACCACGCATGATAAAGAAGATCCCGATGACAAAGGCCGGATACGAGAAGCTCCGTTCCGACCTGGAGCGTCTCGTCAAGGTCGAGCGCCCGAAGAACATCCAGGCCATCTCCGAGGCCCGCGCCCACGGAGACCTGTCGGAGAACGCCGAGTACCACGCCGCAAAGGAGCGCCAGTCCTTCATCGAGGGCAGGATCCAGGAGCTCCAGGCCAAGATCGCTCACGCCCAGGTCATCGACGTCGCCTCGATTCAGCACAGCAAGGTCGTTTTCGGGGCGACGGTCGACTTGGAGGACGGAGAATCGGGCGAGGAACGGTCCTACACGCTCGTCGGGGTCGACGAGATTGACGTAAAGCGGGGGCGCATCTCGGTCGAGTCGCCGATCGGCCGGGCGCTGATCGGGCACGAGGTGGGGGACGTGGTGACGATCCGCACGCCGGCCAGGACGGTTGATTACGAGATCCTGTCCATTCGGTTCGACGAAGTCGAGTGAGAACCCACCGCGCCGAGATCCGGGAACGCCGGGACCGAACAGGCCCCTACCGGAGCCTCGTCCTCGATGCGCCGGCCCTGGCGGAAGCGGCCCGGCCCGGCCAGTTCGTCATGATCCGCGTGTCGGATACGACGGACCCTCTTCTGCGCCGGCCGTTCAGTCTCTTCCGCGCGGATGGACCGGCCGGGACAGCGGAGATCCTCTTTCGGATCATGGGAAGGGGGACATCCATGCTCGATCGCCTTCAGCCGGGGGAGAAGGTCGATGTCGTTGGACCCCTGGGCAAGCCCTTCCCATCCCTGCCGATGGATGAAATCGTTCTCGTGGGGGGCGGGGTCGGGATCCCCCCTCTGTTCTTCTACGCGGAATGGATCCGGGGCCGGGAGCCGGCGAGGAATGTCCATGTCCTCATGGGAGGACGGACGAAGGGGGATCTGGTGGCCCGGGAGGAGTTCGAACGGCTTGGGATCGAAGTCCAGGCGGCGACGGACGACGGCTCGGCGGGGCACGCCGGGGTCGTCACTGATCTGCTTCGGCCCTTTCTGGGCCCGTCACACGCCATCCTGGCGTGCGGGCCGGCGCCGATGCTCAAGGCCGTCTCGGAAATGGCCACGAAGTCAAAGACGAAGTGCTGCGTTTCCGTCGAGGAGCGGATGGCGTGCGGCCTCGGCGTGTGCATGGGATGCGCGGTCCCGGTCCGGAGCGAGGGCGAGGCGCGATCCTATCGCCTGGCATGTACGGACGGTCCTGTTTTCGACGCCGAGGAGGTCCTCTGGTGACGCCCAATCCCGATCATCTCCCCGGTCTCGACGTCGATTTCGCCGGGATCCGGCTCAAGAACCCCGTTCTGGCGGCGTCGGGAACGTTCGGCTACGGTTCGGAGCTTTCCCAGGAGGTGGACCTGAACACGCTCGGGGGAGTGATTACGAAGGGGATCTCGCTCCGCCCGCGCTCGGGCAATCCTCCCCCCCGGATTGTCGAGACGCCGTCGGGGATGTTGAACGCGATCGGTCTCCAGAACGTCGGCCTCGAAGCTTTCTTGAAAGATAAACTCCCGTACCTTCGCGGGTTCGACACGCGCGTGATCGTCAACATCTTCGGCGAGTCGGTCGACGAGTACCGGGCCGTCGCCGCGGGACTGTCCGGCGTCGAGGGTGTGGACGCCCTGGAGGTGAACGTCTCCTGTCCGAACGTCAAGGCCGGGGGGATCGAGTTCGGGACGGATGTCAACCAGCTCAAGGCCCTGATCTCGATCCTGAAGGAGTCCACCGACAAACCGCTGATCGTGAAGCTTTCGCCGAACGTGGGCCGGATCGCGGATTTCGCTCGGGCGGCCGAGGAAGCGGGGGCGGACGGGATATCGCTCATCAACACGGTCATCGGAATGTCGATCGATCCCCGGACGCGGCGTCCGCGCCTCGCGAACGGAACGGGAGGCCTGTCCGGGCCGGCCATCCGGCCGATCGCCGTGCGGATGGTCTGGGAAACCGCCCGGGCCGTCAAGATCCCCGTGCTGGGAATGGGGGGGATCCTGACCGTCGAGGACGCGCTTGAGTTCATCCTGGCGGGGGCCTCGGCCGTTGCGGTTGGCACGGCCACGTTCGTCAATCCGCGCGCCGCGCCGGATCTCGTCGAGGGACTGAGGCAGTTCATCGCCCGGGAGAACATCCCTCATGTTTCGCGCCTGATCGGAGGCGTCATTACGGGGAATGCATGACATGGACGTCAAGGAAAGACGGCTCATCGCCCTTCTGAGCGACTTCGGGCACCAGGACCCCTTCGTGGGGATCATGAAGGGCCTCATCCTGGGCATCAATCCGCTCGCCGAATTCGTCGACATTACGCACGAGATACCCCCGCAGGACGTGGAAGCGGCGTCGCTGGTCCTTCGGGACGCCGAGCCTTTTTTCCCCCCGAAGACGATTTTCCTCGTGGTCGTGGATCCGGGGGTGGGAAGCGCACGGCGTCCGATCCTCGCCGTGACGGACCGGAGCTATTTCATCGCCCCGGACAACGGCGTGCTGACGGGCGTCATGGAATCGAGCGAGTGGTGCCAGGCGTACCACGTCACGGCGGAGCACTACTTTCGGTCGGAGCGGTCGTCCACGTTCCACGGCCGGGACGTTTTTGCGCCGGTCACCGGGTGGCTCTCGCGCGGGACGGCCCATACGAACTTCGGAGACCCGATCGAAGATCCCATCCGCCTGCCGCAAAGGTCGCCGACGTTGATCGGCAAGGCCGTCCTGGAAGGAGAGGTTATCCGGATCGACCGTTTCGGGAACCTGGGGACGAACATCAGGCGGGACGATATCGACCGGCTTCTGGTTGCGGCCGGACGCCACACGGCGCGCGTCCTCGTCGCCGGGCGGGCCATCGAGCGAATCAGCTCATACTACGCCGAGATTCCCGAGGGCGATCTGGGCGCCATTATCGACAGCGACAATCGGCTGGAGATCTTCGTCAACCGCGGCCGGGCGGCCGACGCCCTCGGCGCGAAGAAGGGGGACAAGGTCGGGGTCGTCCTTCCCGAGCCATAGATCGGGCAGGCACGGAGGCCTGCCCCTATTTCTTTGCGGGTCCTTGGGTGACCCGGTCGAGGAACGGGATGGCGCCGCTCGTCTTGGCGGCGAGGATGGAGATGAGGACGGCAAGGACACCGATGGCGCAAAGAACTTTCTTATGATTATTTGTTTAATCTCTTTTGTATATCTCCCACGCCTATAAATGGCACTGCTCCACCGCCTGTAACCTGCGGAAGTATCCCGTTCCATTTATCTATAGCCTTGAGATTG
>CAKKSE010000164.1 GCA_919903025.1 Nitrospiria bacterium | reverse complement strand
TGCCGGCGCGCATGAACCCGGACCTCGCCATGGGCGATGAACTCCTGAAGAAAACCGGCGCCGGCAACTTGTTCACCGTGTTCGGCGAGCCGGATGTCGGGATCACAAAGCAGAAGGACGACCAGATCGTCGTCGAAATCAATGGCGTGGATGTGTATGACCCGACGACCGGGCAGATTCGGAGCAGCAGCACCGACGACATCGCCTGCTGGTTCATCGACACCGACTACAACGGGGAGAGCTTCTTCGTCCGCCACGCCTACTTCACCGGCGCGGAAGAACCCTACGAGAAGCTCAAGCGGGCGCTTCGGGCGGATATCGACGAGGCGGCGTGGTCGGCGCTCTATTCGACCCGGAGTCGGCCTTTCGATCCGCCGCAGTCGGGCAAGATCGCCGTCAAGGTCATCAACCACTACGGGGATGAGGTGTTGAAGGTGTTTGAAGTTGACTCGGCCACAGTGGGGAAAACCGGGAGCTGAAGGTGCATCAGGAGGGGCCGGCAAGATGACCGGGGAAGTGGGCCAGCCGGGAGCGGGGGAAAGCGCTGAGTGGAGGATTGATCACAATGCCCACCATAAAGACCTACTTTTGCACGCTGAACCGCAGGGAGGAACTCGCCAAGACCGGCGATGCCCGCAAATTCCTATTTCGGTTCGGAATAGTTCCTGCGGATAAAGTCGGCAAGCCGGACGCAGGCAAGGTTGCGGAACAAGCTACGATTGAGGTCAAGATTTCAGATGACGTTGTTGCAATGTTCAACTACCGTGACGAAGATGTGGAGAGGGTCGCATACCATGGGGCGGTTGAGGACAGACTCAAGACCGGGAAGTGGAATGAGCCGCTGGAATACGATAGCTACAACAGCAACAGGCAACATCCGTGCGACCCGGGGTCCATCGTCTATCCGCCCCCCGGTTCATTCGAGATAGGGGTTGAATCAAGAATAGGTTTCTGACTTCCGGAAGAAAGAGGAAGAAAGGTCGAGTGCCTGGGGCGCGGTCCCGGGGCGCCGTGGCGGAGAAAGGGTAATATCTCCAATAGAGGGTAAGAGAAGGGGGGCCTAATGGAAGCCGGAGGATTCCCCTCGGAGTCCCAGCCGCATTCTCAACCCGTCAACCGTGGCCTTTTCCGCTCCCTCTTCATTCCCTCCACCCCCCCGCTTCCCACTCCTCCATCTCCTCGTCCGAGAGGCCGAAGTAGTGGCCGACTTCGTGGACGACGGTCTCCTGGACGATCTCGCGGATCTCGTCCTCGTCCGCGGCGAGCCAAATTGGCGCCGATGTAGCCGGCTTCTGGGCGTAGGGCGTGCCTATGGCAATAAATTCTGGTGTCCCCAGACGGGATTCGAATGCGAAAACGCGGTCTCTTGCAAGGGCTTGATTTTGGGCCTGGTTTCGCCAAATGGTGACGCGCGGGACGGGACGTTGCTAGTTTTGCTAAGTTATTCGCCGCGACTCTGTGGAAGCTGTTTCCTGCGACGCATCTTGAAGAACGAGCCGGCGAGGAGCGAGGGCTTTCGATGGCTGGGGCAGAATGTAGCCGTGGTCGCCTGGGCTTTGGCCTGGCAAGCGCGGGCAGGTCGTGGGAATGGAAGGGGGCGGAACGCAGGGGATTCAACCACGGCCCGCGGGGGCCTGGTGGAGGGGGAGAGAGATCGGACGGAAGGGTTTGAGACCGCATCGCTATCCGGACTCCTTGAGGGAATGGAACCCCGCCATTGGCGCAGCGGTACCGGGAACTTATCAGAAACCCGTTTTGCCGTCAACGCTTAGGGCGCTTGGGGCGTTCCCGCGCCACGCGGTCCCCTACTGCACGGGATGCCGTCGAAGCGCCCGAGTGACTTCCTTCTCCATCTCCCGTTCCAGCGCCATTTCCTTGGGCTTTTTCTTTGGCGACCATCCGTGCTTGTTGGGTTTGCAGAGGGCGCAGCCGCTGGACTTCTTGTCCCTGTAGACCTTTCCCATGATCCGCCCCCTCTCCGCTCAAGCCGGAACGCATGCTTTCACGCCGGACGACCCAAAGGCCAGACCGGAAGGAGAAGTCCCGGCCAACCGGCATTTCCCCTAAATCTTACCTAAGGCCTGGGAAAAACTCTGTAAGTATTGGTGTCCCCAACGGGATTCGAACCCGTGTTACCGCCTTGAAAGGGCGATGTCCTGGGCCTGGCTAGACGATGGGGACGGAGAAAGCGGTTCGGAGTTCGGGGTGGGAGGTTCGGGGCGGCGACCGAAGCGATACTTGCCGCAGTTCTCAACTCCGAACTCTGAACTCCGAACTCTGAACTTATTCAATGGTGGGCCGCTTGGGAATCGAACCCAAGACACCCGGCTTAAAAGGCCGGTGCTCTACCAATTGAGCTAGCGGCCCCAACCCCCGAAGGGGAAGGAAGTCTACCAAAACGCCCGGCGAACTTCCAATCAATACGAGCGGGCATTTTTCGATTCACCTATTCACCTATTCACCTATTCACCGACCTACCCATTACCACTCCAGCGCTCCCGGGACCCGGATCGTCTCGTCGCGGCGGGCGCCGGTAGAGACCATCGCGATCCCGGCTCCAACCAAGTCCGACAGCCTCTTCAGGTACGACTTGGCCTCCCGGGGAAGATCGTCCCAGTGCTGGATCCCGCTCGTCGACGTCATCCAGCCGGACATCTCTTCATAGACCGGGACGCACGATTCGATGACCTCCAGGTCGGACGGGAATGCGTCGTGCGTCCGTCCCTCGTGCCTGTATCCGACGCACACCTTGATCGTCCGGCAGACGTCGAGAACGTCGAGCTTTGTCACGGCCAGGCACGAGAGGGCGTTCAGCCGGACGGCATACCGCACAGCCACGGCGTCGAACCATCCGCACCGGCGGGGACGCCCCGTCGTCGCCCCGTATTCCTTCCCGCGCTCCCGGAAGGCGTCCCCTTCCTCTCCCGAGATCTCCGTCGGGAAGGGCCCGCTGCCGACGCGCGTCGTGTACGCCTTGACGACGCCCAGGACCGCGGAGATGCGGGTCGGCCCGACCCCCGTTCCCGTGCAGGCGCCTCCGGCCGCGGCCGACGACGACGTGACGAAGGGATACGTCCCGTGATCGACGTCGAGGAGCGTTCCCTGCGCTCCCTCGAACAGGACGGTCTTCCCGGCATCGATCGCGTCGTTCAGGACCTGGAACGTGTCTCCGATGAACGGGGCGAGTCTCTCGCCGTAGCCCAGGTATTCCCGGGCCGCCTCCTCGGCGTCGATCCCCTCGCTCTTGTAGACCTCCCGGAGAAGGACGTTCATCTCCTGGACGTTCGCCGCTAGTCGCTGACGGAACCTGCGAGGGTTCAAGAGGTCCCCGACCCGAAGCCCCACGCGGGCCATCTTGTCGACGTAGGCCGGGCCGATGCCGCGCCCGGTCGTGCCGATCTTGCGGACGCCCTTGAGCCGCTCGCTCTCCTTGTCGATCGCCCGATGGTGCGGGAGGATGAGGTGGGCCCGCGCGGAAACGACGAGCCGGCCGTTGATGTCGATCCCCCGGGCCGCAAGAGAGTCCATCTCCTCCAGCAAGGCGACTGGATCGACCACCACGCCGCTCCCGATCACACACCGGGTCTCCGGCCGGAGGATGCCCGAAGGGATCAGGTGCAGGATGAACGGGTCCCCGTCGAGGATCACCGTGTGGCCGGCGTTGTGCCCGCCCTGATACCGGGCCACGACGTCCGCCTGAGCGGACAGGATGTCGACGATCTTTCCTTTCCCTTCGTCTCCCCACTGCCCGCCGACGACGACGAGGCACCGGCCTCGCTGGATTTCATCCATGCCTGAGTCCTTTCTCTATGTTCCTGACCGCGACGGCGCGGCGCTTTCGAGTCTTGACGTCCACGATGAGAGCTTCGCCGCCCCGGTTCTTGAGGAAAACGACCGTTGCAGCGTTCCCCGCCGCCGCCCGCTTGATCGCGCTCTCGATTCCCTGTCCGTCCAGATCGCAGGCGACACGGAACCCTTTCTGCCGAAGCCTTCGGGCCGTATCGAGAGACTCCCGCGGCGAGCTTCGGCGGCCGACGAGCACCACGTCCGCCCCCGCGTACTCGTCCAGAAGGCCCTGGTGCCCGAGCGCCTGCACGAGCAGGTCCACGTCCAGACCGAAACCGGTGGCGCGGCAGGGAGACCCAAACCGGGCGATCAGGTTGTCGTACTGTCCTCCCCGCCCGATCGGCGTTCCCACGCCCCCGGCAAACGCCTCGAAGAGGACGCCGGTGTAGTAGTCGAAGCCGCGGATCTCTCCGAGATCGAAGACGATGAACGGCAGAACGCCGTACGCGTCCAGCCGGTCGGCTGTTCTCCTCAAGTCGCCGAGGGCGGTCCGCGCGGCCGGCGTCACCGCCAGTTTTCCGGCCCGGGCGAGGATCTCCGCCTTTCCGAAGAGCCCCGGAAGGAGCCGGAACGCTTCGGCCGCGCGGCGCGGCAACCCCGACCGGGAGAGCGCGAGATCGAGGGCCGCATCGTCCTTCTTGGAAACGGATTCGCGGATCTCTCTCTGAATCTCCCTCGGGACCTTCTGCCCCTGGAACAACCCGCGGAAGAACTCAACCTGGCCGACGGCCACCTTGAACTCCTTGAGACCGGCCCGCCGAAGCGACTCGACGCAAAGGGCGGCGGCTTCCGCGCTTCCCTCGGCCCCGGAGACGCCCAAGAGCTCCACGCCCGCCTGTCGGAGTTCCCTGTGGCGGCCGATCGGGTCTTTCTCGTAGCGGTAGACGGACGTCGTGCAGCAGAAGCGGGCGGGGAGAGGAAGCGCCCCGCGCCGCGCCGATCCCGCCATCCGGGCGATCTGGAGAGTGACGTCGGGCCGGAGGAGCAGGAGGCGTCCGGACTCCCGATCCGTCAGCGTGTAGCACGATTCCGCCAGTCCCTCTTCCATTCCGGGAGCCAGGACGTCCCGGTACTCGAACGTCGCGGGAATGATCTCCTCATACCCCCACTCCCGGAAGACGGCCAGAAGACGCTCCTCGACCGCCCGGCGGCGCGCGGCCGCCTCGGACCGAAGCGTCACCGCGCCGCGCGGAACCTGTGCTCGAAACGATTCGTTTGCCATGGCGCGTCCACTCCCGTGGCCCGAAGCCCGGGGGGAGCCGGGTCGGGAAGGCGGTCTACAGCCTGACCTGTTTGACGGAAAGGATGTTCGGAAGCTTTGCGAGCCGGTCGAGGAGATCGTTGGCAACGGGCGAGTCGATCGAAACCACGGCCACCGCCCTGCCTCCCGCCTTCTCGCGCCCAAGCTGCATCCGGGCGATGTTGATGCTGTTCTCCCCCATGAACGTCCCGATCGACCCGATGACGCCCGGCTTGTCGTTGTTCGTCAGGATGAGCATCGAGCCGTCGGGGACGACCTCCACCCGCATCGATTCGATCGAGACGATCCGCGGGTCCTTCCGCCCGAAGAGGGTTCCGGAGACGTGCCCGGCCGTCTTGGACGTCTTGACCGTCAGCGCGATGAGGCTCGTGTAGTCTTCGATCTCGCTCACTCTCGATTCCCGCACCTCGATCCCCCGCTCGCGCGCGATCGAGGGAGCGCTCACCTCGTTGACCCCTTCCTCGAGGATCGGGCTGAGGAGCCCCTTGAGCGCCGCGGCCGTGATCGGCGCGACGCCGAACTCCGCCACGTCGCCCCGATACTCGATATCGACCTCGCGGATCCCCCCCTCGACGGTCTGCCCGAGAAACGAGCCCATCCTCTCCGCGAGGAGAAGATACGGCCGGATCTTCGGCAGAAGCTCGGCCGGGACCTGGGGAACGTTGACCGCGTTCCGCGGTATGCCGTGGACCAGGTAGTCGACGATCTGCTCGGCAACGGCCGTCGCCACGTTCTCCTGGGCTTCCTCCGTGGACGCGCCGAGGTGCGGGGTCGCGATGAAGCTTTCGAGGGCGAGGAGCGGGTTCCCCTCCGGAGGCTCCTTCTCGAAGACGTCGAACGCCGCCGCCGCCACCTTTCCGGACTTCATCGCGTCGAGGAGGTCCGCCTCGTTCACGATCCCCCCGCGGGCGCAGTTGATGATCCGGACGCCCTTCTTCATCTGGGCGAACGCTCGCGCGTCGATCATGTGCTTCGTGTCCTTCGTGAGCGGCGTGTGGACCGAGATGAAATCGCTCCGCGCGTAGAGCGCCGGCAGGTCCACGAGCTCCACGCCCAACTGCCCGGCCCGCTCCTCGGAGATGAACGGATCGTACGCCACGACGTGCATCTTGAGCCCGAGCGCCCGGTTCGCAACGACCAGGCCGATGTTCCCGAGGCCGACAACCCCGAGCGTCTTGCCCATCAGCTCCACGCCCATGTACTTCTTCTTCTCCCACTGGCCCGCCTTGAGCGAGGCGTGGGCCTGGGGGATGTTCCGGGCGGCGGCGAAGAGCATCCCGATGGAATGCTCGGCCGTCGTCACCGTGTTCCCGCCGGGCGTGTTCATGACGACGATTCCCTTCTTCGTCGCCGCCTCGCCGTCCACGTTGTCGAGGCCCGACCCGGCCCGCCCGATCACCTTGAGACGGCCCGGATTCTCCAGGACGTCCGCCGTCACCTTCGTCGCGCTCCGCACGATGAGGCCGTCATACTGGCCGAGAACGCTCTTGAGCTCGTCCTTGGAGAGCTTCGTCTTGACGTCGACCTCGATCCCGGCCGTTTTCAGGATCTCGATTCCGCGATCGGAGATGCTGTCCGAAATCAGGACCTTCATCCGTCAGGCTCCCTTCCCTCTCGCCAAAATCTCCTCGGCCGCCGCCACGCCCTTTCCGAGCGCCACGGGCGCGCCAAGGTCCTTCATCGTCATCTCGGTCGCCGACAGACCCACGATGACGTCGAACGTGTCGAAGTAGCCGAGGTGCGCCAGGCGGAAGATCTTTCCCTTGAGATGGTCCTGGCCGCCGGCCACGGTCACGCCGTACGTGTCGCGCAGGCGCTTGGTTACGGCGCCCCCGTCGATCCCCTCCGGGACCTTGACGGCCGTGAGCGCCGGAGAGGGGGCCTTCGCGAACAGACCGAGTCCCATCCCCTGGACGCCCGCCCGCGTCGCCCGCGCGAGGAGGTCGTGCCGGGCGAAGATCCCGGACAGCCCTTCCTTCTTCATCATCTCGAGCGCCGCCTTGAGCCCCACGATGAGCGATGCGGCCGAGGTGAAGTTCGTCTGATTCTCGGCCAGCTTCTTCCGCTCCTTTGCCAGGTTGAAGTAGTATCGGGGCGTCTTGGACGTCTTGTTCAAGACCCACGCCTTCTCAGAGGCCGCGACGAACCCAAGGCCCGGCGGCAGCATGAGCGCCTTCTGCGAGCCGGTCACGACGACGTCCAGCCCCCAGGAGTCCATCGGAAGATCGAAGACACCCGCCGCCGTAATGGCATCTACGACGCAGATTGTCCCCTCCCGCTTTCGGCAGATCTCCGCGATCTCCTTCGTCGGGTGCATGACGCCCGTGGAGGTCTCGGAAGCTTGGAAGTAGACCGCCTTGATCGCTGGGTCGGCTTTGAGCGAATCCTCGATCTTCTGGGGATCGACGGCCGTTCCCCACTCGACGTCGATATTAACGGGAATGATCCCATATGCGCTACAGATTTCAGTCCATCTCTCGCCGAATTTCCCACCTCGGACGCAGAGAGCCTTGTCGCCGGGGGAGAGGAAGTTCGTCACGGCAGCGACCATTCCGCCCGTCCCGGTCGAGGTGAGGATCATGACGTCCTGCTGAGTCTGGAAGAGCCACTTGAGGTCTTCCTTTGCCTGGGCCAGGATCGGGATGAACTCCGGCGACCGATGGTGGATAATCGGCGCCGCCATGGCCAACAGCACCTCGTGGGGAACCGGCGTCGGTCCCGGCGCGAGAAGATACCGCTTGAGCATTGACTTATTCTCCTTCCGGGGAATGATCGCGGATCAAGCCGGATCGCCGAAAAATAAGGGGAAAAAGCCGGGGAAAGGTATCACAGACGCCCGACAGGGGTCAAGGAGATTGGACCGCCGGACAGCTACCAGTTGATGATCTGGTCGGCCTCGAAGATCTTCTTGACGATCCCGTCGTAGTCGAGCGTCCCCCCTATGGCCGGGAGGCCCCGGGCGTCGAGGTCCTCGTGACCCGAGAAGACCGCAACCCCGTCTACAGCGGGGTGACCGGACATCACGGCGTCCTGGAGAAGGACGACCGTCACTTCGTGCCCGCCCTCGCGCGACTGGAGGCCGGCGATCTCGAACGGGTAGGTCTCTTTGGGGCAACGGACAAGATGGAGGATCTTCATCAGTACGTCACCACGGCGTCGCTCTCGGCCAGCAGGGCCGCGATCTCCGCTCTCGATTTGACTTCAGCCTGGAACCGGAGCTCCTGGATTCCGCGCTCCGCCATCGACTCCTTCTCCACCCACATCGGGAACTCCATGTCGGCGAGGAACTCCAGGTGCTTGGCCGGATCGAACCGGTGGACCGCCTCCGGATGGGCCTTGGCCGACACCAGGTACGCCGCGTCCTCGACGAGAACGAGCGTCTTGTCGTTGTCGGACATCGTAAGCCCGACGGTCATCCGCAGGGCCTCGAAGTTCCGCATGGTCTGGAAGGGCGAATGGCGCAGAAGGATTGTGAACCTTTTCACGTCCGGTCTTTCTCCTGGGTTCTTCCGGTCAATTGTTCAGGCAGACAAAGCGGTCGGCTTCGTCGAGCATGGTGGAAAAGATGTACTGGCTCCCCTGCTCGATCGGGATCTCCCTGGAGATATGCCTCTCCTCGGCGTTGTGCTCGCATTGGGTAATCCGGACACCCTTCTCAATCAAGTCCGTGAGCCGCGGGTCGTAGGAGTTCAGGACCCCGTCGCACATCATGAATATCTCGACCGCGTGCCCCTGCCTGAGAGCGGCCTCGGCGAGCCTGACCACCGTCGTGGTGTTCTGATTCTCGAAGCTCGTGGTCAGCATGAGCGAAAGCTTGCGTTTCTCAGCCATCGGTCGGTCCGCCCGCCCCTACGCCACGGCCTTTTCGAGGAGAATCTCCCACTCCGCGTCGCCGGTCTTCTTGACCTCGATAACCTTGTGGCCGGCCTTCTCCGCCCAGCGGGGGATCTCCTCGGCCGTCAGAGGATAGTCGAAAATGACCTTGAGCTGATCCCCGATGGCCAGATCCTTCATCTTCTTCTTGGTCTTGACCGTGCTGTAAGGGCAGACTTCCCCTTTGACATCGAGCGTGTGCAGCATGACGTAAGCCCTCCTTCCGGCCCCTAATCCCTCAGGAAGAGGAACCAGACCATCGTCCAGTTCCCCAGGATGATGAAGAGAATGACCTCGAGACTTCCCAGGGACAGCATCGAGAGATTCGTGAGCCCCTGGTTGATGTTGCACCCGCCCGACTGCATGGCCGCGAACCCCATCAGGAGTCCCCCGCCGAACTGCTTCAGGTATCGCGAAGGCTCCGAGGGACCGCGGAGCTTCGCCTCACCCAACAGCCGGGCCGAAACGAAGGCCCCGAGCGGGATCCCGATCAGCATGAACATCCCCCAATTCGGCTTGGGAATGCCCACCGTGGGATACGACAGGAGGCTCACCGTCGTGGAGGCGAGCGTAATCCCTTCCGCCTTCCCCACGAGACTCGAGCTCCACCAGCCGAAGACGATAAGGAGACCGATGACCGCGCCTGTCACCGGCCATGTCCAGCCCTTCTGATGGGCGGGCCGCTGGGCCCGGAAAAGCCAGATCCCCAGGGCCGCCGTGATGACGGCGATGACGATCCACTTGTTGGCGCCGACCAAGCCGTGGAGCGTCGGAGCCTGATCGTTGATCTGGATCGTGAAGTCTTCCTGCCGAAGATACTTCCGGATGAAGTCGAGCTTCCCGATGCTGGCCGCCATCGCCGAGATCGCGAACCCGAGGACCGCGACCATGGAGCCGACCAGCCCCTCCCCGACCCTGTACCACGTGCCGCTCCCGCACCCGCCCGCGAACACGATCCCGATCCCGAAGAGATATCCGCCGATCGCGTTGGCGAGCCAGTTGAAAGGTTTGATCTCTGATTCGATCAGGCCGAAGTCCACCAGAAGGTTGACGCCGACAATCGAGATCAGAAGCGCCAGGATGTAGGCCTGGAACGTCGTAAAGTCCTTCGTGAGAAGGATATCGCGGAACGCCGTATTCATGCAGAAACGACCGCGCTGAAGCGTGAAGCCGAACGCCGCCCCGGTGAACAACCCAAGGATCACCATGGCGGCAAAACTCTCCTGCAGGCTTTCGAGCATTTCCCCCTCCTGAACCCGCCCCGAGCTTAAGGACGTCCGCGCGACGCTAGAACGAAACGGCTTGGGTCGCCTCGGCCTTCTGGCCGCCGTTGTTCGTCGCCACGGCCTTGATCGGCTCGGCCTTGTCGAGCGTCAACCGGAACCGGAACAGCGGATTCGGGCTCGTGGCCGCCGTGAGGTCGAACTGGGACACAAGCTCCTTCCCGTAGAAAATCTCGACCTTGCTGATGTAGTCGGCCGGCTTGTCGGCGGGGAGGAACTTTCCGTCGACGAACTTGAGCCCCGTCGTCGAGTTGTACTTCACCTTCACCCGGACCTCGACGTTCTCGCCCTTCTTGTATCCAGACTTGAGGATGATCGTTGGTGCCGTGACTTGTGCCATTTTCAAAACCTCCTGTTGATAACGCGGGTAACCTGCGGGCCGTCAGGCCCCCACCATGCGGCGCTTCTCCATCTCCCGAAGAGGCTTGTCGTTCTCCGGAACGTTCCGGACCCGGCCGTCCAGCTTCGGGGCGATGACCTTCTTCTTTTCGATATGAGCGATCACGGTGTCGACCCCGGTCTTTTTCGTGTCCTTCAGGTCGACCGCGCCGGGAACGTTATGAAACTGCGTGTTCGCCGAGGCCACCCGGTAAACCTTCTTGGGATCCATGGGCCTCCCGCCGATCTTGATCTCGACGAACCGCTGACCCAGCGGGCGGCGGATGTCGAACACCACCTCCATGCCGGAAAAGCGCGCCAGATCTCCGCCCAACTGAAGATACGGGTCCTCGTTCAGGATGTTGTCGAGGGCCGATTCGAGGATGGACTTGATCTGCTGTCCCGTCAGGCCGAACGTAAGGACCGTCCCGTGGGCCGGGATCCAGTCGTACACGTCCTCGACCCGGACATCGCCGGGCATGGTCGTGGCGCCGAACCGCCACGCTGGGGAGAAAGCAACGTCCGCCTTCTCCGCCTCCCGGTAGACGTCACTGATGAAGTTGTCCATCGGGTTCTGCCAGGTCGCGCGCCGCCAGATCATCGTCTTCGTCTGTCCGATCACGCGCGACAGCTTCTCGATGTACGGCGCGTAACCGGCGTCGATGATCTTCTGGATCTCGGGATCCGCTTTGATCTCCTTCGCCGCGATCCGGTAGACCTCGTGATCGTGCTTCACGACCTTCCCGTTCCGGACGGTGAGATCCAGCCGGCCGAGGTTCTTTCCGTGCGACCCGGCCTGACAGACTAGCGTCCCGCCGACCTTGATGGGGACCTTGACGAGGTCGTGCGTGTGCGCCCCGAGGACCGCGTCGATGCCCTGGACGCGGGAAGCGAACTTCATGTCGGTGGGGAGCCCCATGTGGGAGAGAAGAAGGACGAGATCGACCTTCTCCTTCTCGCGAAGCTCCCGGACGTGCTCCTGGACCTCTCGTTCCTTGATCCCGAAGCTCCAACCCTCGGTGAGACTCCTGTCGCCGGTCTTGGCGGTCCACTGGTAGGCCATCCCGACGATTCCCACCTTCACGCCGCCCACGTCCTTGACGATGTACGGCTTGACGACCGGGTCTCCCGTGTCGTCGTCCGTCCAGTTGGCAGCGATCACGGGGAACCGCGCCTGCTTGACGCGAGCCATGACGACGTCCTTCGGGAAGAGAAAGTCCACGTTCCCAGGGGCCATCGCGTCGTACTTGAGAGCATTCATCACATTCACGATGGTCGCGCCGCCGTCGAAAACGGCGACGCCCGTCCCGTGCCAGGTGTCCCCGGCGTCGAGAAGGAGCGTGCGCTCGGGCTTTTCTCCCCGGAGCTTCTTGACGAGGGTCGCGACGTGAGCGAACCCGCCGAGGCGTCCCTCCCGCCGCGCCATCGACTCGTAATCCGCGTCCCACGGCTCCCTGTGGTAGAGCGGCTTCAGGTATCCATGAAGATCGTTCGTCCAGAGAATCCTGATCTTCTGGTCTTTGTCCCTGTCCCCGGACGCATTCAGCCACCCAACGCCCGCAAGCATCAGGCCCGACAGGACCAGAACAACCGCCCAGCGGCCCCGCACAGCGGAGCGAGGACGGACCTCCCCCTCTTTTCTCACCTCAGGCATCCCTCCCTATGCGGTCAGGGGTTGGAGCGCCGGCCATCTGACGGGCCGGTCCCGCCCCCTTACCGAGAAACCGTTCTTCCTCTCAGCACCCGCCGACCGTCACCTTGATGTCCGCCGACCCCATCCACTTCCCGTGCTGGCTGCACTCGGCGATCGCGATGATCGGCTGGCTCTCCTGGATCCGGGCCTGGGTGGAGATGTAGGCCTTCCCGTTCGCCGGGGTGAGGTTGTATTTTCCCTTCGGACCGATCGGGTCCTTGTACGCCAGGATCTCGATGCTCTTGATGTAGTGGTCCTTCGTCATCGGGTGGTCCACCGTCACGTTAATGGGGACCGTGGAGCCGTCTTCCGCGATCGGCGGCACCTCGATCTTGGGAACGTGGGCCTTCTCCTCTTCCGTCAGCTTGTTCGGGTTCTTCGCCTTCTTGACCGCCTGGGCGTACGCCGTCCCGACCAGCGCCTTCGGCACCGTGAGAGCCATCGCGCCGGCCAGCGCCGAGACCTTGAAGAACTCCCTTCGGCTTACCTTGCGGATCTTGGTTTCCATTTCGTTTCACCTCCTCGTTTTCAAGATACGACCCCCGCGGGCGGGATCATCCGCCCGCGCGGTGTTCTAACACATTGTTTTTGCGAACTTTTTCGAACGTCATTTGACTCGAATCGAAAAAAGCGCCGGGAGTATAATCGCTCCCTGGGGGGATGTCAACGCGAATGCTCGCGCG
>CAKKSE010000163.1 GCA_919903025.1 Nitrospiria bacterium | reverse complement strand
TAAAGAACGCTTCCATTGTCTATGACCCGGTCCCCTTGGACAAGATACAAGGGAACGGGTGAGGGTGGGGGTGACGAGGCGTGACGACGACCCACAAGATATCGGGGCCACCCACAAGAAACCCGGAAGCGCCTTCTTTTTTCGCGCGATCCATCGGTGAAAACAGTCTCTGTCGGGCTCAGTAGACTTGGCATCGATGGCGACGAAGTAGATCGGCATCTGGATGCTCCGTTCTGTCCATACCGGATAGCGACGACGCCGAACGGGCCGCCGGCTAGCTGAGCACTCCAACGCGGGACAGGTGGCGGACCCGAGGCAATGCCTGTGCGCGATCGAAGAGACGGCGGTCCGCTGTGACGAAGGGACAGTCGATCTCGACGGCGAGCGCCAGAAACGAGGCGTCGTAGAAACTGATGCCGAAACGGCGTCCGAGGCGGGCGGCTCGTTTGAGAAGGGGAGATGCCGGCGGGGCAACGCTAAAGGGAAGGTCTTCGACGCGAGACAGGGCGTCATCCAGGGCTACGGCTTCGAGCCTTGTCTTCATGACCAGGATGTTGCCCGCTTCATACAGAAGCAAGGCGGGAACGTGGACCTTGATGGGCCTCCTTTGCACCTCCGCGAGGAGAGCGCGCGCCTCCTTTACAAGTTCTTCGTCGCGGGTCTTGACCCACTTGATCAGGACGGAGGTGTCAATTACGATCTTCGCGGCCATATCTCGTGTCGCGGAGGTATCGAATGATCTCGGTCGAGTCCCATTCGCCGATCCAGCGGTCTTCGAGATCCTTGAAGGGCGCTAAGGCTTCTTTCCAAGACGGTCTGCGGGACGGTCGACCCTCCAAGAAGGTCCGCAACGCTTCGCGGATGACCTCGCTCCGCGAGCGGTCTTCAGCGCGCGCCTTCCGGTCCACTCTGGCCAGGAATTCGTCGGGAAGCGAAATCATGACTTTGGCCATCGGTCCCTCCACTCTTGCGGGAAGAGTACCACGGCGCACAGGCGGAGGCAATAATCCTAAAAACCGCAGTTCATTCACCGCAGAGGCCACGGAGTACACGGAGGGACATCTTTTCGGGCGGTATTTATGCTCACCTGTCTGGTGAGGTCGATGTGTCTTCCAATCCCTCGAACTCCTTTGCGTTCTCTGCGTGCTCCGCGGTTCAACTGCTTTTTCTAGGATAATTCTTATAGCCGCGAATTCAGGGCGATTCGAACCCCGGCTTTCGGTTCAACTCGCGGATGAATCGAAGGGGCGGGGCATGGAACGAGCCACACAGCGAAAAGCAAGCCTCTTGGATCGTCTTCAATCCCGAAAACGAGGGGTGAAGGATTTCC
>CAKKSE010000162.1 GCA_919903025.1 Nitrospiria bacterium | reverse complement strand
CTCCCCCCTTGCGGGGGAGGATCAAGGTGGGGGGTGAAACAGGCCGAGCAAGCAAGCGACAGCATGTTGGGGTAACCCACACGAGAGCCGGAAGGACCGGAGAAGAAATGAGCAAGACGGCAATTGCCGAAGAGACCCCTACCCTGCTGGAAGAGAACCAGGACATGTTCTCATCGGCCAAGTTGGAGATGTCGTATCTCGCCCCGCATCCTCGGAAGCATTCGATGGTCAAGGAGAGTTCGAAGACCTGCCGTGCGGCGAAGAAAAAGACCGGAAAGAAGAAACGATCACGCGCGTGAGAGAAAGGATGAGTTGGTGAGCAGAAGGACAACCAAGGCGCCAAACCTTCCCTTCATCCGCAAGGCCCTTTCGATTGCGGGGAGCGATCCCTCGGGCGGGGCGGGGATTCAGGCGGACCTCAAGGTCTTCGCCCTTCTCGGCGTCTACGGGATGGCCGTTCCGACATCCCTCACTGCCCAGAACACGGCGGGCGTGGAGGAGATATTCGGCGTTCCTCCCCGTTTTCTCGAAAAACAACTGGCCGTCCTTCTCGCCGACCTGACGCCCGACGCCGTCAAGATCGGAATGCTCTGGGACGAGAAGCATCTTCCCGTGATCGCCGAGGCCCTCAATGGTGCCGGGAAACCGGCGCTGGTCGTCGACCCGATCCTCAAATCCGGCACGGGGACGCCGCTATTCCCTGAGAAGGGAATCAAGCCGCTCAAGCGGCTCCTATTTCCCCTGGCGACGATCATCACGCCGAACGTTCCCGAGGTCCAGGCATTGACAGGCGTGGCCGTCGACGGGATCGAGAGCATGAAGGAAGCGGCGGACGCCCTTCTCGAGACGGGGGCGCGGGCCGTTCTCATCAAGGGCGGGCACCTGCCGCCCGGGAAGAAGGGCCAGCCGGCCAAGATCATGGACGTTCTCTTCCACGAAGAGGGGTTCGAGGTTTTCGAAAGCGACCGGATCACGGGGGGACCATTTCACGGGACGGGGTGCGTCCTCTCGGCCGCCATCGCCGCCTGCCTCGCCCGGGGCGAATCGCTCTCCGCGGCCGTCGGAAGCGCAAGGCAGTTCCTGGACCGCGCGATTGCCGCGGCCCGGCCCGTCGGGAAGGGCCGCGTGCCGCTCAACCTTTTCCGCGAGCCCGAATCGTCCTCGAAGTCCTGAAGGAGGGGTACCCACTGCCTCCTCTTCGGCACAACGGCCCTTTCCTCATCGGCGTTTCCACTCTTCTCTTCGGCTTCCACGCCGTCTCCGTCCGGTGGGGGAGCGCCTACGTTCCCCCGGTGGAGCTGGCCTTCTTCCGTTCGTTCGGTCACGCGCTCATCATATTGGTCCTGGCCGGCGTCGGGACGATCGCGCTCTCCATCGGCAACCGCCGGCTCCTCCTCTGGCGCGGCCTCTTCGGCGGGGCGGCCGTCGTCCTCTACTACATGGCAATCTGCCGGATCGGGGCCGGTCCCGCGACGCTCCTTACCTACACTTTTCCGATCTTCGCGACGCTCTTTTCGGCTCTCTTCGCGCGGGAACCCCTCACGCCGAAGACGGGAGGGGCGCTCGGCGTGGCTGTGGGCGGCGTCGGCCTCATCCTGGGGCACGAGGGGTTGGGAATTTCCTTGGGGGACGTGATGGGGATTTCGGCGGGGATCTTCTCCGGCGCGGCGATCTCAACGGTTCGGGAACTGAGGAAGACCGACTCCGCCTGGTCGATCTTTTTCTACTTCGCCGCCGTGGGGAGCGTGATGACGGCGCCGGCCCTTCCATTCACATCGCCCGTCTGGCCGGGCTTCATTGGCTTCGTCGGGATCGGGGCGATCATCGTGACCTCGTTCGGCGGCCAGATCCTGATGACGTACGCCTACCGCTGGACGACGGCGGCCGAGGGGAGCACGGTCTCCCTCCTCACCTCCGTCCACGCCGCCGTCCTGGGCGCGGCGTTCTTCGGCGAGCCGATCACGCCGCGGCTCGTCGTGGGCGGCGCGCTCGTCATCGCCGCCGGCGCCTGGCTCACCCTCTCTGCCAAGCCCGCGGAGGCCCCCGAAAGGCCGGTGTGAGGCCGTTGGCTTTGCGGTCGGGGGCGGCGCGACATCGGGGGCGGCTTGACATCGGGGGCGGCGCGCATGTAATCCCAAAATGATAATGTCCGCTTTGACCAAAGTAGAAATGTCCTCTTACC
>CAKKSE010000161.1 GCA_919903025.1 Nitrospiria bacterium | reverse complement strand
CCTCCACCTACGAAAAGCCCCGTAGGGCAGCACACCGTGCCTGCCCTCCACCTACGAAAAGCCCCGTAGGGCAAGCACACCGTGCCTGCCCTCCACCCGCCGCGGCCTGTCTGCGTGCGACGCACAGGCAGGCGGGCTCCCGGAGGGCCCGCTCAAAGAAATTATCCCCTCCCCCTTGATGGGGGCGAGGGTGGGGGTGAGAGGGTTGGGCGACACAACCCCAAATATTGGGGCCACCCACACAAAACCCGGAAGCGCCGCATCTATAAGATCGCAGAATGTGAATCGTCGGTTGTCAGCCGGAAGCTTGAAAGCGCATGAAAAAAGTCTGGCAGGCCGAGGCCTTACCATCGCAGCGAAACCATCACAAGAAGAGGTACTACAATAAGACCAAGTGTTGCTGCGCCCTTAATTCTTACGACTGCGAATCTACGCGCGATTTCTGGCGGCAACCTATGGCCACGGAACCACATCCTGGAGTCGAGACTGTACTTCACCCCCGGAATTCTCTCTGGACGCCCGAGAAGAACATCCGCAATTCGATCCGCGCCGCCCTTAAGGAGAACCCAGTACCAGACATAGACGCTCACCGGAAAGAACGCAACCCGGTAGATAGTCTTCATGGTGACTCTCGGTGCCGCCTGTTTCCGTTGGTTGCAGGCCAGTTCAAGATCGCGAATCTCTCTCCAATTACCCGCTAGGCCGCAAGCCCGGCCCAGCGGTCCGCCATCTCCTTCAGCCCCTCGATCCGCTGGGGCCAGTCGTGCAGGGTGGCGGGATCGAAGTCGGCGCCGTTCGGCCAGACAAGGGTATGCACTTCGGGATCGATCCTGACTTGCTCGAAGAGAGAGAGGTCCCTGAGAGGCCCGTACATCTCCCAGGCCAGGATTGGGCGGAAGTCTATGACCTGCTCGGTCTCGTCCTCAAAACGAACTCTCAACGTATACTCACCGACGATATTGAGCGATCTAACTCGATGGATTGGATGAGCCATCTTAGTCCTCATCGGCCTCTTGATTTGTCAATTTCAAATTTCAAATTTCCAATTTTCAATTTGCGATCGTATTTGCTATCCCCGCCCTTCTCCCCTTCTCTGGTACCGGTCCACGGCCGCGTTGTGCTCGCGGAGGGTCTTGGAGAAATGGTGCGTCCCGTCGTTCCGCGAGACAAAGTACAGAAAATCGACCTTCGCGGGCGAGAGAACCGCTTCGAGCGACTTGAGCCCCGCGTTCGCGATCGGTCCGGGCGGAAGGCCGGGATACTTGTACGTGTTGTAGAGGGAATCGTACTGGAGGTCCCGCCGGGTAAGGTTCCCGCCGAAACGCCGCTCCAGGATGAGGGCATAGATGACCGTCGGGTCGCTCTGGAGCTGGATCTTCCGAGTCAAACGATTCCGGAACACAGCCGAAACGAGGACCCTTTCCGATTCGGCCCCCGTCTCCTTCTCGATGATCGACGCGAGCGTCACGAACTCCCGTTCCGACAGACCCTGCGCCTTCGCCTTTTCTCTCAGATTCGCCCACGCGCGCTTGTACCTGTCGACCAGCATCTGTACGACTTCCTCGACAGCCGCGCCCTTGGGGATCGAATAGGTGTCCGGAAAGAGAACGCCTTCGAGCGACGGGAAGTCCGTCGGGATCCCCATGTCCCGAATGAGAACGGGATCCTTGACGGCGCGCAGGAACTCCTCCCTGGGAAAGAACTTCTTCTCAGCGAGAACGTCCGCGATCTGGAAGGAAGTGAAACCCTCTGGGATCGTCACCTTCTGCTCGATGATCTTTCCCTGCCGGAGGTACTCGATCACATCGAGGCCTGACAGTCTCGCCGGAAAAGCGTACGTCCCGTGCCGGATCCGGCTGTCGAGGCCCTTGAACCTCGCCGCTGCGCGAAGGATCATCGTCTCGCGCACAACGCCGGCTTCCTTGAGGCGGCGTGTGATTTCTTGGAATGAAGCGCCGCGGGGAATCGCCACCTCCTTCTCCGCCGGCCCCCACGAGACCGGGACGACGAGCGCAAGAAGGACGTGAATAACCCCCAGCGTCGCAACCCCGGCTATGAACAGAAGAACAATTCGTCTCACGATTCCTCTCTCTTCGACGGACTTTCGTCTTTCGCTTGCCGCATCCTGCGACGGTCCAAGAAACCTTGCAGGATCAGGACGGCGGCCAAACGGTCGATGACCTCCCGGCGCCTCTTTCGCGAGAGGTCGGCCCCGATCAACACGCGCTCCGCCTCGGCCGTCGTCAGACGTTCGTCCCACGTCTCCACCGGAACGTCAAGCCGGGACCGGAGCCGCTCGGCGAACGCAAGGACCTTCTCGGCGGCCGGCCCGAGCGTCCCGTTCATGTTCCGGGGAAGGCCGATCACGACGCCCTCGGCCTCGTATTCTTCCACATATCCCGCGACGGCATCCAGGTCTCGCGGCACGGACGTTCGGCGGACCTCTCCGACCGGATGCGCCGAGACGCCCAGCGCGTCGCTGACGGCGACGCCGATCCTCTTGGAGCCGAAATCGAGGCCGATCAGCCTTCCGGTTTCCCTCATTCGGCCGGCCCTTCCGTCGTCTCCGCTGGGGGGCCGGAGCCGGAAACGGGCCGCCGGCAATGAGCGCAGACGGCCGCCGAGACCGGAATCGGCGTTCTGCAATACGGGCACGGCCTGGTCGGCTCGGCCTCGAACCAGGACCGGAACGGCTTTCCGCGGTTCTGCCGAACGAAACGGACGACGTTGACCACGGCCACAAAGGCGGTCCCCAAGACCCCAACGATCAGCGCAAACTCAAACAATGCCCGCCACATACCAGCCTTTCCAATTCACCGATTCACCGTTCAGTCTTCACCCCCACCCAACCCTCCCCCCTCAAGGGGGAGGGGATTCCATGGGCCATCCGGCTCGATCTTATCCTCCCCCCTCGCGTGGGAGGATAAAGGTGGGGGGGGACGAGTCACTCGCTCACCGTTTCTCAGAGCCTCCCCGACCGCATGATCGCGATGACGAGCCACAACCCCAGAGCCACGGCCGCGCCGTAACCGATGAGGGCGAGAAGCGGGTATCCGTGCGTCACGTCCTTCGCCGAAAGGACAATGATGGACGAACCGACGACGATCGACGCGATGATCATCGCGAAGGAAATCCGGTTGCTCGACCGGTCGAATTCCTGCGTGAACCGGTCGAGCCCTTTATGAGAGAGGTTGAGATGAAGGTCGTCCTTCAGGACCTTCTCGACCATGTCGTCCGCCCGCTTCGGGGCGTTCCGCACGAGCGCGGCGATCTTCAGGATCTCCTCCCCCGCGTCCCTTGCCATTCCGGAAGCCGAGTAGTACTTCCTTACCAGCCGCTCCGCGTAAGGACGGGCCAGCCCGTACAGGTCCAGGTCCGGCGCCAGTTCGAGCGCCAGCCCCTCGATCGTCACCATCGTCTTGTTCAGGAGGTAGAGGTCCCGCGGAAGCTGGAGCTTGTACTTGACCGCCAGGTCGACGACGCGCTGGGCGTACTCCGCGAGCGGGATCTGCCGGAAGCGGCGGCCGAAAATCGGCTCGATCATCTCTTCGAGATCCCGCTTAAATTCACGGCGAAACATGTGAAGATCCGTCTCCGCCGAGACGATCCCCATCTCTATGTACGCCTCCACCAGGCGGCCGAAGTCCTTCCGGACGAAGGCAACGAAGGTGTCGGCGAAAAGGCGCTGCTGGTCCTCGGAGACGCGGCCCACGATCCCGAAGTCCACGATGCCGATCCGCCCGTCCGGAAGGACGAAGAGATTCCCGGGGTGCGGATCGGCGTGGAAAAAACCGTCCTCGAGCACCATCTTGTAGGCGATCTCGACCCCCTGCCGGGCGACGTCCGCGAGATCGAACCCCGCTTTCTCGAGACGCCGCACGTCGTTGATCCGGATCCCGGCGATCCTCTCCAGAACGAGCACTCTCAGCGTCGAAAGCTCCCGAAAGACGGCCGGGACGTACGCGTCCGGGCTCTTGTCAAAATGGAGCCGGAACCGGGCGGCGTTCTCCCCTTCCAGGACGAAGTCCATCTCCTTCCGGATGCACCGCGCGAACTCGTCCACGATCATCGTGAGATTGAAGATCCTCATCTCGGGGATCCGCCGGTCGATCAGCTCCGCGATCCGGCGAAGGATCTCCACGTCCTGGCCGACGAGCGTCTCGATGTGGGGACGCCTGATCTTGAGGACCACGTCCTCGCCCGACAGGAGCCTCGCCCGGTGGACCTGGGCGATCGAGGCGGCGGCAACCGGGACATCGTCGAAGCTCGCGAGGACCTGATCGATCGGCCGCTTCCACTCGGCTTCGAGAATGGCCCGCGCCTCCTGGACCGGAAAGGGAGGAACCTCATCCTGGAGCTTGCTGAACTCCTCGATGAAAGGGCGGGGAATGAGGTCGGGCCGAACGGAGAGGATCTGCCCGAACTTGATGAACGTGGGGCCCAGCTCCTCGAACGCGAGCCTGATCCGCTCGGCGAGGGTGGTCCGTTCCTCGGGGAGGGGACAGTACGGAGCTTCCCCCCTTCCCATCCTGAAGAGCCGGATCCGCCGCCGGAACGGAACGAACCGCCGCAGGTTCAGGCGCTCGAGGAACTGCCCGAACCCGTGCTTGAGAAAAACGTTGACGATGTGCCGGAGACGCCCGATGTTCCGGTACGCATGGCCGATCCGAAAGAAATCGAGCGCCGCCATCGGACCGCGGACGCCCGTCAGCCCTCTCCGCCTTCCATCTTCTGGACCCGCGTCGAGAGCGTGTCGAGCCGCTTTTGAATCTCTTCGACGTCCGACTTCGTGGCGATCGGGAACTGCTTGAGGGCGCTCGTCACGGCCTCCTGAATGCGGCCGGTCAGATCGGTGGAGCTCTGCTGTGCCTTGTCCATCCATTCCTTAAAGATCTTCGATCCCTCTCCCTGGGACAGCTCGCCCCTCTTGACCAGATCGTCGATCAACTCGCTCACGCGCTCCTGGGCGCCCAGGCTGGCCAGCATTGCCTTGCGGACGATGTCGAAAAGGGCCATGGCTCACCTCCGTGTTGTCGGGCCGGACTGAATCAACTCCGCAGACTATATACTGCGCACACTGTCCGCCGAAAGCAAGTGTCCGCTACCTGGCCGCGGGCTGGCCTGCCTGCGCCGCGCTCCCGCTTGACGCGGCAGGCAGGCGGATGAGGTCCTCCACGAGGGAGAGCGCCTCGTCGATCTTCGAGGGGTCCTTGCCGCCGGCCTGCGCCATGTCGGGACGGCCTCCGCCCTTCCCGCCGACCTTCTCGGCCACGGCCTTGAGGATCTCCCCCGCGTGGAACCGGCTCGTAAGGTCCTTCGTCACGACGGCCAGGAGGACGACCTTCCCCTCGGCTTCCCCTCCCAGGACGATGACGCCGGACCGGACGCGGTCGCGGAGGCCGTCGCCGAGGTCCCGCAGGTCTTTTGCGAGAACGCCGTCCACGCGGCGGACGATCAGCCGGACGCCGTCCACCTCCCGGACGTCCGCCATCAGGTCGCCGGCCTGCGAGGCCGCGGCCTTCTCTTTGAATCGCGACAACTCCCGCTCCAGGTCCCGTTTTTCCTCGAGAAGCCGCTCGATCCGCGGCGTGATCGAGAGATCCTTGATCTTGAGAACGGCGGCGGAATCGCGCAGGACCCGCTCCACCCCGCGGACGTGCGACAACGCTCCCTCGCCCGTCACGGCCTCGATCCGCCTCGTCCCCGCCCCCACGCTCTCCTCGCGGACGACTTTGAACAGACCGATATCGCCCGTGCTCCGGGAATGAGTCCCACCGCAGAGCTCGGTGGATGCTTCGCCGATTCGGACGACGCGGACGCGGTCGCCGTACTTCTCCCCGAAGAGAGCCATGGCGCCGGAGGCGACGGCTTCGTCAAGACCCTTTTCCTCCGTGTCGAGCGGAATGTTCTCGAGGACGTGCGCGTTCACCCGCTCCTCGATCCGCTCGATCTCGTGGGGCGAGATGGCCGCGAAGTGCGTGAAGTCGAACCTCAACCGGTCGGAAGAGACGAGCGATCCGGACTGCTTGACGTGGTCCCCGAGGACCTCGCGGAGAACGGCGTGGAGAAGGTGCGTCGCCGTGTGGTTGCGCGCCGCGGCAAGGCGGGCCTCGCGGTCGACGACGGCCTTCGTCACCCTGTCGCCGACGCGGATCGTCCCGTGGTGGACGCTCCCCTTGTGGAAGAAACGGGCCCCCGCCCGCTTCTGCGTGTCCGCGACGTCAACGCGGCCCCTCTCGGTCAGGAGAGTCCCCCGGTCGCCCGTCTGGCCGCCGGACTCGGCGTAGAACGGCGTCCGGTCGAGCAGAACCTCGATCTCCTCCCCCGGGCGCGCCTCCTGGACCGATTCGCCGTTCTTGACGATGGCCAGGATCACGGCGAGAGCGGCTTCCGTTTCCTGGTAGCCGACGAACTGGGTCGCCGGGTGGACGGCCAGCTCCTTGTAGACGGGAGCAACCGCTTCTTCCCCAGACCCGGCCCACGACGCGCGCGCCCGCTGTCTCTGCCCTTCCATCGCCTCCCGGAACCCGGCCTCGTCGACGGAGAGCCCGCGCTCGTTCGCCACGTCCTGTGCGATGTCGAGCGGGAAGCCGAACGTATCGTAGAGTTTGAATAAGTCCGCGCCCGGGATGACCGTTCCGCCCCCGGCCCGGACTTTCTCCACGACTTCGTCCAACAGCCGAAGGCCCGTATCGAGGGCATGGGCGAACCGCTCCTCCTCCAGCTCGGCCACGCGGGCCGCGTGCCGATGCCCCTCCACAAGCTCCGGGTAGACGGATCCCATCTCGTCCACGACGACGCTCATCAGGCTCCCGAGGAACGGCCCCTCGATCCCCAGGAGACGCCCGTGGCGGGCCGCCCGCCGCAGGATCCGCCGAAGAACAAAGCCGCGCCCCTCGTTGGCCGGAAGCAGACCCTCGGAGAGAAGAAACGCGGTCGCCCGGACGTGATCCGCGATGACGCGCAGGGAGACGTCTTTGGCGGGATCGGTCCCGTACCCCACGCCGGCCCTCTCCTCGATCGCTGCGAGGAACGGCCGGAAGATGTCCGTCTCGTAATTCCCGTGGACGCCCTGAACGACGCTCGCCAGACGCTCGAGACCCATGCCCGTGTCGATCGAAGGCTTGGGAAGAGGCGTCAGGATCCCTTTCCCGTCCCGGTTGAACTGCATGAAGACGAGGTTCCAGATCTCCATGATCCGGTCGCCCTCGCCGTTGGGAACGTCGTCGCCGGGGACGTCCGGGCCCTGGTCGTAATGGATCTCGGAGCAGGGCCCGCAAGGGCCCGTCTCCCCCATCGACCAGAAATTGTCCTTCTCGCCGAACCGCATGATCCGCCCCGCCGGGATGGGCGTCAGCTCGCGCCAGAGACGCTCCGCCTCGTCGTCCTTCTCGTAGATCGTGACCCATAGGCGCTCCACGGGAAGGTTCACGACCCGCGTCAGGAACTCCCACGCGAAGGCGATCGCCTCCCGCTTGAAGTAGTCGCCGAAGGAGAAGTTGCCGAGCATCTCGAAGAAGGTGTGATGGCGGAGCGTCCGGCCGACGTTCTCCAGATCGTTGTGCTTTCCGCCGGCGCGGATGCACTTCTGGCAGGAGGCGGCCCGCGCGTACGGGCGGGACTCCTCCCCCAGGAAGACGGCCTTGAAGGGGACCATTCCGGCGTTCGTGAAGAAGAGCGTCGGGTCTTGCCGCGGGATGAGGGAGCCCGACGGGACGCGCGCGTGCCCCTTGGATTCGAAGAAAGCCAGGAACGCCTCGCGCAGATCGGCGCTCGTCATCTGTCGGGAACGGATCATTCGTTCTCCTCTTCCGGACCCAGCTTCAGGATCTGTCGGATCAGTCCCGCGGAAAACCCGCGGCGATCGAGGTGGGCGTGCGCCCGTCGGCGCGCTTCAGTCGTTCTTTCGCCGCGGCCCCAGCCGGTCCGGGCAAGAGCTTTCCGCGCGGCCTCCCTCTCGGGAACGTCTTCCACGGACCGGCTGACGCAGGCCTCGGCCGCCTCGCGGCCGATCCCGCGCGCCCGAAGGTCCGCCACGACGGCCGACGGGCCGTATCCCCGGGAAAGCCGCGCCTTGGCGCGAAGCTCCGCGAACCGCTCGTCCGAAAGCTCTCCCCTCGCCGTCAGCTCCCGGACGACGCGCGTCACGACGTCCTCTTCGTATCCCCGGAGGAGGAGCTTCGTCGCCAGCTCCGCCCGGCTGTGCTCCCGCCGCTTGAGAAGGCGGTAGGCCGTCTCGCGGGCCGCTTCGGCCGTCTTCTCTCCGGCTCTCGGCCGGCGAGACCCCATCACTCCCCGAAGCGCTCGATCTTGAAGTCCTCGCGGCCCCCCGCGCTCGTCGCCGCCGGAGCTTTCTTCTCCTCCGTGTCGAAAGCGAGGTCGGACGTGGACTGGATGCCGCGGACCTTGAGGGCGAAGTCGTCGGGGTTCGACGCCCGGCGAAGCGCCTCCTCGTACGTGATGAGCTCGCGCTGGTACAGGCGCATGAGCGACTGGTCGAACGTCTGCATCCCGTACTGCGTGAAGCCCGCGGCGATCACGTCCGGGATCATCCGCGTTTTCTCCGGCTCGATGATGCACTCGCGGATCGTCGCCGTCGCCACGAGCACCTCGACGGCCGGCACGCGCCCCTTCCCGTCGGCCCGCGGAACGAGTCTCTGCGAGACGATCCCCTTGAGGACGGCCGCGAGCTGGAGGCGGATCTGCTTGTGCTGGTGCGGCGGAAAGACGGAGATGATCCGGTTGATCGTCTCGGCCGCGTCCACCGTGTGGAGCGTCGACATGACGAGGTGTCCCGTCTCCGCGGCCGTGAGGGCCGTCGAGATCGTCTCGAAGTCCCGCATCTCGCCCACCAGGATCACGTCCGGGTCCTGCCGGAGGGCCGAGCGCAGCGCGCCGCCGAAGTTCTCCGTGTCCACGCCCACCTCGCGCTGGTTCACGAGGCTCTTCTTGTCGCGGTGGAGAAACTCGATCGGGTCTTCGATCGTCATGATGTGCTCGGTCCGGTTGCTGTTGATGTAGTCGATCATCGCGGCGAGCGAGGTCGACTTTCCGGAGCCCGTCGTTCCCGTCACGAGGATGAGGCCTCGCTGCTCCATCGCGATCTTCTCGAGGACCTTCGGCAGGTTCAGGTCGTCGATGGTGAGGATCTTCATCGGGATCACGCGGAGAACCACGCCCACCGTGCCCCTCTGCTGGAAGATGTTGACGCGAAAGCGGCCGAGCCCCGGGACCGAGTAGGCCACGTCGATCTCGCTCTTGATCTTGAACCGCTCCTTCTGCGCCGGCGTCATGATCCCGGAGGCGATCGTCACGGCGTCTTCCTGCGTGATCCGCCGCTGTTCGATCATCGGGATCAGCCGGCCGTCGATCCGCATGACGGGCGGCGAGCCGACCTTCAGATGGAGGTCGGACGCTTTTCGTTCGACGGAGATTTTCAGGAGCTCGTTGACGTTCATGGATGCACCCTCGCGTTATCGACGGGCCGCTTCCAGGGCGACGCCTTCCCGGATCGCGCGCTCGATGGCCGCCGCGGCTTCCGGGTGCTCGCGGAGATACCCCCGCGTGTTCTCCCGCCCCTGGCCGATCCGATTCCCCTCGTAAGCATACCAGGCCCCGCTCTTCTCGATCACTCCCCGGTCGACCCCCAAGTCGACGATCTCTCCCAGCTTGGAGATCCCTTCGTTGAACAGGATATCAAATTCCGCCTGCTTGAAGGGGGGGGCGACCTTGTTTTTCACGACCTTGACCCGGACCCGGTTCCCGATGACCTCCTGTCCCTCCTTGAGCGAATCGATCCGCCGGATGTCCAACCGGACGGAAGCGTAGAACTTGAGGGCGTTCCCTCCCGTCGTCGTCTCGGGATTGCCGAACATGACGCCGATCTTCATCCGGATCTGGTTGATGAAGATGACCGTCGTCCTGCTCTTGCTGATCGACGCCGTGAGCTTCCGGAGGGCCTGGGACATTAGGCGGGCCTGGAGGCCCATCTGGGGCTCGCCCATCTCCCCCTCGATCTCCGCCCGGGGGACGAGGGCCGCGACCGAGTCGATCACGACCACGTCGACGGCGCCGCTCCGGACGAGCGTCTCCGTGATCTCGAGTGCCTGCTCCCCCGTATCGGGCTGGGAGATGAGCATATCCTCCACCTTGACGCCGAGGCGCCGGGTATAGCTGAGGTCGAGAGCGTGCTCCGCGTCGACGAACGCCGCGACCCCGCCCGTCTTCTGCACGCTGGCGATCGCCGTGAGAGCCAGCGTCGTCTTTCCGGACGCCTCTGGCCCGTAGATCTCGATCACGCGCCCGCGGGGAAACCCGCCCACGCCCAGGGCGATGTCGAGACCCAGCGAACCGGTGGAGATGGCCGGAACGTCCGCCGGCACATCCTCGCTCCCCAGCCGCATGATCGACCCCTTGCCGAACTGTTTCTCGATCTGGGCGACTGCCAGTTCCAGCGCCCGGCCCCGCTCCCGATCGTCCCCGCGTTCCGTCTTCTCGGCCGCCCCTGCCTTGGGAACCTCCACCGTGCCTGCCTTTTTCACGTGATGTCCTCCAATGATGCGCAATTAGTTCGGAGTTCGGAGTTCGGAGTTCGGACATCCTGACTCCCAACTCTCAACTCTGCACTCTTAACTCCCCGCTCCCAACGCCGCCTCCCCCACAACCGTGTACACCGATCCCCCGGGCGACAGCCGGCTTTCCATCAAGAGAACTCCGCCGACCCGGAACCGGCCGAAGACCTTCTCGCGCCTCTCCGCCAGCCAATGGGAAAAGGCCTCGTTTCGCCTCGGCTCCTTGATCCGCCCGAACGTCAAGTGAGGAGAGAACCCCCTCTCCTCGGTGGGGAACCAGAGGGGAGCCACCTCCCTTTCGACGGCATCCCGAAGGCCCATGAGGGCGTCCAGCTTCCCGATCAGGCCGGCCCAGACGACCCTCGGCGCGCGATCATTGGGAAAAGCGCCAAGGCCCCGCACCTCCAGGTCGAACGGAGCGATTCCCTCCACCGCCCGCCCGAGCGCATCGATGACGGCGCCCCCTTTCTCGGCGGGGATGCCGCCGAGGAACTTGAGGGTCAGATGGATCGACTCCGGCCGGGTCCATCGGACACCCCCCGCTCCCTTGGCGGCCCGCCCCTCTTCCCAAAGAGCGCCGGCGATCTCCGGCGGAACCCCTACGGCGATAAACGCCCGAAATGTTTCGCCCATTTTACGCGAACCGGACCGCAAAGGACAGAGGCAACCCGAGTCTCAACTTCCAACCGTCAACCTGCAACTCGCAACTTTGAACCTATCTCCATTCAGCATCCTGTCAGATGACGCCTCATGAGGTCAAGAGCCGCTTGGGCGCTCCGCGCCCGGATCATCTCACGATCGCCCGGAAAACGATGCTCCTCGATGCGCGTCTCCCCCTCGGGGACAGCGAGGGCCATGCAGACGAGTCCCACCGGCTTCTCGGCCGTCCCGCCCGTCGGCCCGGCGATCCCCGTGACCGACAGTCCGAAGTCCGTCCCCGCCAATCGCCTGATCCCCTCCGCCATTAAGCGAGCCGTCTCCGGCGAGACGGCTCCATGAGCCGTCAGGACCGCGCGGGGAACACCCAGGAGGGCCTCTTTCGACTCGTTCGAATAGCTGACGACGCCCCGCTCGAAGTAGACCGACGAACCGGAGACGGACGTGATTCGTTCCGATATCAGCCCCCCCGTGCACGACTCAGCGATTGCAAGGGTCTTCTTTCTTTCGGCCAGCAGGCGGCCTGTGACCTGCTCCAGTCCCTCGCCCGTTTCCGAGTAGATCGCGGGTCCCAGCCGCGCGCGCGCTTCCTCGACCAGCGCGTCGATCATCGCCCGCGCCGCGTCACGGGAGCCGGCCCGGGCGCGGATTCGGAGGTCGACGCCGAGGTCCGAAGCGGCGAGACCCACCTGGGGGTTTCGGGAAAGATCGAGAAGACCTCCCAGGATCTCGTTGACCTTCGACTCGGGCACGCTCGTCGTCCTGACGGTCCGCACTTCCCATGTCTCGCCTCCCCTGAACCGCGACGCGAGATACGGATGGACCGAGGCTTCGTACATCCCGCGCATCTCCCGCGGAACGCCGGGGAGAACGATGACCGACGTCCTTCCTTCTTCGAGGATGAAGCCGGGGGCCGTCCCCGCGGGATTGATCAGAGGCTTCGCCCCGGAGGGGAGGAGGGCCTGGCGCTCGTTGTCCGGCGGCATCGGGAGGCCCGCGCGGGCGAACCAGATCCGGATCGGTTCCAGAAGTTCCGCGTGGAAGATGAGCCGCCGGCCGAAAGCAAGGGCAACGCTCTTTCGCGTCAGGTCATCTTCCGTCGGCCCAAGGCCGCCCGTGACGAACACCACGTCCGCGCGGCTTGCGGCTTCCCTCAGGACGAGGACGATGTCCTCCTCGCGGTCCCCCGCGACGTGCTTGAAGCGGGGGGCGAGACCGAGCGATTCAACGGCGCGCGTCAGGAACCGGCTGTTGGTGTCGAGCGTATCGCCCGTGAGGAGTTCGTTCCCCACGGCGACCATCTCAACCTCAGGCCGGACGTGGCTCGACAAGACGGTTCAGAGAGGAACGCCCGCGGCCAGGATCAGCCGCAGGGAGAGGTTGGCATAGACGCCGGCCAGGATATCGTCGAACATGACGCCCACGCCGCCGGGGATGCGGCGCTCGAGCGTCCGGATGGGAAACGGCTTCACGATGTCGAATGCGCGGAAGAGGAAGAAACCGGCCGCCCAGCCGGCCGGGCCGATCGGAAGGGCCCAGAGGGAGACGAGCATCCCGGCGACCTCGTCGATCACGATCGCCCCCGGGTCCTTCTCGGCGAAGTACGCCTCCGCCCGGTGGGCGGCCCAGCTTCCGATAAGGAACAGGACGCCGATCACGAGAAGGAGGCCCTCGGCGGAGAGATGCCGGCCGGCCGCCGCATACACCGCCAGGCCCACGAGACTTCCGGCCGTCCCCGGCGCGATGGGAACGTACCCCGCGTATGCCCCCGTCGCCAGGAAAAGGATCGGTCCTCTCACGGATCCCCCAGAAGTCCTTGAAATCGCGGCGATCCTAGCACCGCCCCTCACCACTGTCAAGGATACCAAAGCTTCAACGGCATGCGGTTGTCAGATATCCCTCTCCGGTGGTGTTTCTTGTCTCTTCACGAACCCGGCGAAGCGGGTCCGGATGTACTCTCTGGCACTCTCCGCTGAGAGCTTCACGGTTCCCGGGACGCTTCTCACGAAGAAGTCACCGTCCGGGCTGGCTTCCATCCCCTTCCATTTCAGAAACACCGGCTCCGGGCTCCTCTGGCAGGTCACCAGACAAACGGTCTTGCCTTCCACGACCTGGGTCTTGGGATCGATGCGCGTGCCGGCGCGATCACCGAGGCCGCTACGAACAGCCTGGACGAGGTGCCGCATGAACTTGTCGTCAGTCTCGAGCCCGTCCCGCTCGATCCCGACGATGGAGCCATTGTCGGCAACACCGATCAGAAGGTCGCCGCCCTCGGTGTTGAGGAACGCGGCGATGGTCTTGAGCACGGCGTGGGTCACGCCCTTGTCGTCCTGCCGGTCCTCCTTGAGGTTCCAGCGCAGGGTGGACTTGAACTCCAGCGTCTTCGACTCCCCGCGCTTGATCAGCTCCTCGGCGTTGCGGTGCGCGCGCAGATACTGGTCGAAGAGGAAGTTCTTGATCGCTTCGCCGAACGTGCGGTCATCCGTAATGCGCTTGTAGAGCTCGAAGTTCGAGTCGACGATCTCCTGAATCACGTGCTCGACCTTCTGGTCAAAGGTGAGCCGCACGTTCTCGCGCGTGTTGACCCGGGCGGCGGCGTCGAGCGCGGCGTCGTCGTCGAGCTTCTCCATCATCTGCCCGAGCGTCACGCGGTGCGCGGGGCCGAGGCTGAGCCCGAAGCGCTCGTTCAACTCGGCGATGATGCGAGAGAGCGTCTCCAGCTCTTCCGGCGTCGTGCCGTGGCCCTGCTTGGTGCTCACGGGTTCGAGCACGCCAGGCCTGCGCTCCAGAGCGATCTTGCCGCTCCCGGTCTGCTGGATCCGGTAGGACTCCATATCGATGTTCTGCTGAACCTCGCGCGGCAGTTCGGCGCGGTCGGCGGGGAGCAGGCGGCGGAGGTGGCGGCCGAAGACGTAGAGCTTCTCGAGATCGGCGTCGGCAAAGGTGAGCACCTGGGCGAGGAAGGCGTAGAGCCGGACGTAGTCGGTGAGCTGGCCGCGGAAGTCCTGCTGTTCCTCCTCAGAGAGCGCCCGGAAGCGCTCGACCACGGGGGCGAGGACGGCGTACAGCCGGTCCTGAGTCGCCTTGGGATCGAAGTAGACCTTGGCGAAGGCGTCCACGTCGGCTTCGGTGTACACCGGGAACCCAAGCAGGCGCGTCTGGATCTCGTACAACAGGTTCGGGTCGGTCGCCTCGGAGAGCAGCGTCGTCTCGTAGTAGGGCTCGAAGGCGGCCTTGATCTCGTCCGCCTCGTTGGCGAAGTCGAGCACCATCGCGCCCTTCTGCTCCGGGTGAGTGCGGTTGAGGCGCGAGAGCGTCTGCACCGCGTTCACGCCGCCCAGCTTCTTGTCCACGTACATCGTGTGCAGGAGCGGCTGGTCAAAACCGGTCTGGAACTTGTTTGCGACGATCAGGAACCGGTACTCGGGACGCTCAAAGGTCTTGGCCGTCTGGGTCTCGGGAAAGCCGTTCATCCCGGACTCCGTGTACGAACGGCCGCCGTCCTGTACTGTTCCTGAGAATGCCACGAGGGCGTTGAAGGGATACCCTCGCTCGGCCAGGTACTTGTCCAGCGCCAGCTTGTAGCGCACGGCGTGCAGTCGTGACCTCGTCACGATCATCGCCTTGGCCTTGCCGCCGATCTCGCCCTGAACCTGGGCCGCGAAGTGCTCGACACAGATCCGCACTTTCTCGCCGATGGCGTGGGGGTGCAGCTCGACGAACGACTTGAGCAGGTATTCGGCCTTGCGCTTGTCGTAGCGCGGGTCATCCTCGACCTTCTTCAAGAGCCGCCAGTACGCCTTGTAGGTCGTGTAGTTGGCCAGCACGTCGAGGATGAACCCCTCCTCGATCGCCTGGCGCATGCTGTAGAGGTGGAAGGGCTCGAACTTGCCGTCGGCGCGCCGCACCCCGAAGAGCTCGAGCGTCTTGGGCTTGGGCGTGGCCGTGAAGGCAAAGGTCGAGAGGTTGGGGAGCCGCCCTCGCTTCTCCATCTCGGCCAGGATCGCGCTCTCCAGTTCCTCCTCGGGCGTCTCCGCGCCGGCCTCCTGCGCCTCCGCCTCTTCAAGCGACCCGGACGCGAGCACGGCCTTCAGGCTCTTCGTGCTCTCGCCCGACTGCGAGGAGTGCGCCTCGTCCACGATCAGGGCAAAGTGTTTGCCCGAGAGCTCGCCAATCTCCTTCGCGATCACGGGGAACTTCTGGAGCGTGGTGACGATGATCGTCTTGCCCGACTCGAGCGCCTCTTTGAGTTGGCGCGAGGTTGTGTCGATGTTCTCCACGACGCCCAGCGTCTGCTCGAACTGGCGCATCGTGGTCTGGAGCTGGCGATCGAGCACGCGCCTGTCGGTAATGACCACGATTGAGTCGAACACCCGCCGGTCGTCCGCGCCGTGGAGCGTGGCGAGCTGGTGGGCGAGCCAGGCGATGGTGAAGCTCTTGCCGCTCCCGGCCGAGTGCTGGATAAGGTAGCGTTGGCCCGTGCCGCGCGATCGGGCGTCGGTCACGAGCCGGCGCACGCAGTCAAGCTGTTGATAGCGCGGAAAGATGAGGGAGCGTTTGCCGTTTTTTCGGCCCTTTTCGTCCTCCTCCTCGACCTCGTGGATGAACTGGCGCACAAGATCGAGCACGCTGTCGCGCGCCCAGGTCTCCTCCCACAGGTAGCCGGTGGCGTAGCCCTGCCGGGTGGGCGGCACGGGCGGATTGCCGGCGCCGCCGAACTTCCCCTGATTAAAGGGAAGGAAGCGCGTCCTCGGGCCGGCGAACTGGGTGGTAACATAGACCAAGTCCGGGTCCACCGCGAAGTGCGCCAGGCAGCGGCCGTACCTGAACAGCGGCTCGCGCGGGTCGCGGTTGGTCTTATACTGGCGGATCGCGTCCTCGACGTCCTGGCCGGTGAGCGGGTTCTTGAGCTCGGCGGTGAAGATCGGGATGCCGTTCA
>CAKKSE010000160.1:4029-19859 GCA_919903025.1 Nitrospiria bacterium | reverse complement strand
TCCTACGCCGGGATCGGCGCGGTGGAGGCGATCCGCGAGCACGACCGATTCGGCCGGATCACGGTTCTCTCCCGCGAGCCGTGGGACTTCACCTACGGCCGTCCGATCATCACATACTGGATGGGCGGCGACAAGGCGTGGGACCAGCTCTGGTACCGGCCCAAGGACCACTTCAAGCGCCTTAACGTCGATTTCCGTCCCGGCGTCGCGGTTACGGGCGTCGACACGGCGAACCGGAAAGTCGTCATCGAGAACTGCGAGCCTGTCTCCTATGACAAGCTGATGATCTCCACCGGCGGGACGCCGATCAACCCGCCGATGGAAGGGCGTGATCTCAAGGGAATCAGGAATCTGACGACGCTCCAGGACGCCGTCGAGATCATGGGCTGGATCAAGAAGCGGAAGGTGAAGAACGTCGTGGTCCTGGGCGGGGGGCTGATCGGCCTCTCGGCGGTCAAGGGGCTCGCCCCGCACAAGGCGTTCAACATGACCGTCGTGGAGCTGGCCGACCGCGTCCTCGTCCTGGGTCTCGACCAGGAGGCGGGAGGGATCGTCGGCGAGCACCTGAAGAAGCAAGGAGTCGTTCTCGAAACCCAGACGACGATCGAGCGGATCGTGGGGAACGAGAAGGGCGAGGTTCAAGAGGTCCATCTCAAGAACGGGAAGAAGATCCCCGCCGAGCTGGTCATCATCGCTGTCGGCGTGCGTCCCAACGTCGAGTTCCTGAAGGGAAGCGGGATCGAGATCGACCGGGGGATCCTGACCGACCGGACGATGCAGACGAACGTTCCGGGCGTCTACGCCGCTGGCGACTGCGCCCAGGCTTACGAGATCCAGTCGGGCGAGAGGCGGGTGATCGCCGTTCTCCCCGTCGCCTACAACGAGGGGCGCGTCGCGGGGAGCAACATGGCGGGGTTCCCGCGGATCTACAAGGGATCGCTCGGCATCAACTCCTTCTACCTGCTCGGCCTCAACCTCATGACGATCGGCCTCAATATCGCCGATCCCGCGAAGCACGAGGTCGCCGTCCGGAAGGACGGGAGCGCCTTCCGGAAGCTCATCTTCGAGGGGGACAGGATCGTCGGAGCGATCCTCCTGAACGACCTTGCCGGCGGCGGGTTCATCACGTCTCTCGTCGAAGCGAAGAAGGAACTCGACCCGGAGATGAAGGCGTCCCTCATCGACGGAGACTATCTCCGCTTCGTCGCCGCCAAGCAGGCCCACGGCGCCGCCGCAGTCCGCTCGTGGCGGGGCTCTTGGCCCAACGAGCGGATCGCCTCGGCGATAGAGGCTTGGTAGTCGTTCGGGATTTTACGAAGGGTCTTTTCGAACTCGCGTTCCACGCGCTCGCTGGCGAAGACGACCTTGTAGGGCACCTACAGCCCCAACTTCTTCAACAGCCTCTCCGCGGGGACCGCCTTCCCCTCGGCGTACTCGTGACGGGCGCGGGCGATCTCATCGAAAAGCCTCGCGTCCTTCAGCTCGTCCAGCGTGTCCAGAAGGTCCAGCATCTCCTCGTAGGGCACAAGGAAGGATACGGGTTTTCCCCGCGACACGACCATGGAAGGTTTCTTCGAGCGGATGATTCGCGAGAGCCCCGCCTGCGCTTCCCGCACGTTCACGGGTTTGGCTTCCCTCAGGAGCGATCGAGCCGTCATTGGAGGTTCCTCCATTGTATTGCGACTGCATATACAATATGCCCCCGCGGCGCCGCCGTCAACGGGGATTGGGGGGTGCCCACTCCGTTTCCTTGAACGGGATCCCTAGCCAGTCTTTCGATTATGTCCCGTTCTGCCTCTCAACAAACCTTGCGTTGACAGAAGAAACCGCAGGAGAGTAACTTCTCTGTTGACCACTTTTCTGGTCAACAAAAGGGGGAGCCATGCTGAAGACACTGCCCATTTCGGAGGCGAAAGCCCGTCTGCCGGAGCTGGTGACGGGGGTCGAAGAGCGGGAGGAAGAAGTCCTGGTGACCCGCAAAGGCAAGCCGGCCGCCGTGCTGATGAGCTACGCCGAGTATGAACGGCTGCGGGAGACGATCGAAGTCTTGAGCGACTCCGATCTGATGGCTCAGATCCAAGAGAGCCGGTCTTTCTATTCCAGAGGCGGGAAGCCGGCCTCTTTCGAAGAAGTGTTTGGCGAACCGCTCCGCATCGGCAAGAAGCGGGTCCGATAGTGCCGGTCTACCGGCCGAACATTCCGCCCCACGTGGCCGTCGTGATCCGCCATTTTCCGCCGGACATCAAGGCCTCAGTGAAGTCGGCCCTCCGCTATCTTTCCAGAGATCCCCGTGCAGGAACGCCGCTCGCCGGAGAACTTGAGGGTTATTGGAAGTATCGGGTGAGAAGATTCCGCATCGTCTACACGATCGACATTCGCGGAAAAACGCTTCGGGTGATGGCTGTCGGGCATCGGCGAGAAATCTACGATGAGGCCGTCCGGATGGTTCACGAGAGGAAGCGGTCCGAAGGTTGAGACTCCCCTGAGCAAGAGAGGAGGGGCCTGCGGTGAACGAGCCTGATCCACCGATCCGCGTGGAATGCTGGGCGGGACACAGGGGAGAGGAGACGCCGCGGCGGTTTACGATCGGCGAGCGGCTGGTTGAGGTCGTCGACGTCCTCGACCGCTGGCTCGCGCCGGACCACCGCTACTTCAAGGTGAAGGGCGACGACGGCGCCCTCTATATCCTCCGGCACGATCCGCTCACGGGCAGGTGGGAGATCACGCTGTTCGAGGCGGGATAGCCGTTCGGGAAAAGACAGTTCGGAGTCGGGAGTTGGGAGTTCGGAGTGCGGAGTTTGGAATCGGGAGGCCGCTTGGGATGAGTGCGATCGTTCTGCTGAGCGGAGTCGCCTTCATCAGCACGTCGGCCATCCTGGTGACGCTCGCGGGCTCTCCGCCGACGGTCTCCGCCTTCTACCGGAACGCCTTCGCCGCCGCGATGTGGCTTCCCGTCATCCTCGTCGGGATCGCGCGCGGCAACGGAGCGGCCCTCGTCCGCCATTCGGGGCGGACATGGTGGAAGTTCTTCCTTCTCGGTCTGTTCTTCGCCGTGGATCTCTGGGCGTGGCACCGTTCCATCTTCCTCATCGGGGCGGGGCCGGCCACGCTGATCGGGAACTCGCAGGTCTTCTTCATCGGCGCCCTGGCGGCCTGGCTCTTCAAGGAGCGGATCGGCCGGACCTTTTGGCCGGGCGCGGTCCTCGCCATGGCGGGCATCGCCCTCCTGACCCTGACGCGAGGGCTTGGGAACGACATCCTCGCCGGCTTGCTCTTCGGACTCGTCACGGCCCTGACGTACAGCGCGTTCCTCCTCGTGCTCAAGTCCCTGCTGGCCGACGAGATCGACCTTCCATCCGTTCTCTTCTGGACGGCCCTCATCGCGGCGCTCATCCTCCTGCTCCCGGCGGTCTGGGAGAGGAACAATCCCCTAGACGAGTCTCCATCCGCGATCGGCTGGCTCGTTCTCCACGCCTTCCTTTCGTCGGTCGTCGGCTGGTGGCTGATCGCGCGGGGAATGGAGCGCCTTCCCGTCTGGACGGCCTCCACCCTGCTGTTGATGCAGCCGGTCCTGACGTTCGCTGAAGGGTGGATCGTGCTGGGCCAGACGGTGACCGTGGTTCAGGCGGCGGGGGCCGTTCTCGCCCTGGCCGGAATCCGCCTGGCCAACTCGGGCAACGCGAAGGCTTGACTTTGCCTTGCCAGGTTGCTGAAAGAATCCCCTCTCCCCCTGGCAGGGGGAGAGGGTGAGGGGGTAGGGCAAGCCGTCGGCTCTATCGGTCCTCACCCCAGCCCTCTCCCGGAGGGAGAGGGAGCGAAAGATGTTTTGCAACAGATTTCTACGCGCCCAACAGCGGGAGGAGCTGGGGGAACGTGGGGAACATGATGGCGGCGATGATGACGAGAGCGATGAGGATCAGGAAGATCGCTTTGTATCCGGCGTCCTTCCCCCAGTCGTCCGACTCGATCCCGCCTCCGGCCGTCGGAGATTCCTCCGGCCGCGCTGACGGCTGGTCCAGGTTCATCGCGAGCGTCTGAATCTGCGAATCGCTCAACCGGTCCAGGTTTCCCTTGACCTCCTCGACCTGCTGTGCGGAGATTCCATTCTGCAGAAGGGCCGTCTGGACGTCTTCCTCGCCCAGGAACGACCGGATCGTCTGGATGTTCTCTTCCCGCGGTGTCGTATCGGCCGTGGAGGCGAGGGCGCTTCCAAAGCCGGCAAGGAGCGTAAACAGCGCCACAAGCATGACCTTGAGCGGAGACGGGGCGTTCTTCATCGTTTCTTCCTCCTTGGAAGCGGGACGACCACGATCGCGCGGGCGAAGGTTACCATATCCAGGGAGCGGGCGGGAGCTTTTTGGGGGCCGGAAAAAGGAGTTGATCTTTTCCCCTGGGGGAAGGTTTATCCTTGTTTCGAGGTGAGAAATGGATCGAGAGACGCTCACGATCAGGCGGTTGGCGAAGGAGGGCGGGGTCTCGGCGAAGACGCTCCGCCACTGGGAGGAGTTGGGGCTGATCCGCCCGTCCCGGCGGACGCAGGCCAACTACCGCCTGTATACCCAGGCCGACGTGGACCGGGTCCTCTTCATCCTGAAAGCGAAGAGCCTCGGCTTCACGCTCGCCGAGATCAGGCAGGTCTTCGATCTGGCCCGCACCCGGACGGCGCCGTGCGATGCCGTGATGCGTTGGGCGGCCGAGAAGACCAAGGCGCTGGAGGAGCAAATAGACATGCTGAGGGACCTCAAGAGACGCCTGGAGCGGTACCGGAAGCGATGGGCGTCCGAGAGCCCCGCGGGACGCATCGGCGCTAACGAGATCTGCCGCTGTATCGCGTCGGTCTCCGAGGAGGAGGCGCGGCGGAGCACCCAGGTCCCTCGCGTTATCTCCAGAAGGCCCGGGAAGGGATGAGAGATGGCGATCGTCGTTGAGGTTTTCAGCTCGCCGGGATGCGCGAAGTGCGTGAAGGCGAAGGATGAGGTGCTGCGTTTCATCCGGGAGAACGGCCGTGGGGCGGTCGAACTGAGGGAAGTGAACGTCCTGGACGAGATGGACCGGGCCTTGGACCTCGGCGTCATGGCGACGCCGGCGATCGCCATCGACGGGGACCTTGTCTTCCGTACACTGCCGCGCGAGAAGGCTCTGAGGGCCGAGCTGTCAGCGCGTCTCGAACGAAAGAGAGAACCGTGATGGAACCCTGGGCGATTCTCGTTCTCGGTGTCGTGCTCGGCGCTCTGGCGTTCTTCGAGCCGTGCGCGATCGCTTCCAACGTCCTCTTCACGCAATACGTTCAGCGGATCTCCCGGCGACAGCGGTTCGGCCAGCTCGGACGGATGGTCCTGGCCCGGATCGGTCTGCTGGCCGCCCTGGGGCTTGCCGTGAGCGCTTTCGCGCGCGCGCGGGGGATTGCCCTGCCGGAGATGTTCCTCCCGGTCGCGTACGGCCTCTTCGGCGTCGTCTACGTCGTCAGCCGCTTCGTCTACATCCCCGTGCCGCACATCAGGTTCTACGGGATTGTTCCCGGGGCCGAAGGGCGGCTGACCGAAGGGACAAAGATCGGCCTCACGCTTCCAGCATGCACGATCCCTCTCGCCGGGGCGCTCCTCATGGCTCTGGCCGGGACAGCCAGTCCGATCCTCGGCGCGATCACGATGTCTCTCTTCGCCGTTTTCTTCTCGGTTCCGGCGTTCATCTATTCCTTCCGGCCGGCAACGCCGAGAACGCTCCGGTTCCTCGACCGCTCGGCCCGCGCGACGCCGTACTTGACGGGGGCGTTGTTCGCGGCCGTGGCGGTGGGCAAGGCGCTCGCGGGCTAGCCCATGCCGGATCTCGCGACGCTTCGGGAAGTCATCGCCAACATCTCCATTCTGAGCTTCGCGCTCGCTTTCCTCGCGGGGCTCGTCCTCTCCTTCAACCCCGGCTCCTTCCCGGCCATCCCCGTCGCCGTGGGATACTTCGCCTCCGGGGCGCGCGATGCCCGCCACGCCTTCCTTCTCGCGGGGGCTTTCGTGGCCGGGACATCCGCGGCAGACGTTCTCCTGGGTGTTCTGTTCGCGGCGGCCGGCAACTTCGCCGTGGCGACGCTGTTCGGACCCAAGTGGGGGATGGTGATCGGCCCGGTGCTGGTCCTGCTAGGACTGCGGTGGCTGAATCTTGTTTCTTTCCGTCTCCCAGTGCTCGTTCCCAAGGCGAGGAGGACGGCCACCTATTCAGGGGCGTTCCTTCTGGGGGTCCCGTTTTCCCTCGCCGTCTGCCCGTTCTGCGTGCCGGCCCTCGTCACGATCCTCACCGTCGCGGCCGCCACGGGGAAGGTCTGGTATTCGGCCGGCCTCCTTCTCGCCTATTCCCTGGGGCGGGGCCTTCCGGTCCTGGCGGCTTCGACGGGGCTTGGGGCGGTCGAGCAGATGCGGGGGATGGAGCGGTTCGTTCCGTGGATCGAGAAAGGGGGCGGGGTCGCCCTCGTCCTCGCCGGTCTCTACATGGTCTGGAGCTACGCCTACCCGGCGTGGCTGATCGACCGAATCTGAAGAGGCGCTTGATGATCGCACGATCTTTCCTGATAATCGCGGTCTTGATCGCCGCTCCGCTCGTCGCGGATGCCGAACGACCGGAGAAGACCGTGACGCTCGAAGTGGAGAACATGCTCTGCGTCAGTTGCCGGGCGAACATCTTCAAGACCTTGAAGAAGACGGAGGGCGTCAGGCGTTACGACGCCGATCTCGCCGCGAGGACCGTGACGGTGACATACGATCCGGCCGTCACGACGCCGGAGAAGATCGCCGAAGCGATCCGAAAGCTGGGGTACGACGTCAAGGCGCCTGGACCGAAGAAGGTTTCGGAATCCCCGGTCTTCGCGGGCGTCTGCCGCATCTCGCCGGTCTCGGCATTCGACGATTGAGCCGGGTCACGTCCGTCCCATCCTCGTTGTTGAAGAGCCGCTCGCCATTCTCTCCTCGCTCCACGCCCGTCATGAACACGCCGCGCATGCTGCGGCAAAAGCGATTGATTTGGCTTTGAACGGAGAGTAAGATTTTCGAGGAAAGGAGCGGGAGACCGATGGACTATCGAAGCATCATCACGATCGAACCGGGCAAGCGTGGCGGGAAGCCCTGCATCCGCGGTCTGCGCGTCACGGTCTATGACGTCTTGGAGTACCTCGCCTCCGGCATGACCCAGGAGGAGATCCTCAAGGACTTCCCCTATCTGACCGCCGAGGACATCCAGGCGTGCCTGCGATATGCGGCTGACCGCGAACGGCACCTTCTCATCGCGAACGCGTGAGACTTTTCTTTGATGAGAACCTCTCACCTCGCTTAGTCAGCCTCCTGTTCGACGTCTACCCTGAATCCGTCCACGCCCACGATGTGGGGCTCGCCTCCGCCACTGATGAAGCCGTCTGGAGCTATGCACGTCAAAACGGCTGCATCATATGCACGAAAGACTCCGACTTCCACGAACGAAGCCTGCTGTTGGGTCATCCTCCCAAGGTTGTCTGGTTACGCCGTGGGAACTGCTCAACGAAGGAGATCGAGGGGCTCCTTCGCAACCACGCGGAGGATGTCCAAAGACGCTGAAGACGAGGGCTCAGCCTTTCTAATGATCCTTTGACTCATGGTCGGACAACGCTTTGTCATTGTCCATGCGCTTTCCAAGAAGAGCCAAAGACTCGCTCCCAGGGACATTGCGCTTGCGGAAAGCAGGATTGCGGACGCTCGAAGGAGGCTTGCAAGTGAAGGCGCACCGCCAGTACGTCAGAGAGCAGGTTAAGCGCGACCCCCGTTTTGCCAAGGATCTCGAAAAGGCGCGGGCCGAGGTCCGGCTTGCCGTCATGATTGCCCGTTTGCGCGAGGAGCTCGGACTGTTGGGCGAAAATCACATTCCCCTTGCCAATATAGCTCCAATGCTATAAGGTTGATCGTGCTCGTCTTCTACTATACGGCGGGCAGCGGCCGCCGCCCCGTGGAGGAATTCATTCGTGCACTGCCCGCGAGGCTCCAGGCGGCAACCCTCCGGGCCGTCGAGCGAATTGCGGAACAGGGCATTGCCGCGCCGGGTCTGAGCCTTCGTCAGGTTCGCGGAAAGCTCTGGGAGATTCGAATCCAAGACGGGGGCGCCGTCCGAATCTTCTATGTGACGCGGGGTGCGGAGGGGGAAGGCCGTTTGATCCTTCTGCACGCATACCGGAAGAAGACGCAGAAGGCGCCTCTTCGGGAAATCGAAGTCGCCGAGCGCCGGATGAAGGAGGTCCTTGGATGAGCACAAGAACTATCAGACGGGCATCGCCCCGACTGCGGGCAGTCCGGCGGACCCTTGCGCCGATGGCCGAGGTCCATAGACGAATCCTGCGGGATCCGGAGGTTCGTCTGCACTACGACGAACTCCGTATTCGAGACGAGATCGGTCTTGCGCTCGCAGGCGCCCGGCGGAAAGCCGGCCTCACGCAGGCGGAGGTCGCCTCGCGGGCCCAAACGACGCAATCGGTCATTGCCCGCCTGGAAGGGTGCCGCGGCGGGATTCCGAGTCTGCCTCTTCTTGATCGCATCGCCCGCGCGGTCGGATTACACCTGAGCATAGTGCTAGAAAAGCGCCGGGCCGCATAGAACAAAGGCAACGCGGCGTTCGGACGCGCCCGGAGCGGCCGACATTCGCTCGTCGCGGATACCGGGCCAAAAGGACAGCCCCCCGCGACGTTACGAAAGTCCCGTCTCCTGGTCTTTACTGTTCCGATCCCCGCCAGTGGTCCCTAAACCACCCGTGACCCCATCTGTCACACCGGTGTGGTAGAAGACTGTTGAGAAAATCCCCTCTCCCCCCGCCATGGGGAGAGGGACAGGGTGAGGGGGCAGGGTGAACGGCATGGTGAAGGGGGTATTGGCCAAATGAACGCGCCAGTCGCATTGATCGAAACGCGGGTTTCTGGTAGGTTTCCATCAAAGATATCCAGTCGGAGCTTGAGGCCCCATCCCCCCCGGGAGCCCGGAACGATGCGGTCATCGTACATCTCAGAACCGCGCTCTTCATCCCCTTTGCGGGTGTTCCGCGTGCCCGCGCATTCCCTTTGCTCGCTGGCCCCTCCGCCAGAATGCGTCGTCGGAAGCAGTCCCCAAAAAGCCTTGGCGAATATCTTAGCAAAACTAGCAACGTCCCCTTTCGGCTCCCTTTCGGCTCCTTTCGGCTCTTTCGGCTTCTTTCGGCTTTCCTTCGGTTTTCGGCTTTCGGCTTCCTTTCGGCTTCCTGGGGTACGACGTGAAGGCGCCAGGACCGAAGAAGGTTTCGGAATCCCCGGTCTTTACGGGCGTCTGCCGCATCTCGCCGGTCTCGGCGTTCGATGATTGATGCTCTGCGGGGCTGTTGACGTCCGTATGCTCGTTATGTATAGTAAAACTATACAGAATCTGGAGGCGGCCGTGAAGGCGACGATTCTCGATCTCAGGTACCGGATGAAGGACGTCCTGAAAGCGCTGGAGAGGAACGAGACGGTCGATATCCTGTACCACGGCAAACCGAAGGGCGTGATCACCGCGCGGGCCGGAGGCCGGCGAGGCAAGGTCGCGGATCATCCCTTCTTCGGCATGCGAAGGGGCGGGGGATCGGTCGAGCGGGAGATAGACAGGCTCCGGGGCGGCCGATACCGTGATCTTTGATACGGACATCTTCATCTGGATCCAGCGGGGCAATACCAAGGCGGCGCGGCTGGTCGAGGGCGAGGCGGAGCGATTCCTGTCGGTCCAAACGTACATGGAACTGCTTCAGAGCGCCGCGGACAGACGGCAACATGACTACACAAAGAGCTTTCTGAGGGATTTCGGTTTTCAGGTTCTGCCGCTCACCGAAAATATCGGACACCGCGCGGCAGTGTATGTCGAGGAGCATACCCTGTCCCACGGACTCCGGGCGGGGGATGCGCTCATCGCCGCGACGGCCGCGGAGAATAACCTCACCCTATGCACGAGCAATGGGAAGCATTCCAAGCCGATCAAAGACCTGAAAGTGCACGTCTTCAGACCGTAGGGAGCTTGTCTGGATCGGAGGCTCTGGCTAGACCGTCAGGTCCACCTGGTGGATTGTTCCGAACGCCCCGCTCTCGTAGAGGAAGACGCCGGTCCGGCTGAGCTGGCCGTCGAGCCGGCTCCCGTCCTTAAGAGAGAAGGGTGTCTCGACGCTTCCCAGGATGGCCATGGGGAACGGCCATGGCGGCCATGGGGGACGTTGCGTGCGCCCCGACAAGTCGGGGGGGCATAGAGTAGGGGATGAAAGAGCCATACGTGAAAGGAGGAGCCGCCCTATCACAGCCCCGGGTCATGCACGGGCGGTCGTAAGACGGACGGTTGCGAAGGGGAATGAGCGAATGCAGTTATGCAATGTAGGAAACAACGTCCCCCCCGCCGTTCACAAACTCCTGGCGAACAGCCTAGCAGAACCAGCAATATCCCTGTCCCGCCCATAGAGGGCTTGCAGCGGTGAGAAACATCTTCGACCAGTATCAAGGCCACGAGAACCGCCTCACACACGCACTTGTTACCTGCTTGGATCGAGATCGCAGGTTGTTGGGACAGTTTCTGCAGAAATGGGTGAAGACCTTGCCGCTACGAGGGAAGAAGCAAGTCCGGATTATTGAGCAACGTTGGCCAGACGGCGTCGAGGCGCCAGAGAAAGTTGACGAGGAAGAGGACGAAAAGAAGGGTATCCCAGATGCCTGCATCTATGTGCCGGATGAATGGGCTCTTCTTATCGAGAGCAAAGCGGCGGGGACTGTCAGCATGCAACAGCTTGCCAGGCACCGCGAGACCGCAAGAAGGCGAATGGGATTGAAGGACGATGACATTCACATGCTGGCTATCGCTGTGAAGATAAAGACGGGGAGGACGCGGTACTCGGGCACGCCTCCCACTCATTTCCTGGAATGGCGTTCCCTGTACTCCTGGCTGACTGAACCGAATATTCGGCATTCGCTTTGGGCAAGAGGCCTGGTTGAATATATGGAAGTGGCAGAGCGACGGATGATCGATGAAAAGAAACCGCTGGAGGGTGCGATGACTCAGTTCTCCGGCATTCATTTTGGCGACGATCAGCCATACGATTATAAAGAGGCCAAGCGACTGCTGAATCTTGCTATGGCTGGGTTGCGCGAGAACAAGAATCTGCTCCAGGAAATGAAGATCGATCGTAGTCCGGACGGGGGTCGTAAGATGGGCCGCAAGAAGATTACAGGTAAGCAGGGGAGCGCGGTCTGGGATCTTGTGTATCTCAAAGGGTTCCGTAACGGAAAACATACGTCATTTCCTCATCTCACGCTCGCCATTCGCCGGGACGATGTTGTCGTTGTGGCGATTATACCTAATGGGATCAAGGGAGAACTAAAGCGTGCCCTGCTGAGGCGTGGGAAAGAGCATTTTGAGCAGATGCTATTGCGGATCGATCAAGATATGCGGGCTCGGCTCCGCCACTTCAAGAAAGATGACATACTGGGAATACAGGGGCCCTGGGTGGAAGTCCACCAGCGGCATTTCTTGAAACGCCAGAAGGCGGTAGAGGATGCCATTTTGAGGTTTAGCATTGGTACGGCCAGAAAGGGTGGGCGAGGAGCGACAAAAGGACAGACCCAGTGGCTCCATGCGGCATATGAAGTACTCTCGAAAAAGAAGTCCAATATCGAGTTTCGGATTGGAGCAACCTTTCCATATCGTGAGTGCCCTATCGTCGAGACTCCGAGAATTCTGGAAGCAGTCGCGGGAGTCTGGATCGCAACTAAGCCGCTATTCGATGCGTTACGGTCTCGATGAACTAACGAACATCGGGTATCGGCTACGTTGTGGTTAGTTTGAGTTTGGGGACGTTGTAAAGTTTGTCAAGTTATGCCCGGCACCACCGCTCAAGGTCGCCTCGGTCAGGGATTCCCTCCTCCTCCGCCCGGCGCGCCGCCAGGGAAACCGCCTGCGGACTCACACCCAGCGCTCTAGAAAGCTCCCGGCCGCTTCCCCCCAGGTGCCGCACCCAGACATAGGCCAGAACCGACCGCGCGCGCGATTGTTCCCGCGATCTCCCCCGTCCCGAAAGCGCCTCCCATGTCAAGCCCATCTTGCGGGCAATCCGCCGCCCCAGCGTCGCTAAACCGACCGTCGGTCTGACTCGCGGCTCGGTTTCTTCCGCTTCCTTGAGAAGCCGCTCCACAAACCGGGATGACCCAAGAACACGCTCGTCTGCCGAATACGCCTCCCGCCCCCGGCGAATCTCCGAAACCGCTTTCCAGCCCCCCATGCTTCGGACAAGCCCGCCCCCCATCAGATCTGGCCTGCGGCCCTGGCGAATCCCTTCCTGAACGAACATCCGGTACCGTTCCCGCGCCCGGCCCATCCGACCTCCAAACCGCCCCAACACCTCAGCCGTATCCTGCCTGGGACGGACCAGCCGCCCCACCAGGGCCGAATGGCCCGCGTAGGCATACCGGTCAAGCTGTCCCAGGTCCTTCACGATCCCGGCCCGAAGCGGATTGAGATGAAGATACCGGACAAGTTCCATGAAATACGGCTCATCCTCGCAGACCACCGATTTGTAACGGTTCTGGAACAGATGCCCAACGCGGCGGTGGCGGCGATTGAAACGCCCCGCGTACCCCGTGAGAAGCGACCTCATGACGCGCGACAGAGGAGCCTTCCCGGAGCGGACGAGAAGGTGAAAATGGTTGGGCAGAAGCGCCCAGGCGTAGACAACGATCGCGCCCGAGCCGGCCGCCTGCGCAAGCCTTCGAACGAAGTCCTCCCGGTCGGCGTCGTCCCGAAACACGACGCCCCGCTCGATCCCCCGCGCTATCACATGATGCAAAACTCCCGGCGCATCCAGCCTCGCCTGCCTGGGCATGATCGAAATCTACCACAACTTGACATACTTTACAACGTCCCCGAAGCGACGAAGCGATCCCGAAGCCGAAGCCGAAGCCCGAACGAAGCCCGAAGTCCCAGAAGCCCGAAGCCGAAGCCGAGCGTCCCCGAAGCCGAGTCCCCGAAGCCGACGAAGCCCCGACCGAAGCCTCGAAGCCGAATATCAGCGTGCCGGCCAGGGAGATGAGAGGTTTTGGAGAAAGTAGGCTGGCTAGAACGCCCAGCCTCGCATTCCGTAATACGCGAGGACCAGCAGTCCGAAGACGATCCGGTAGACGGCGAACGGTGTGAAGTCGCGGCGGGAGACGAATCCGACGAAGGCCCGGACGACGACGAGGGCCGAGACAAAGGCCGTGACGAAGCCGACGGCGAAGAGCGGAAGGTCGGCGGACGAGATGAATGCCCTGTTCTTGAACAGGTCGTACCCGACGGCGGCGAACATCGTCGGGATCGCCAGGAAGAAGGAGAACTCCGTCGCCGCCTTCCGGGAGAGGCCGAAGACCAGTCCTCCCATGATTGTCGCGCCGGCGCGGGAGACGCCTGGAAAGAGGGCGAGGCACTGGGCCGCGCCGATCTTGAGCGCCTGGCCCGGGGTCACGTTCTCCACCTCCGACGTGGTTCCCGGGCGGACGAGACGTTCGATCACGAGAATCGCGATTCCGCCCGCGACGAGGGCGGCCGCCACGGTCACGGGATTGAAGAGGTATGCTTTGATCCACTTGTGGGCGAGGAACCCGACGGCCGCGGCTGGAACGAAGGCTATTCCGAGGTTGAGCCAGAAATCACGCGCGGCCCGGCCGAGGGAGAGCCCGGAGATGTTCTCGCGGATCCGGTCCCGATAGAGCCAGAGGATCGCCAGGATTGCGCCGAGCTGGATGGCGATCTCGAACGTCTTCGCCCGGTTGTCGTTGAACCCGAGAAGGTCGCCCGCGAGGATCAGGTGTCCCGTCGAAGAGACCGGAAGGAACTCCGTGACCCCTTCGATGATGCCCAGAACAAATCCGATGAAGAGCGTCCAGATATCCAATTTCCCTCCTTGCTAGTCTGATCCAAAAAGGCGGAGGCCGATGAATGTGACGGCGTTCCACAGACCGTGGATGGCCACCGGGGGCCAGAGGGAACCGCTCTTTTCGTAGGCGTAGGCGAGGACGACGCCCAGGCCCATGAGCGGAAGAAGCGATCCGGGATCGAGATGGATGGCGGAGAATGCGATGGAAGAGACGGCGCACGCGGCGGCGAAGCCGAGACGGGTCCGAAGCGAGGCGAACACGAATCCGCGGAAGAAGAATTCCTCGAAGAGAGGCCCGATTCCGGACGCGAAGAGGAAAAGGACAGGGACCATGAGCCCTTCGGACTTTGCGATGGGGAGAAGCAGGGGGTTCGTCGATCTGCGGAACTCCTCCGGAAGGAGGAGGGAAATGAGTCCCAGGAGGAAGACGATCGGGACGGCGGCCGTCCATCCCCCGAGGCCCCAGCGAAGCAGAGCGGTCCCGGCCGGAACGACGGTTCCGAAAAGTTTTCGGAGACCGACGCCGCTAGGTCCGGCCGCCCATCCGTGGATCAAGGCGATCCCCACGCCGGCATGGAGAACGTAGTACGCGAGGACAATAAGTATCGAATCAACGCCCGCGCTCCGGAGGAGGGGGGCGATCAGGACGCCCCCGATCACGCCGATGGCGAGCCAGTGGATGAAGACGGCGTACGCGACGCGCAGTCCCCACGGGGCCTCGACGGCGCAACCTGGAGTTCGGCCATATCTCCGGATGGCGAGATAGACGAGAAAGGAACCGGCCATGAAGATCGCCGTGAAGAGCACGCCGAGAACCTGAAGGAGGAGCGGGGACGCGTCTCGGGCGAAGGCGTCGAACGGTGAAGGGGCTGTCTCGCCCCCGAAGCGCGAGGCCGCTTCGATCACGAGAACGATGCCGGCCGCGCCCGTGACGAAGGCGAGCCATGCGGGATGGAGGTAGAAGGACTTCCTTGTCACTGGCTGGAAGCAGATTGCCGAAGGCGTTGCGCGACGGTTTCCGGAAGATCGGAGAGTGCAGACTCGGCCTGCGTCTTCTCGTTCATGTCACGGACGACGGCTGAGCCGCGCTTGATCTCCTCGTCGCCGATGATGACGACGAGGGACGCGCAGGCCTTGTCGGCCCGGCGGAGCTGGCTCTTGAGACTCCCGCCCATGAGGTCCCGCTCGACCCGGATTCCGCCTCTTCGCATTCTTCTGACGACGGGATCGGCCAGGCGCTCCGCCTCTTCTCCCAGCAGGGCGAAGTAGACGAGGGGGCACGGCGGGGAAGCGGGTCCCTCGCAGAGGGATGCGAGCCGTTCGACACCTACGGCCCAGCCGCTCCCGGGCACGTCCGGTCCTCCCATGGAGCGGACGAGGCCGTCGTAGCGTCCGCCGGCCGCGACGGTGTTCTGGGCCCCCAGGCGGTCGGTGACCCACTCGAACGTCGTCCGCGTGTAGTAGTCGAGGCCGCGGACAAGGCGGGGCGCTTGGACGAAGCCGATGCCGAGATCGGTCAAGCCCCGCTGGACGGCGTCGAAGTGGCTGTCGCAGGCCGGGCAGAGATGCTCGGGAAAGGCCGGGGCCTCTTCGGTTGCCTCGCGGCAGGCCGGGACCTTGCAATCCAGGACGCGGAGCGTGTTCGAAGCGATCCGCCGCCGGCAGTTTTCGCAGAGGCGGCCGGTGCGTTCCTCCAGGAAGGCGCGGAGGGTCGCGATGTAGTCCGGCCGGCAGACGGGACAGCCGATCGAGTTGAGGAGGAGCGACCCCCCGCGGACCTCCAGCGCGTCCAGGAGGTCGGTCAGAAGGGAGATGACTTCCACGTCAACGGCCGGGCCGGAAGGGCCCAGAACCTCGACGCCGATCTGGTGAAACTGGCGGAGACGCCCCGCCTGGGGACGCTCGTGGCGGAACATGGGCCCCATGTAGAAGAGCTTGTGAACGGG
>CAKKSE010000160.1:0-3929 GCA_919903025.1 Nitrospiria bacterium | reverse complement strand
GAAAAGTTCGCGCATGATAGGGGAAAGCCGCTCGGGGAGTCAAAACTTTTCCTTATTTGCCAATAGGTTGTTGGGGGAGTTTCCGTTTGACACTCCGCGGGGGCTTTGTTATATTTCGGCCCGCGTTGTGAATTCCGATTTTCCTTCCCTGGTTTATTCGACGCGGGAGTAACTCAGTGGTAGAGTGCAACCTTGCCAAGGTTGAAGTCGCGGGTTCAAATCCCGTCTCCCGCTCCAGAGACGCATTGTAGGGGCGTATTGCAATACGCCCCTACGTGTCTGGGCAGGCACGGGGGCCGGCCCATGCGATAAACCGATTTCACGGCGCCGTACCCAAGTGGCTAAGGGAGCAGTCTGCAAAACTGCGATTCAGCGGTTCAAGTCCGCTCGGCGCCTCCAGAAATCCAAACACAGTTCGGAGTGGGGAGTGCGGAGTGAAAGATAGGCCCGGACTCAGGCTTGCAATTCTGAACTCTGAACTCTGAACTCTGAACTTTGAACTTTGAACTATGAACTCTGAACTCTGAACCATGCATATATCCCTCTCACTCAAAGCCCTGCGCGAAGCCGTCCGCCGCGAGTTCGGCATTGAAGTCGTCCTGTCGACCGACGAGGACGTCCGCCAGGCCGTGAACATGCTGATTGGCAAGAGCGGCGTCAAGGAGGCGGAAATCAAGTCCGTCGTCATCGACCCCGTTCTGGGCGAGGATGCCACGGTTGACGTAGCGGGTCCCGCGTTCGTAGAGGCCATCTCTAGCCTTCAGCGCTTCGTCAGATAGCCCGCCCTCTTGCGCTTCCCCCCCCGCCCTTCTCCCCCGCCCCCCAAAAGCTCCTTGGCCCAACTGGTACTGTTCGTAACCAGAAAAAATTGGGGGAAAGTCCTGCTGGCTTCCTCCGGTTGACATCCCCCTCCCCCTTTCCTAAACTACCATCCGCTTCCCCTCGCCCATTCCCGGAGGCCTCATGGAGATCGGCACGACGCTCACCCGTTTTCTGCTCGAAGAGGAACGAAAACATCCCGGCGCGTCGGGGGCGTTCACGGAGCTCCTGACCGACATCACGCTCGTGGGGAAGCTCATCTCGCGCGAAGTGAACAAGGCCGGACTCGCCAAGATCCTGGGCCTCACGGGCGAGACGAACGTGCAGGGGGAGGCGGTCCAGAAGCTCGACGAGATGGCGAACGCCACCGTCCTCAAGCACGTGGAGCACACGGGGCGCGTGGCGGCCCTCGCCTCCGAGGAGATGGAGAAGATCTACCACGTCCCCGAGGGGTATCCGCGCGGGAACTACGTCCTCGTCTTCGACCCGCTCGACGGCTCTTCGAACATCGACGTGAACGTGGCGATCGGGACGATCTTCGCCGTCTACCGCCGAAAGGGCGACGGACCGAGCGCGAACCTGGCCGACTTCCTCCAGCCGGGGCGGGAACAGGTCTGCGCGGGGTACGTGATCTACGGCTCCTCGACGATGCTGGTCTACACGACGAAGAACGCTGGCGTCCACGGGTTCACGCTCGATCCCACGGTGGGCGAGTTCCTCCTGTCGCACGAGAACATCCGGATTCCCGCGAAGGGGAAGATCTACTCCGTGAACGAGGCTAACGCCCCGAACTGGGACGAGGGGACGCGGCGGTACGTGGAGTCGCGCAAGGGTGAGGAGGGGACGAGCGCCCGGTACGTGGGGACGCTCGTGGCCGACTTCCACAGGAACCTCCTCAAGGGAGGGATCTTCCTCTACCCCGGCGACAAGAAGAACCCGAGCGGGAAGCTCCGCCTCCTCTACGAGGCGAGCCCCATGGCGATGATCGTGGAAAACGCCGGCGGCCGCGCCTCGACGGGCCGGGAGCGGATCCTCGACATCGTCCCCACGGAGCTCCACCAGCGGGTCCCCCTCGTCATCGGCTCGGCCGAAGACGTCGCGGCCTACGAAGCGTGCCTGAATGGGCAGTAGACTCGCCTGCGGATCGATCATTCCGCCCTTGAGAGGCCCCGGTCCGAGTGGTATTGTAAGGGCGGGAGGTGATCGTCATGACGACAACTGAGGCCATTCTCCAACACCTGAAGTCCCTGCCTGTGTCGGCTCAGAGAGAAGTTCTGGATTTCGTCGAGTTTCTCCAATCTCGCAGGCGGGAACAAGCGGTGCGGGAGGACGAAGCCGCGTGGTCGGCGTTTTCCCTGGCGTCCGCTATGAAGGGGATGGAGGAGGAAGAAGCGCCGTACACTCTGGCCGACATCAAAGAAGCCTTTCGATGATCCGAAGCGGCCAGATTGCGCTTCTCTCCTTCCCGCAGACCGACCAAGCGGTCGGCAGGTTGCGCCCAACACTGGTGCTACGCCGACTACCTGGGCCCTCTGCGGAAATTCGCATGGCGTCCTACGCGGGCAGGAAACCGCAGATCCGCATCTTATGCGGATCAATCTAATTGGTGTTAGACAGACTAGGACTATGAGGCGACCTACAGGCATGATTGGTAAGCAGTCATGAGCACGACCATTGCGAAGCCCGTTAAGGTGGCGATCATCGGCGCCAGCGGAACCTACGGCAAGGGGATCCTCGCCCGGGCCGAGGAGATCGGTGTCGAGGTGGTGGTGGTCACGCGGTCGCCGCACAAGTTCAAAGACGTGCAGCCGACGACTACGGTGGTTGAGGCGCAGCTAGATGAAGAGGAGAAGTTGAAAACGGCGTTTGCGGGCTGCGATGGCGTCATCTCGGCGCTCGGCGACGACAGGAAGACGCGTCCGAAGACGCACAACCTCCCGCACGTCTGGAACGCCATGAAGGCTGCCGGCGTGACAAAGTATATCGGCATGGGCTCCGGACCGATGATGATGCCGGGCGAGAAGCCTGGGGGTTTCCAGCGCACCGTGCACCCCCTGTTGAGCGTGCCGAAGCTCTTTGGCGTTGACATGCTGGAACAGAACGAGTGGGAGCGCGACAGTCTGCTCATGGGCAAGAACGGCGCAGATGGCATCACGTGGGTGCTCACCAGACCGGTGAGGCCGACCCAGACGCCCTTTGTCGGAGCCTACGTGCATAAGGATAAGCGCGGCCCGATGAACTGTTCGATCTACGACCACGGCGACTTTTGCCTGTACTGCGTGGCGTCGAGCGAGTGGGACAAGCTTGCGCCGCATGTCAGCTCCGGGCCGCAGCCCAAGAAGTCGGCTGTGATCTGATTCTTAGTCGCACAAAGAGGAGGTCAGTCGAAGCGGCTGTCTAACAACAGCATGCAGCGGACGGCGCTCCGCGCCGCCGCTGATGCTGAGCGTTAGGCGCAGTAAACCGGAGCACCTGCGATGCTGAAGTTCGAATGGGATGCGGAGAAGGCTGCCTCCAATGTGCGCAAGCACGGCGTATCGTTCGACGAAGCTGGGTCGGTGTTCCTCGATCAGCTCGCGGTTTCTGGTCCAGATCCGGACCATTCCGAGGGTGAGTCGCGCTACATCACTTTCGGACTGTCGAGCCTTGGGCGGCTGCTCGCAGTCTCACACACATACCGCCCAAGCGCGATTCGCATCATCACTGCACGACGAGTCACTCGTGCCGAAAGGAAACTCTATGAAGAAGGTTGAAGACGAAATGCGTGCTGAGTACAAGCGGTCCGACTTCGCAAAACTCGAACGCGGCAAGTTCTACAAAGAGGTTGTCAAAGGCACCGCAGTGGTCCTGCTCGATCCGGCACTCGCCAAGGCATTTCCATCCTCGGAAGCAGTCAACGAGGCTCTGCGTGGTCTGCTAACGCTCGCCGCTTCCGCCACACGCATAACAGCTCGCTCAAAGCGGACGGCCCGCAAGCGGGCCGCCGTTTAGCTTCGAGTTAGGCGGCGCTATCTTGGGAGAGCGTACCCCCTGGATGGGATCATGAAAACGGCCGTCGTTGTCGGAGCATCTTCGGGGATTGGCAGAGAGCTGGCCAAGGTCCTTGCGTC
>CAKKSE010000159.1 GCA_919903025.1 Nitrospiria bacterium | reverse complement strand
GATTTCGGCCGCGGATGGCGCGGCCCAAACCAGCACAAGAACAGCTACAGCCCGAACCGCAAATCTCAGTGCTGGATTCATGATTGTCCCGTTCCCCCCCCGCCTGCTATCGAGCGGAATGCAGAGTGACCTCCTTCTGTTGGCCCTCAAAGGCAGACCGCTTGTCGCGCCTGCAAATGAACAACACCAAGGCCTGCGGACACGCTCACAACAATGCCTCTGAGCAACCCTGCAAGCCCATTGCCGCCGCTCCACACCTGTTGTCTACTCTCGCGCATCATCGTCAAGACCCTCCAACATCATGATTGTGGGCTCAGCATGAGTACTTGGTAGACAACAGGTGCGCTTTTCGAGATGTGCATTCCTGCCGCAAATACTTCTGCATTTGCGGCCAACCATTGGCAAGCCCCTTTTGGCGACGTTGAATATAAGGAGGCCATGGCATTCATGTCCTGTTCAGCCACCTGACGCAATTGCGGCCTTGTGATCCTGTGCACACTGTCTCCACGGATCTTGGCACTAGCCAATACCGAGCGCACCCTCGCCAATTCGCCGGAGTGGTGCCGTTTAAACGCCGATACAAATGATGAAATGTCAATTCCTTGTTCACGGCAAAACGCAGAGCGTTCCTTCGTATTTACCAGGAAGAAGCCAAGAAACATTGTTGCGGCCAAGGTGAGACGCATCTTGGGGTCACTCTCCGCACGGAGCATCTCGTTGGCATCCGTGAGCGCCTTGCGCCGCATCGCCTCGGATGCTGGAATGTCCGAACGCGAATCGAGGGCCTCCCTCCATCGACTTGTCGAAGTCCCCGCTTTACTAGCTGGAATGTCCGAACGCGAACCGAGGGCCTCCCTCACGGAGATCGTCGGCACGGGACGGCTCTCACGATCGCCGGCCCGGCGGCGATCCAATTCATTGGTTATTCCGACAATTGCCAAGGCAATCACCAATAGGCCAACTTATAGCCCATGCGGTTCTCGCGGTGGCAGGCCCTGCGGACGATGCTCGTGTCGATTGCGGATCGGGCTGCAAAGGTTCCGCCGACAAGGTGGGCGTTGGCTTGCCTTCCATTCCGGTGACAGCGACGTGCTCCTCCTCATGTCCGCGCGGAGGCTGGACCCCGGGGAATGCCTCTCTTCCTGGCGTATCGCCCGCCTGGGCGCCTTGCGATTGGGACGCGCGGCTCTTGTTGCCGACTAACAGCCATGCAACACCCGCTATGGCGATGACGACCAACCATTGCATTGCCAGTTGTGGGAGGTTGACCGTGGCAACGTTGCTTGGCGGCATGAGCAAGAACCCATACCCCATATTTATTGCATATCCGCCGCCCGGTTGCGCGTAAAAGGGTGGAAAGAGAAACATCAAAAGGAGTACCAGAACAGAGATTATTAGAATTGCCTTCTGTCGGCCATTCATTGGCAAGCCCCCCAAAACGATCTATATCAGCCGGAACGAAGAAGGGTCCTCATTCCTTACCGGCCCATTCTTGGCTCTATCACTGGCTCGGGCCGATCCAGCGCAGGTCCGCGATCGGCAGCCTGGCCTCGGTGTACGAAAAGAGGTCCGGGTTGAGGGGATCGAGCCGGATGAACTTGAAGAGGACCTTCCTCCCCGCCGCCCCCTTGAGGCGTCCGTAGAGATCATCCATCGTATCAACCTCGGCTCCATCCACCGAAACGAGGACGTCCATGCCATCGACATACTCCGACTGCGCCTCGGACCCGCCTTCCACGTCGTGGACAACCAGGGAACTCCGCTTCCGCAGGATTCCGCCAAGGCCGCGGTGCGGAAACGGAGCGAGAAGCATCCCGCTGGCCTGCACGCCGCGCCGCTCGGTCATCCGCGCCGCCGGCTTCAGCTCCACGGGCACGACCGCCTCTTCCCCTCCGCGCTGGACGCGGAGTTGAACGCTCTTGCCCCGCCCCCGGAGGGCATGGAGCAGGTGGCCTCTGTTCGCGATCTTCATTTCCTCGCCCGCGATGCCCACGATCACGTCTCCCTCGCGGAGCCCCAGCGTCGGCTCGTCTTCGTGCACTTTGGCGACGACAAGCTTGCGAGGCTCTTCGGGATCGTGAAGAAAGCTCACGGGAAGGTCTGGCGGCGAGGGATCGGCGTTCGCGCGAAGCAGGTCCAGAACGCGGCATGCTTGGGATATGGGGACCGCGAAATTGGTGCCCTGGCTGTTCCGCCTCCTTGCGGTGTTGATTCCGACAACCTTCCCGGTCTTAAGGCTGACGAGAGGCCCGCCGGAGTTGCCCGGATCCATGGGCGCGTCCGCCTGGATCATTTCGATCATCCCCTCGTACTTGGCTGTTCTGCCGGAAACGATCCCGCGCGTGCCGGTGAAGTGCAGGCGCCAGGGGTGGCCGAAGGCGCCGACCGGATGCCCCACATCGGGCACGGACCGGCAATCTAGCTGGGCCCCCGCCATCGCGGGATGTCGAGCCTGCTCGGGCAGTTCGAGGACGGCCAGATCGACGTAGGGGTCCACAAAGACCTTTCGAACCGGAACGTACTCCCCGTCGTGAAAAGCCACGCGGACAACCGAATGCGAGCGGGTGGCGACATGGGCGTTCGTGACGATCCACCCTCTATCCTTGTCCACGAGGAAGCCGGCTCCTATCCAGGCACCCTTCTTGTCGCCGGAAAAAGGGACCGAGACCTGCGTCCGCACTTTGACCGTGTACTGTTTCGCGGTCTTGAATACCGCCTCGTCGTCCGCCCAGGCGACGGCGCCGAAACCCAGACAAGCGCCGAGTGCCGCGGGAATTCCGATGAGAAGGCGCCTCTTTCCTGGTTTCTCCTTGAATATGGAGCGGAGAGGGCGCAGAGGGGCGTGGGCGCTCTTCGGGAACGAGTCGGCTTGCAGGAGCACGGCAGTCTTGTCTTGCTGTCTCGGGTGCATGGAGGGGCTCCCGGGTTGCGGCCTCCCCGATCGGATCGGGGCCTAATGGAACCTATGGGGCTGTTGAAAAAGTCCCCTCTCCCCCCGGCAGGGGGAGAGGGAAAGGGTGAGAGGGTTAGGCAACCCGTTGATCTTATTGGCCCTCACCCCAGCCCTCTCCCAGAGGGAGAGGGAGCCAAAGGTGTTTTTCAACAGCGTGCTATGGAGACGATGGGGAAACTGTAGCGAACAGGGAGGGGGATTTCAAGGGGAGCCGGGCTGTTTTATCTTCCTCTTCAGGGATCCGCCGGCGGCGGACCGCGGACAGGGAAAGGTCAGGATGGGTGGGGATTCTGCCGAGGCCAGTCCCATCCCCACCCATCCCTCTCCCGGAGGGAGAGGGAGCAGACCTTCTTCGGCCCGCCATGCGGTCCGGCCTACGGTGTGACCGCAAACCTCACGGATTGGGCCGGGCGGTCGTTGATGGAAAGATCGACCCGGTAGCGGCCCGGCACCCAGGCCGGATTCAGCGTAAACTCGAAGTGCCCGGGCACGCTCCCCCCTCCAGCCGCCGTCACGCTCGTTTCGGCGAGGCGCGAGTTCGGCGGCGCGGCGTTTCCCACGTCTTCGGCGATGAGAACGCCCTTGATCACTGTGTTGGGCGGCAGGTGGACGGCCTTGAACGCCAAGTAGAGCGGTCGCCGGCGGGCGGCGAAGCTTTCGGCGGCGGCCAGCGGTTCGTGCTCGGCGGAGATCTCGCTGGTCATCGCCGCGGCCGCTATCATGGCACCCCGGGCGGCTTCCGGCTGGGCCTCCTTGCCGTAGGTGGAGCCCGGCCCCGCCGGCGCCTTCTGGTCCGCCCGCCTGGAGACCCGCTCTTCCGCCGGAGACGGCTTGGCCTGCATGGCTGGAGCGGCCAGGAAGCCTCCAACCACGCCGCCTACCGCGACTGCAATCGCCATGAACAGGCCGACGACCCGCACGGCCCCGCCCCAATTGTGCTCAACGACGACGGTGCGGGCCGCGAGATCGCCGAGGCGCTGTTTGCGTTTGGTCAACAACATCACGACCGCGCCCACCAGGTAGACCGCGATCCCGTCGATGATTCTCAGGAGATTGCGCACGAGCGACGCGCCGATCCCGGCCCGGCCGCCGTCCACGCTTCGCACGCGGATCCCGGCGGTGAGCTTGCCGAGCGTTGCGCCGAGGGTGCCTTCAAGCAGGACGAAATAGACGAACAGAATCGCTGTCACGACGGCGATGACCACGAGCGCCGGCGTACCCGTCAGATCGAATCCAGCCTCCGTTCGCCCCCCGAATCGCGGCGCGATCTGCATGCCCGCTAAGAAGAAGACCCCGAACGCCACAAGCCCGTCGATGATCTGGGCCAGCGCGCGCTTGCCGAGCGAGGCGAACCGCGGCTCGCCCTCCGGCGTATGCAACGGCGGAGCCGGCTGGGACCGGGGCTCATGGGAGGGGGAAGGGGCCGCCTGAGGGGGCGGGGGTTGTGGGACGCGATGGACGGGCGGCTCAGAAGGGGACGGCGGGATCGGCCGGGGCGCCTGCTCTGTGGATAGCTGAGGTACGGCCTCTTGGGACATGACGACCGTCCGGGCCTCCTCAGGCGGTGTTTGGAACAACTCGAACCTTACGTCTCCGAACTGGACGGCGTCTCCCGGCTTGATCTGAACCTTCTCGACAACCTGTTTCCCATTGACGAACGTGCCGTTCCGGCTCCCCAGGTCCTCGATGAAGACGGACCCCTCCCGAATGGAAACACGGGCGTGCTTTCTCGAGACCGTTTCCGAATCGAGAAGTACGCCGCACTCGGATGAACGCCCGAGAACGATCTCTCCTTCCCTGAGTTCGATCTCCCGGTCCTCCCCCTTGAAAGAGAAGGCCTTCATCTTGTTCCTCCAGGAAGGGCCGGGGTTCCCGACCCGTTCTCTCTTCAGGCTTCCATCGCAACGGCTGCATGTTCCGGACAAGGCCGGCTGCAGGCAGGCAGTATAATCAACTTTCCGGAACGCGCCACGACATTTTAGGGGTCCTTCCGGCTTTCCTGTGGGTATCCCCCGCATGTTGTGGTCTCGGGATG